>JAADFL010000094.1:8223-31880 GCA_013152945.1 Deltaproteobacteria bacterium | reverse complement strand
TTCAGGCTGTTCGCAACAATTCCTGGGGCGTTGCCCCAGGCTATTTTATTTCGCCCCTTTGGGGCTTTTGGGGAATTGATTTTATTTGATTAAATTGGAAATGATTAAATTGAAAAAAAATGTCCCTATGATGCGGGATGTATGGCCGGATGCTTCGAATGCCTGGCAAAAATTAAGCCCTGAAGGGGCGTAATATGTCAGCCTGGGGCAACGCCCCAGGAATTATTGGTACCAAACGATCCCCCTCGCCCGCCCTGCGGGAGAGGGGGACAAAAGGGGGTGAGGGCGGTGGAAAGCCGGCCTGGTCCGGGAGGCAAAAATACAAATTATTGGGATTGGATCACGCATGGGTGGTTTGCGAACCGCCCCTATATTCAAGAAATAACAGCATATTTTAGGCACCTTGAAAATCAACCTGGGTGGGGAGGGACGGGGTGGGGAGGGACGCATGGGAGGGACGCATGGGTGGGGAGGGCCGCATATCGTCCAGGAATGATTTTGTCGAGATAATAGAAGAGTGACAAGGCTGACGTTTCTGTCTAGCTGGTGAGTGAGAACCGGGGGAAGGGAAAGAAAACAGTAAAAATGAGTAGCTTCTTCAGTAACAGGTAGCGGCCGCAACAGCTCCAACTGGAATATAATGTCTTGTCTCATCTGCTTCAACGTGGAACAAAACAACGACAACATGGCAAAAGATGTTCTCGCAGCATTTCTAACGACTCTGAAAAAGAGCGTTGGCTGTAGCGCAGAAGCGTCAGCCTTGTCGATTGCTATTATAAGCAAGGTGCATGCCAAAAACAGGTGATAAAAGGAATGGTTTTCTATGCGATTCTTAAATATTTAACGCGGTGCGCAAATGACTATCATCTTTGTAACAAATAAAATCTTATAACATTAGATGGTAAACAAGCATGAGGTAAAAAAACCCTAGGCTTTGAAATTAACATTGTGAATATTATATTGCTTCATTTTTTGCCAAAAGTTTTTCCTTGGCATTTCAGCTTCTCTGGCTGCCCTGGAAATGTTGCCATTATTCCGGCGTAATAGGGTTTTGAGATATATCTTTTCAAATGATTCTATTACTTTTCGTTTTTCCTGCTTGAAATTGCCTGCTCGCTCAAGGTTATCTTCACCTCCCAGGACAAAGGCCCTTGTCAATAAATCGAGTTCCTGTGGCTCATTTTCTGTTTTTTGAGTGTTATCGTGGCTGGCGGTTTCACCTTGTGCAGCAGGTATTAGGTAAATTTCCTCTTCTCCCGGGTTCACGTGCTCGGGCAAGATCCGGTCGGTTTCAGAAAGGATTACCATCTGCTGAACCTTGTTTTCCAGTTCCCGGATGTTTCCGGGCCAACTGTAGGTCACCAATTTTTGCATGGCCAGTGGTGAAAAATCCGCCATGTTTCTGTTTGCGATTTTAGCGAATCTCTTTAAAAAATGGTTTGCCAGCAAAGGGATGTCCACCTTTCTTTCCCGGAGGGGGGGCAAATGAATTGGGATGATGTTCAACCTGTAGTACAGGTCTTCCCTGAATCCGCCTTCTTCAATGGATTTTTTCAGGTCCCTGTTGGTGGCGGTAACTATTCGCACATCTGCTTTCAATGTCTTTGTACTACCCAGGGGCTTGTATTCTTTAACTTGCAGGAATCTCAGGAGCTTGACCTGGACGTTGAGGCTGGCCTCTCCGATCTCATCCAGAAAGAGTGTTCCCCCATTTGCAGAAGTGACCAGGCCCGGAGTGTCTTGCCGTGCGTCTGTAAATGCCCCTTTCTTGTAACCAAACAGTTCACTTTCCAGTAATGTGTCAGGCAAGGCTCCGCAATTAACGGTAACGAAAGGCGCGGTAGCCCTTGGACTCAAGTCATGGATCGCCCTTGCTACCAGTTCCTTGCCTGTGCCGCTTTCCCCATAGATGACGACTGATGCCTCCGTCTTTGCAATAACCGGAATTTTATCAATAATATCGAGCATAACCTTGCTTCGTCCAAGAATATGATTCAGTCCCGAACGTTCCTTGAGGTTATGGCGAAGGCTGGTGATTTCCTCGGTGAGCTTGAGCTTATCTATTGCATTATTGAGCCTTGAACAAAAGACTTCTTTTTCCAAAGGCTTTGTGATGTAGTCATATGCACCGAGCTGAAAGACCTTTACCGCATTTTCGATTGTTCCATAAGAAGTCATTATCAGAACCGGTATCTCGGGGTTTAATTCCTTGATCCTGACAAGAAGTTGCTCACCATCCATCCTGGGCATTCGCTGGTCAGTTACAACCAAGTTGATATTACCGCCTTGTATCAAGTCCAAAGCCTCTATTCCGTCCGATGCAAATACAATATCAATGCTCATGTCCTTACAGAAAACCTGTATCAGGTACCTTGTGTTGGAATCATCGTCTACTACCAGTACTTTCATTCTGTTCCTTTCCCCACTCAAGCGCAGTGGTTTTTTTACCACAACCAGTTCGAATACTGCAAGTGGAAAATAATGATGTCAATGGTTTTCTGTGGTAACAATGCCCTATGCGGCTAATCATTTTTGAACGGCTTTGAAAGTGTATTAATTGAAATGAGAACCTAATGTAAACAAAATTGGTTTGACAAATTGTTGGCATGGCGATTGCTAAAGGGAAAGCTGTATTTGTTCTTTGAACACCTAGGACGTTGAGGATGTGGATGGGAAGACCACAGCTCCCTTGGTGCTTTCCCCCCCTCCTAGCAGAGATCATCCCATCCATGTCCTCGACACACAGTTTAGGGGCTTTTGCCCTATACCTAGGCCGGCAGGATGACTCTTGACCTCTCGGAGGCTCCCCCCCCCTTCGAAGGTAATGATCCTGCCGGTCTTTTTTTTATTTGAATCATTGAGAAAACCCGCCTAAACATGTAAAGTTCATATTTCCGAGTATGTTCTGTATCGCAGAAGCAAGAAGTGAGAGGAAAGTTGACATGGATGACAATGGCAAGGATGGGATGGAACAAGAGGAACAAACAGACCAGAGCCTGGAAAAAATAATAAGAGATGCCTTCAGGGAACTGGGACAGACATTGGTCGCTTTTTTCAAGGCGCCCAAGGCTCTTTGGGGAATCAACGTACCATATGTGATCGAGGGATTGGTCTACTTCGGGATACTAACCATACTTGGCAAGTTCTGTTCGGAAAACGTAGGACTTACCGACGAGCAGGCAGGTTGGGTGTATTCCGGAGTAACCGGCGGCATAACGCTGGCAATGCTCTTCCTGGGTGGTGTCAGTGACAAGATAGGAGTGAGAAAGGCCCTGGTCCTATCCTTTGTAATGTTTCTTCTGGGCAGGGGCCTGATTGCATTTTCAGGCACAATGGATTTTGGGCAAGGCATCTTGTCTCCCATGTTTTTTATCATGGCATCCGGCCTATTGATAATGGTCCTTGCTTACGGACTGTTTCAACCCGCTGCGTACGCAGGGGTAAAAAGATATACCGGTCCAAAGACGGCGGCCATGGGATATGCAGTCATATACGGCCTGATGAACCTCGGCGCCTTCTTTTCAGGCTTCATATCTCCTTTTGTAAGGCACAGGGCGGTTAGTATTTTTCCCCCTAACGGGCTTGCCGCCGTGTTTTGGGTATATACGGGTTTCGTTGCAGTGGCTCTCCTGATTACGGTAACAATCCTCACAAGGAAGACAGATAAGGCGGCGGTTGCAAGGGTCGAAGAGGAGAAGCAGGAGTCCGGCGGAGAAGAAGGAGAAAAACAAGAAGATGAGATACAGGATGATGGGAAAACTGAGCCGGCCAACAAGATACATGTAGATAACAGACTTCTATATTTACTCGTGCTCCTGGCTGTAGGCGCCTTGGCCGCAGGTATCGCGATTTCAAACGGCAGGCTGTCCGGTAATCCGTGGATGAAATATCTTGCCTATGTATTGGCGACGGTTTTATCTTTGGGTGCGGCCGCTGATTATATATACAGGCGGCCCGAGCATCCTTTCAGGGATTCGAGGTTCACGTTTTTCATATTCGTACTAATACCTGTTCAGACGTTGTTCGCCCACAACTGGCTCACATTGCCGTATTATCTCGACCGGGCCTTTCACGGCCAGGTCGTGGGCGACTATTTCGAATTTTTCTCCAACCTCAACCCGATCCTGATATTTGTTTTGGCTCCCCTGGTTGCAGGCCTGACAGCCAAGGCCAATGTTTACAAGATGATGATCTACGGGACCTTCGTGATGGCCCTGCCGACGTTGCTTCTTGCCGTTGGGCCGAATGTGTACTTGTTCTTGACATATGTACTATTCATGTCTATCGGCGAGGCAATGTGGCAGCCCCGGTTTCTTCAATGGATTGCAGAGATAGCGCCCAAGGGCAAGACCGGAGTTTACATGGGGATAGGCCAGTTTCCATGGTTTTTGACCAAGATGATAACCGGCATGTACTCAGGCTATTTTGTTGCCACCTACCTGCCGAAACCAGAGACGGGCGAAGCGACCAGGAGCGGTACATTGTGGCTCATCTATGCCCTGATAGCATTGATTTCACCGATAGCCCTTGTTTTTGCCAAGGGCTGGATGAATAGAGGAATGCAAACAAGAGCCGTAAAGTAAAATTCATGTCCCCGGGTTAATCAATGACAAGTTATTGGAGGCGATATTGAAATTTAAAAACAGCATGGATGCCGGTACAATGTCGATCGAGGCTATCGAGGACATGTTGGAAAAATTGGAGGCGCTTGGGCCTTGCAGTGTTCTCATCGGCGTGACATGCACCAATTCCCTCGATACAGTGCGGTCCATTGATGCCGCAACCAAGGCCATTGAGAAATATCGCATTGACGGCAGGGTGGTTGGGGTCGAGTGCACCGGGCGCCGTGCCTCATCCCTGGCCATGCCTCGGGAAGATTCCATCACGATCATGGCCATGCCGCAGGGATTTCGATCCAGGGGCTGGGCCGTGGCGGCTCTAATGGATGCGGCCGCCAGGATGAATGCAATCCTGTTGTTAATGCCGAACGACCCGGTTCGTTCCATGGTTGAGCATGGCGGCCCCGGCGAAATCGATCCGGCATGGATTTCAAGAATCGTGGACACGGTCGGGAACCATGGTGTCGATCTTGCCTGGGCGCATTTCGACATGCATCCGCTGGCCGGGCCGGTGGATTCATTGCTGGCCTATCCCATGTTCGCAGGTGTATTCGACCTTGGATTGAAGCAATCAGGATCCGGGTTGCTTTGCATGTCTTCATACCTGGCCAGGAAGGTCATGGAACTGGAGACCGGCTGGTGCGATGAAGTCGGAGAGGCTGGTTTCGAGCCCTGGCTGGGTGTTACCGCCATGACCTTGGGAATAGAGCCTTGTGAAGTTTCCTTGGGTCCGGCAGTACGTGCCCGCGGTCTGGGCAAGTTGAAGCTCGTATTCAGACAAGTGGCGCACGTCCTGTTTACCCTGGCCGATAGACAAAGCTCATGGTGGACCAAGAGACCGGGTTTGTTCAGGACTCCTGCTGTAATGGGAGTCGGCCTCGACACTTCATCCCCGGCCTGCAATTTGGACACGATAGAATTGGAGAAACGTTTCAGGCTGGAATTCAACCATTTTGATGACACCATGTTCAGGGCCTTGTTGCCCGGGGACCTTCGCTCCCACATGGAAATGATGGCCGATGATCCCGGGGGTGCGCCTGGTTTGACATCCGACGAGTGGCTGCAGGTACTGGAGGAATTCCTCTTGGCCTATTCTTTTGACGACAGGTTTCACCCCGATGATGTGGTGGACGGCTTGTTTCCGTTGTTTCTCGCCAGGTTGAGGGCATTCGCATCCGAAATAAAGGATCTGGAAAAGAAACTTTGCGTGCAAGGTGATGCTCCAAGTTCCGGGCTTCGCGATGTAGCCATGAGGGAGGCGGAACATATCTTGGATTTGCAGGCGGAAAAGTTCGTCTCCCGCAGGACCGGGTTGAAGAACAGGTGGCTTGAAAAACAGCAGGAGGAAGAGCCTTACCTGCCGTTGCTGGGGGCTTGGCAGTTCGTACCGAATGTAAGCGTAATCGTTCCCCAGGAACTGGTTGGACCGCAAGGAAAGAAGGCCAACGCCAACGAGGTATACAAAGATTTGCTGGATCAGTACAGGCAGGAGTTCAGGCTGTTCTCGAAGCAGTGGCTGCACCTGGACAATCTCCGGGACTCTGCCGAAATTCTACGTAGGGTCCATGATTTCATGAAGCACCTGGAACAGGCCCTGGACTCGGTGTTACTGCCGGGTGATTTGACTTTGAAAAAGGACGTGGAACGGCTCACGAGGGAATCGGTCGATGAGTTTTCCCGCAGCGATACCTTTCAACTCACCCCAAAAGCTGCGGCAAGTATTCTGCGCAACCTGCCTCCGCCCAATCTGTTGACTGCTGTTAAATGCGCGGACGTTTCATCATTGCTGGAACAGACGGATCCGAATACAGCCCTTGGAATGGCGGCATGGACTGACAGGCAGGCCTATCTGAACAAGGTCATGGACCTGATCGAAAAGGAGTCGGCCCCGTACTGGTTCCATGTGGCTCCGCTTGGTTACGGGATAATCGACCCGGAATTGATGCCGTGGGCCTTGGACATTCACGGAACCGCTGCTCTGGCAAGATTGGCGGGAAGAGTTGTAAGCAGTGTTTGTTCAAGCGACTTCGGGGGTGAGTTTCCCAAGTCATGGTTCTTGTTGAGGACCATCAAGAAAATCGTCGGCATCGAACTCTTTTCCGAGGCATGGCGTAAATTTGCAATGGATGGTGATTCATTCGGAGCAAAACTCGCGGCGTCCATAAGGGGGCACTGGGGACGGAGGGTGCTTAGTGCTCATAATGTCTTCGAAAGCAGGCACCAGAGGATGCTTGCGGCCAGGTTGAAGGATTTTGTCCAAAATAGGCGGAATAGAAGAAACCGGCCCAAAGATGATGCGGAAACGGAGGCCTTATCCATTCTCGATGCTGCCATGGATGTTTACCACTTATCCATCACTTTGCGTGACCAGACGTTCGTGCCCCTCTCGATTTGGACCTGGTCAAGTTACAGTCACCGGGGTGGAACCGGGGCGCCGACGCCATTGTCCTCTCTTGTGGAAAGGGATTGGGCGACCCGGGACTTTCTTACAAGTTACATTCAAGCGTCGGGAATAGGTGACGAGGCTGTTGTGGACAACGCGGTATTCAGGCTGATGGGACAGGGAAGGGAACATGAGGATCTGGGGAATCACCTGCTGGGTACATCCGCCGACCCTGATAACTTGCTGGTCATTCAGAGTACGACAAGGGGAAAACCCGCATCCAAGCTTGAGCGGCTCGGCAGCGGTCCCATACTTCGACCCATTGCCGGACATTCATGGGAGAGCACATATGTACTGAACGCCGCTGCAGTCAGGTTGAACCGTGAAATATACATCCTGTACAGGGCATTCGGAGATGACAAGGTTTCCAGGATCGGACTCGCATGGACCAGGGACGGTGTGAACATCGATGGAAGGATCGATGAGCCCGTGTTTTCACCGGGCACTCCCGAAGAATCGGCTGGTTGCGAAGATCCCAGGGTGACTGTGATGGATGGAAAGTTGCACATGGTCTATACGGCGTGGGATGGAAGGTTGGCGCAAATAGCCGTGGCCTCGATTGACATCAATGATTTCCTGGACGGGAAATTCGATAAATGGAAGAGATGGGGATTGGCCTTTCCAGGTCTGTCCAACAAGGACGGAGTGTTGTATCCGGCAAGGTTTTCCGGGAGTTATGTAGTGTATCACCGCTTGGATCCGAATCTCTGGATATCCTATCTACAGGACCTCGAATGCCCGTGGCCAAGGACCGGACAAAAAATAGTGGCCGGTCCGAGGCCCGGCATGATGTGGGACGGAGTTAAAATAGGTGCAGGTGCACCTCCCGTCAAGACAGAGCTTGGATGGTTGAACCTGTACCATGGCGTGGATTATGAGAGGTACTACAGACTGGGCGTGATGCTCATGGATGCGAACGATCCGAGTCGAGTGATCTACCGCTCTCCAAACCCGGTGCTCGAACCGGAGATGGAATACGAAATAGGCAATGCGGATGGTGATGACTACTGGGTTCCAAGGGTCGTTTTTACTTGCGGCATGGTCCCCATGGAGGAAAAGGATGTACTCGGTCCCGAGGATAGTGTGTTGGTTTACTATGGCGCGGCCGATACCTTGATTGGTGTGGCAAGAGGAAAGGTCAAAGACCTGGTCCGTATCTGACGATCGAGTCATGCAGCTTACATGAGAGCGTGGAGGGCTTGTCATATGAAAGTTCATTCCTACACGGTGGTTCCGAGGTTGCCCGGGAAAATCGCCGAGCTGGCCAGGCTTACCAGGAACCTGTATTGGAGTTGGGACCACGAGGTGTTGGCGCTTTTCAGGAGGCTCGATCCGGATTTGTGGGAAGAAAGCGGCCATAATCCAATGCTGGTTGTAGGCAGGCTGGACAGCCGGAGGCTTGTCGAGGCAAGCAATGATGAAGCCTTTCTGGCACATCTCGACAGGGCAAGGGAACGGCTTGATGAATACCTGCACAGGCCGAGGTGGTTTTCACGCCTTGAAGAGGTCCCGGGCCAACTCAATATTGCATATTTTTCAGCCGAATACGGTCTCACCGAGTGCATGCCCATATATTCGGGAGGGCTTGGCGTCCTGGCCGGAGACCATCTCAAGGCTGCAAGCGATCTGGGACTTCCATTGGTCGGTATGGGCCTTCTGTACCGGCAGGGCTATTTCCAGCAGTATTTGAATCCATCCGGTTGGCAACAGGAAAAGTATAGTGACAACGATTTTTTCAACATGCCTTTGTCAAGGGTAATGGATCCGGGGGGACGGCAGCTCGTTTTTGATATGGACCTTGCGGGCCGAAAGACATTGATCCAAGTCTGGAGAGCCGATGTGGGGAAGGTGCCCCTTTTCCTCCTGGACACGAACCTCAAGGATAACGGACCGCAGGAAAGGGCCGTGACCGAAAGACTTTACGGCGGAGACCTGGAGACCAGGATAAGACAGGAAATGGTGCTTGGAATAGGCGGGATGCGTGCATTGAAGATGATGGGTATAGATCCGGATGTATGCCACATGAATGAAGGTCATTCGGCATTCCTTGCCTTGGAACGCATAAGGGTTCTCATCGAGGAGAAGGGCCTGGCTTTCGATGAGGCCCGGCAGGCTGCATCGGCCGGCAACCTCTTCACCACACACACTCCCGTGCCTGCCGGATTCGATGTTTTTCCGGCCGAGCTGGTAATCAAGTACTTGAAAGGTTATGCAGATGTATTCGGCCTTTCTCCAAAAGCATTCATGGACCTCGGCAGGGAAACGGCAGGGGATGATAAGAAGAATTTCAACATGGCGATGCTTGCAATAAGGCTGTCATCCAGGATCAATGGCGTCAGCCAGTTGCATGCCAGGGTGACCAGGAAGATGTGGAGTCACATATGGCCGGATCTGCCCGAAGATGAAAAGCCGGTGGGCCCCTTGACCAACGGTATTCACGTGGGTTCGTGGATATCAGGCGACATGGCATCTCTGCTTGACAGGTATCTCGGCACCTTGTGGCGGGAGGACCCGGCTGCGCCCGAGGCCTTTGCCAGGGTGGATGAAATTCCAGACGAGGAACTCTGGACCGTGCATGAACGCAGGAGGACCAGATTGGTGGCCTTTGCAAGGAAGAGGTTGAAGGCCCAGCTTTTCAAGAGGGGAATGTCCGAGAGCGTGCGGGTCGAGGACGTGCTTCGGACAGATGCCCTTACCATCGGTTTTGCGCGAAGGTTCGCGACTTACAAGCGGGCGACCCTCTTGTTTGCCGATCCGGACAGGTTGGCCGGACTTCTCAACGATGCAGACAGGCCGGTTCAGATATTGTTCGCGGGCAAGGCCCATCCCAAGGACGAGGCAGGCAAAAGTCTCATCAGGGATGTAGTTCGTTTCGCATCTTCGGAAAGCTTGAGAGGCCGGGTGGTTTTTCTCGAAGACTATGATTTGAACCTGGCAAGGTACATGGTACAGGGAGTGGACCTCTGGCTCAATACGCCGAGAAGACCGAGGGAAGCGAGTGGTACGAGCGGTATGAAAGTACTTCCGAACGGCGGGCTCAATGCCAGCATACTGGATGGTTGGTGGGCCGAGGCGTTTCAGGATGACCTTGGTTGGGCCATTGGAGCAGGCGAGGAATACGGAGAAGATCACGAATATCAGGACAAGGTCGAGTCGGACGCATTGTACTCCTTGTTGGAAAATGAAATAATACCCTTGTTCTGGGAAAGAGGACAGGATGGATTGCCCAGGGCATGGCTTCAGAGGGTGAAGGCCTCTATGAAACGGCTTGCTTCGACGTACACCACGACTCGAATGGTCAAGGAATACGTTGAATGGTACTATCTGCCGGCGGCCCGTGATTACCGGATGCTTGCAGGTAATGATTTTCTCAAGGCCAGGGAGCTTTCCGGATGGCTGAAAAAGGTGGAAGCCGGCTGGGGCAATACAAGGATCGAAAAGGTGGAATACGATAAGCAATCCGACATTCCGATGGATGGCAGGTTGAGAGTCGACGTTATAGCCCGGTTGGACGGGCTGGAACCCGAGGATGTGTCGGTTCAGCTCTATTGCGGCCAAGTGGAAAGGGAAAGTGAGATACGAAAGACCGAGGTGGTAAAAATGAAGTTCGCCGAGAGGGTTGGTGACGGACTATTCCTGTTCAGAGGGTACGCTCCGACCGGCAGGAGCGGAAGGTTGGGATTCTCGGTCCGCGTGGTGCCGGCCCACGAATGCCTGGCGGCGCCCTTGAAGCTGGGCAAGGTCTGCTGGGAGCAGTGACATGGAATTAGAGAGAGCACAAAGTTTCAGTAAGTTACGCTAATTACCTTGCCCGTATCGAGTTTCATGTCGATGGTGAGTATCTCTTGGTCCCCTTTCCTGGTGACAAGGTAATCCGATTGCCCCAGGACATTATCGCCTATCATGACTCTTGGATGGGTCATGGGGCCTGGAACAGCAAGATTCAATGTAAGGTCATAGGGCTTGGAAAGAGAGGATGCCTCTATTGTGAAAAGCAATGAAGTTCCTGTATCCTCCAGTGTGAAGTTCAAGTCGTCACTGGGACAAAGCCGCATATTTTCGACTTCGAGCTTGCTCCAATTGTTGGGGAGCCTTGGAAACAGGGACAGGGTTGATTCCGGGCAATCGAGTTTTCTTCCGGTAAGATAATAAAGAGCTGCCTCGCCGCATATTCCGCCTTCCCAGGGTCTGAACCTTGTCCAAAGTTCTCCTTGCCCGCCCGAGGGAAAGTAGAATGGCTGTATCGGCCTGTTTCCATCGAACTGAATATCCTCTGAAAAATTGCCCGAAAGGTCGGCCACGACATTCAGGGCATTGAAAGCCTCTTTTGCAAGCGGGCTGTTCATTGCAGTCAAGTCGTACAACACGTATCCGGGGCTCATGCCGGTGTAAATTCCATTGCCGAGGTTGATGCCGAATATCTCCACGTCCTGACCCGAATGTGAAACAACCAGGCCATCTCCCCTGTATGCGGAATCGATCAGTGCCTCTATGTTATCCTGTTCCCTCTGTCCCGGAATTGATTCTACACCAAGCCACAAGGGCTTGGTATTCACGTCTTCGAACGGAGCAGGACCGGGTACGAGGCCGTCCTTGAGCAGAAAGGGCGCATAGTATCCCTTGCCGGTCACGAGGAAGTGTTTTTCGAGCCCATTCAGCACCAGTGCGGCCCGGGCCCCGATATCTTTATTTCTTTCCAATCGGCCCAGCGCCTTGGTCATGCGTGCGAAACCTTCTTTTGCAGCAAGGAACAGGAAAGAAGAGTTGGCCGAGTATGCAAGATCCTCGAAGGAAAATGTAGCGTCCATCCCAAGATTGATTGCCATCGCAGTGCGAAAGGTCTCGTCTCCGCTGAATCCGAGAAGACCCTGTTCATTCACCTGCTGGCAGGTAATGCAGTACTGGAGATAATCCAGCCTTTGTTCGATTCTGTCGAGCCATCCTGTTGAACGGTACAACAGGTCGTACATGATTGGAATGTATGAAGGCCCCTCTGCAGCAGTTCTTCCCGAGCCGGCGGGCAGGGACAGCCAGTCCGGGGGATCCGGCGCCTTGTCCGGATCCAGGTTCGAATCCACTGCATTGTACAGGCCGCCGTTGTAACAGGCTGCTGCATACGCATAGTCCAGAATGGAGGCAACATCCTCATAGTCCCCGATTGCGAGAAAGTAGCGTGCCCATCCCATCTGGTCCCTGGTCCACGTGGATGCATAATGGGATATGGGCGTGGCGGAACCTGTCGCGGTCTGCTGTAATTTTAACGTCATCTTCAAACCTTGGAGGAGATCGTCTACCTTGGGATCTTGTGTGTGAATCGTGGTGGTCGCATCCAGCCAGGTTTTCCACCAGGTCGTCGTGTACTCGAGGAGCTTGCGCCAGCCAATCTCTTTTGCATCTGAAATCGTTGCATCTCCATCTTTAGATCTATCCTGTGTCGTAAATGCGAATACCATTGAAAGTTCCCTTGTTGCTCCGGGCCGGAGGTCGTCCAGGCTGAAGATCAGGCCGCCGTTGATAGTGCTCGAGCTTGGTTCGTACGTCTCACACGTGCCGTCGAGACAGGTGTATCGTATTACCTTTTCGTTTCTCTGCTCTCCCGCCGTATTGCCGGACACGCTGCACTTGGTCGCCGCTGTGGTGAATGCCTCCAAACCTTTTACGGGTTGGCCGGACAGGTTTTCCACGATCGCAACCCTGATAATGGTGTTTTCCACAAGAATATGGTCCCGGGGCAGCCCCCTTGGTGCAAAGTCCAGGGTGTACAAGGCAATATCTCCACCTTCTACGATTGCCTTTGTGATCGTCACCGGAGCATTTCTCGCCCTGAAGATCCATTCCTTTTCAAAGAGTCTTGCAGCCGACGGGTCACTGCCTACCTGCAGGGAGACATCACCGAAAAAGCCCTCGGTTCCTTTTTGCATGTCCGGGCCGATCATGTCGTGAAGCGTGTTGAGCGGATAGGTTCCTCCCTCGAATGCAAAGACTCTTCCGTTGCCAATACCGAAAAAGGACAAACTCATGTAATCGGGCCTGAGCCTGCGAAGGGAAATTCCCTGCTTTGCAGCCAGGGCCTGCTTGTCCTTGTATACTCCCCATGATGAGAACCCGTCGGCCATGGCCGGTGAAAAGGCATCCGGCACATCAGGCGCTTTAAACACGTTCTGCCATAATTTCGGCTTCGGTCTTTCAACCAAAGGGACTCCGGGAGCCTGCTCAAAGCAGGACCAGGATGCGAGTAAAAGACACAGGCTGAAAACAAGACGCAAGCTTTTTTCTCTTGATTTTTCCGCCACCCGGCAACTCCTTTTTCCCGGTCAAGGGAAGATTTTCGTTTATTCAGGTGGTAACAAAATCATGTATCTTGTCAAGGGCGGGCATTGACCGGCAACCATAGGAGATAGCAAGCAGGTATATTGCAGCTCGATACCCTGAAACCCGGGTTGCCGTGCCCTTGTTCAAGGTCCCTTTGTATTTTTGGATAGAAGAGTTGAATTTTCACCAGCCCTTTGGACGAGAATAAGCAACATGGCCCATGAATCAAGGGCAAGGGCTCAAACCTGCAGCCTGTAATTGACCGGGTTGACCATGTTACTTCCCTCCCGTATTTGAAGCTTTTCTGCTCATCGGGCACGGGTCCCGGGACGACCCGCGTGCATGCCCCGTGAACTCCTGGTTCAGGTACAGGTGCATCTTGCAGTCCGGACTTTCGGGATCCGGCGGGGAGAGGAACTCGAACGGATCGTTGCTGTCGTATGCAAGCATGGAATGACACAGTGTGCAGTCGTGTGGCATGGCCCTGCCCTGTTTGTTCACAAGGTACTCGGAGTGGCACCTGAAACAACCAGGACCATTGCGGTGTCCCAGGTGGTTCGGGTATGCGTTCCAGGTGACGTTCATGTTTTCGTGCACGTTCCTCGTGTACACGGACTGCAGGGCCGATACGGCCTTGTCTATTACAGTGTCCGATGCAGCAGCCGTCCCCGGTTGGTTACCGCGGTAGTATGCCCTGAAGTCCAGGTCGATACCAGTTGCGGCGTCCCCTGGCGCATACTCGCCCGTCAAGGCCGCCAGGGCCTGTCTCTTTGCAAAGGGCAGGACCTTGCGATTTATGGCGCCTTCACGTATCAGGCGATCCACTGCGTCTTCCGGGCCCTCGTATATGTGTGTGGCCCTGTTGTGGCAATCCACGCAGTCCATCACGCGAACCTCGAGGCCATGTCCATGTACCGAAGACAGCCTGCGGTTGGTGTATCTCTCGAACGTGCCGTCCGCCCTACGGACCTCTACCCATCTCACGGAAAGGCGGCTCGGATCTCCGGGCTCGTACCTGACCAGGTTCCCGGAAGCCACATGCCAATGTATGTGTCCCTGCTTGCTGTCTCTGCCGTCGTTGGTTTTTCCAGGGCCAAACTTTCCCGGGCCGACTTTCAATGACAAGGTGGTGTATCTGGGCGTTGAGTCGCGGTCCATGGAATAATGCACGATACGTTTTATCCTGTCTCCATAGAAGGCCTCGGGCCAGTGGCATTGCTCGCAGGTCTCCCGGGCAGGTCTCAAGTTGTGCACCGGTGTCGGGATCGGACGCTCGTACAGGTCGAAGGTCACGGATATCATCTGCCAGATGCCGTTGAGCTTTGCGTCCAGGGCGGCTTCCGGTCCCTGTCCCACGTGGCAGTCGACGCATCTTACCCTGGCGTGCGGTGAACTCTGGTATGCGGTCCATTCCGGATTCATAACACTGTGGCATGCGGTCCCGCAGAACACCGGCTCATCCATGAATCCCAACATGCGCACGCTTCCAGCACCGAGAAACAGAAGGTTCAGCAACGTGAACGCGGCTATGGTCAGGAAAAGCTTCGAACCGAGGCGTCCCGGCTCTGTAGCATCTCTGCCGAAGCGCTCTTCGATCTTCCCGGCCGCCGGCGTGCGCCGGCCCAACAACCACCATCCCAAGGGTATCAAGAGCAGCCCGAGAATGAACAACGCCGGCAGTGCCAGGTACGTGACCAGTCCCAGGTATGCATTGGTGATCAGCCCGGCCAGCCTCAATATTTCCAGGAAGACAAAGGCGAGGAAGCTGCTGGTGGTTATTACCACTCCTGCCGAACTCAAGGTATTTGCAGCCAACCCGTGCAGGAACCGCAGGATCCATGAGACGGTCCGCGACATGTGCTACTCGCCCGCCGGTTTGAACATATCCTTGTACAGCTCCTGCATCTTGCCGGACCTGATGTCCTTCTTGATGTCCGACGTGGATCTGGACAGCCATTTATGCATGGGATCCTTTAAAAGCTCGTCCACGAATTTATCGACCTCGGGATCACCGAGTTCCCCGGCGGCCGGGAGCAGGTCGAAGTAGAAATGCTTGGCCACGTCGTAGATGCCGTGCCACCATGTGTAGTCAGGACCCATCATGGATGCGCCGTGCCTGGCCCTTCTGCCTTCGTGGTGCCAGATTTCCCAGTAGATCCACTCGATGTTATTAGAGAACCTGGCTGCCCGTTTCAAGAGTCCTTTCTTCTTGATGAGAGCCATGAGCCTGCCGCCGGGCTTGGCGAATTTCTCGTTGTATAGTTGCACGACACCGTCGAACTGCCTGTAGTGGCCGTCCACGAAGCGACGGCCGTGGCATGCTGTACACACTTGCTTCATGTTCTCGCGCCTCTGCCTCCAGTGTGGTTTCATCTTGGAAACGGGCGGCCTCAAGGTCCAGGATATACGCTTTCCCACGTCGTGCGTCTTCTTCTGATTCGGCGCAGCCGACATGTGACACGTTGCACAAGTTGGAGCCGCGCTGTAGTCCCAACCGACAACCCACCTGTCCGCCCCGAGATTCATTTCATTCACGTGCGTGTAAAAGACGTTCCCGTGTTTGGATTCCCGGTAGATCTCTTCCTGGGGATGGTCAGGACCGAGGTGGCATTTGCCGCACGACTCGGGCCGCCTGGCCTGGGCCTTGGAAAATTGATGCCGCGTATGGCAGGCCGTACAGGAACCATTGGATCCGTCCGGATTCAGGCGGCCTATACCGGAGTTGGGCCAGGTGTCCCGATTAAGCTTGTTTGGTGACGAGGGATCGATCCGGATCTTGCTTCCGTGACAGCTCTCACAGCCTGCTATCGCCGCTGGTTGCCCTCCTGCAGCAAAGGCCAGGTACGCATCGGCCGATTCGAGAATCCGGCCGGCCGTGGCATGGTACGAGGCCTCGACCTCCTGTTGCTCGGTCTTGTGGCATCTGCCGCAATCCTTTGGAGTGACCAGGGTGGCTATGCGAACGCCTTCGTGCACGAAGCCGTCCCGGTCACCTGCGGCAGCCTGGTGGCAATCCAGGCACGTCACATTGTGCTTGGCGTGCTCTGAGAGGTACCATTGCCTGTACAGACCGGGCGTCTTTTCCTTGTGGCAGGTCATGCAGTTCCCTGCCGCACCGGCCGGTACACCGTCATCCGCCGAAGGTGATGCCAACGGCATGAGTATCAACAACGAAAAGGTTACCAGGATCCTCATTGACTCCTCCCAGAAAAATCCAGCGGTACAATGCTAATATTGCTTATATTTTATACCTGCTTCGTAGTCCTTTTGCCAAGTCCCTTGTCATGGAAAACGCCTTGTCCACGGTCACCTCGCCGTCCGGGCTCACAAGACAGCAGGTCGCAGGCGAAATCTGTGGCCGATCCAGTAACAGGTCCGGGTCCAATCCCTTTTGTACGAGGGTTTCCAGGAGTCGCACCATGCGAGCCCCCATGGAATCCAGGGTCTCCCTGCCAAGGGCTCCGGGTTGGTTGGGACCATGCCCCAGGTGATTACTCCGCCCCTGTCCAGGAGACAAAAATACAAATTGTTTGGCTTGAATCTCGCATGTGCGGTTCGTTAACTGCCCCTACAACTTTATGAAATGACAGCAGGTTTTTGATGCCCTGGAAATCAACCTGGGTGGGGAGGGCCGGGTGGAAATCAACCTGGGTGGGGAGGGTCTCGGGTGGGGAGGGTCTTGGGAAAGGCAATGGCCCTGCCAGGCATGGCTATTCAGGCTGTGCAGGTCCTTTAAGCACGCTTGCTCCGAAAGTTGTCACATATATGATATCCGGGTTACCCGGATCGAACTGCACCCTCTGGGTATTGGCAAACGGAAAGCTCTTGAACGGAGTCCATGTGTCGCCGTTATCCTTGCTCAGCCACAAGGACCACTCGGGGGTTCCCTCGCACATCGTGGCGTACACCCAGCCAGGCCGGGTGGGATGAAAATACGCGCCGAAGTGCTCGCGGCCGAAGCGAGCTGCCTTTTTCCAGGTCGCGCCGCCGTCCAACGTGCGGTAAAGCCCGCCCTGGTCGTTGCCGGCGTCTGCAGCTCCTATGAAGATCACCTTACTGTCCCTTGGGTCCACCTGGAAGTCCTTGGGCCAAAGCAATATGGGATCGTTGGTTATTCTGGTCCACGAGGCTCCCCGATCAGACGAGCGGTACAGCCCCACTCCCCCGGGCCTGAAGGAATCGCCGACCATTCGGCCGGTTATCAACGCGAACAGGGTGCCGTCACGGTGCAGCGCCACCCTGTACACGCGCATATTGGATGGATCGCCGAGACCGTTGCTGACATTGGTCCACGTCTTGCCGTCGTCCGTGGATTTGTATACTCCACGGCCGAACACACCTGCGTACAATGTTCGCAATTCTTTTGGTGACGCAGGGTCGAGCACGATGCTTGTGACCGGTGCCTCGGGCAGGCCGCTGGTCTCGCTCTGCCAGGTTCGGCCGAAATCTGTTGACAGGGCTACTCCCCCTTTACCTCGCTCCGGGTTTCCTCCCCAGTGGCGATTGCGGATGATGTTGGCGTTGGGTATATCGTGAACCTCTGAGAATGCTCCCCAGATCTTGCCTGCGACGTCGGGGTCGAATGCCATCTCGTAACATGTATTGGTCCATGGAGCGCGGCCTTCTTTGTCCCACCAGATCCAGGTTTTTCCACTATCTTCAGACCGCGCAAAGCCCAAGTCGGTATACGCAATGTAATGCCTGTCGTTTTGGTGTGGATCCACGTAGTAGTGCCATGTCGTGGTCACCACGAGCCCGTTGTTCACCCACGGTGTGTCCGGGCCTGGTTTGACTCCGGGCGGCGGAAATGTATGGCCGTTGAACCACGAAACACCACCGTTGTGCGTGATATAGCACTTGCTCCACTCGATGAGCGCCTGGTCAGGATCGAGTCGGCTCAAGGCCGCGCCGAATGGAGGATCACCTCCCTTGTACGATTGTCCCATGGATGCGGTTACGTAGTTGGGTTCAACATTATATTGATCGAAGCGCGGGTCCATGAAAAATGTCTCGCGCCAGGTGTCGCCCCTGTCGTCGCTGCGCCAGACGTTTTCATCGTGCGGGGGCCAGAAACCTGTGCTCGAATTCATTACATATACGGTTTGTGGCGCCGTGTCACTGGTTAGCACCCAGGTGTACTGTGGTATGGATCCGGCTGCCCACTGGTCGTATTGTTTTGTATCTTTGTTGATACCGCGGCCCATGGCCCATTGCCAGGTCTCACCCCGGTCGGACGAGCGGAATACTCCGCCGTTGAAGGTACCGTTGTCGTTTGTACCGGGCACGGTGCAGTACAACATGACAATGCCGGCATCCGGGCTGGAACCTCCGGCGAATCCGTTTATTTTTGTGCCGTCATCCGGAAGGCCCGAGGTTTTCCTGGTCCAGGTTCGGCCTGCATCGTCCGAGCGCCAGATTCCAATGCGGGTACCTACAAAGACGATCCTGGTTTTAACAGGCGACGTGCGATCGAAATGAACGTCCAGGGCCTCGCCCTTTGGACCATCGCATTTGATCCAGGATTTGCCGCTGTCCCTTGATACGCGGCAGCCGTTTTGTGTTCCTGCAATGACAAGGTTGGGATCGTCAGGGTCGAAACGGATCCTGCCGTAAGCGGATTCGCCGAGATCGGACCAGTCATGCCATGTACGGCCTTTGTCGCGGGATATCCTGAGCTTGCTCCATCGGGGAGCCAGGATCACGCCTGGATCCTTTGGATGAAAGGCCACAGGACAGTGCAGGTAACTTTGAAGTTCCTTGAAAGGTATGAGCCGCCACCAATGTCCGCCGTCCTCTGTTATGTATGCGCCCGACATGTCGCAGTTTATCATCATGAGATCCGGATCGAGCCCGCTTATGGACGGCGCGAACATGCCGCCCCCACCGGACAGGCCTGTCGGCTGCCAGCCGTTGATGCTCGGAGCCATGTCATGGTTGGTTCCATCTGATTCCAGCCTTTCGGCCTGCGAATCGACTTCCCTGTCTTGAAAAATATCGGCATCGGCTTTGGGGCCTGTGTCGGCATCCCTGCCGAGTTCGGCGCCGATTTCAGAGTCGGTATTTACTTCGGAAGCAACGTCATCGCCTGTATCGGCTTCGGTTTGGTTTTCCGCCTCATCTTTCGTTGGCCCGCCTATCCTGCCCTTGGTACATCCAAGACTTGTGTAAAAGGCTGATGCGGCAAGCAATAGGAACAATCCATATACCGGTTTGAAGTGAAACATGACAAAAGCCTCCTGCCCTTTTTCCCCGGACAACAATAAAGGCGTCTTGACAAGCAGGCGCCGGGCATTATGCCGGGAGCGCTTACGGCTCTATGGCCGGGAATTCGATACATGTATCTTCACAGGGTCATCCCTTTCGACGACACGGCCGATACAAGACGCCCGATAACCCTTGACTTCCAGGTCCGAGAGCATTGAATCAACACGAGACGGCTCCACCTGCAGCAGCAATCCGCCGCTTGTCTGGGGATCGAAAAGAAGCATGGATTCATTGGGATTTATGGAAGGATCTATTTCAACCATTTTGGAATAGGCAGAGCGGTTTGAAACAGCTCCACCAGGGAAGAGCCATTTTTCAGCCAGGTCGAGGGAACCCTGGATAAAGTCTATTGCAGGGAGCCATATTTCCATACCGAGCGGTCGGTTCGAGCACATATCGAGGCAATGCCCCAACATGCCGAATCCCGTGACATCCGTGGCGCAGGTCACCTTGTGTTTTCTGGCAATTCTGGAAGCGTCCATGTTGAGCTGTCTCATGTAGAAAACGGCTGATTTTATTGAACTTGGCGGCGCCATATCCTTTTTGGCGGCAGTTGTTATTACCCCGGAGCCCAGCGGTTTGGTCAGGATTATCATGCTGCCTGGAACAAGAGATGTCTTGCTCATAAGTTCGTCTTCACGCCCCAGCCCGAAAACCGCGAGCCCGAATATGGGCTCTTTGTTGTCCATGGTATGGCCGCCTGCTATTACCGCCCCGGCCTTCTTTACTTGTTTTCCTGCCTCGATGAGTATCTTTTCCCTTATGCTCGGCGGCATGTCAGGAGGCAGCAAGGCGATGTTCAGGGCCATTACGGGATCGGCGCCCATAGCCCAAACGTCTGACATTGAATTTGCCGCTGCAATGGCCCCGTAATCCCCGGCGTCGTCAACAACAGGTGGGAAAAAATCGAGTGTGAATACCGATAGCCGGCCTTTTGCAACCCTGAAGGCCGCCGCATCATCTATTGAGGCGAGCCCCGCCACCACGCCTGGTGCGGCGTTGTCTCCAAACATCCTTTTGAGCGGGCGCAGAACCTGCGCCAAAACCTCGGGCGAGGTCTTGGCCGCTCAACCCGCGCAGGATGCCAGCGTGGTCAGCCGACTGAAATCACGCTCGGTCACCTTGTCCTCCTTTCGCCCAATCGAATCAACACAATCGAGAATCAACCGCGACGTACTGCTAGAACGGAATGTCCGGGTCGCCGGGAACAGGCGGTTCTGACGGAGATGCCTGACCACCGGAATCGGCCGGTGCTTGATTCGCACCGGAACCGCCCTGTTGCCTGCCGCCGGAGAGAAATACTACTTCCTTGGCCACGACCTCGGTCGTGTACCTCGTATTACCCTGCTTGTCGTCCCACTGCCTGGTCTGGAGCCTTCCCTCGACATAGACCTCGCGGCCCTTGGAGATGTATTGATTACAATTTTCAGCCAGTTTTCCCCACACCACGATTTTATGCCACTCGGTGCGTTCCTCCCAGTTGTCGTTTTTCTTAATGCGATCGGAAGTAGCCAGCCTGAAATTCGCCACTGCCTGTCCACTTCCGGTGTACCGAAGCTCCGGATCCGACCCTAGTCTTCCAAGCAGAATAACTTTGTTTACACTACCCATAATTTACCTCCATTCGAGGAAGCACTCTACCAGGAGGGTATGACATTTTTCAATCGCGGATCAGCGCCTTCTCCTGGACCTGGATATGAGTTTCAGCTCTTGTAATGCCTCGACACAGTCCGGGTTGCACTGTATCGCCTTTTCGAACTGTTGTTCGGCCAGGTGTCTCTGGTCGTTGGACTTGTAGATATAGCCCAGGAAAAGGTATGCCTTGTCCAGCTTGGGATTCAACCTGATGGCGGTTTGTAAGTGCTGCCTCGCTTTTTTAAGGATGGACGGGTCGCCCGGATTTGAATTGTACTGCGCCCATCCGAGGTACGCATGAAATTCACCCTCATCGCCGTAAAGGTCGACCGCTTCTTTGAAACTGTTTACTGCCTCGTCGTATTTCTTTTTTCGCAGCAAGGCCTCTCCCTTCTGAAATTGGCCTTCAGCAGCGAGTATCTTGTTTACTTCGTCTGAGACATCCTTCGGCCTTCCGCCGGAAAGCTGGCGAAGGTACTCGGCCCTGTCCTGGTCATCCGTCAGTACATCGTGAGCCTTGCTTATAATGGCGAAAATTTCTTCCGCGATCTCCTTGATTTCTTTTGTAGCGGTTCCAAAGTGTTTATCCGGGTGGAATTCCTTGGCAAGTTCCAGGAAGGCCTTTTTTATCTCCCACCTTGATGCGTTTCTGGGAACATCGAGGATTTGGAAGTAGTCCTTGTTCTTTATCTCCATGAAGTAGTTGGCCAGTTTCTCCCTGGTGTTGCGTTCTTCCTCGGTGAGCGTCAGGCGGTCAGTCTTTCCGAGCCGGTCGAGTCTTGGTATTTCCTTTGGTACATGTACGCCGGATACCTCCCTCAAGGGTGGAGGTCCCGCGTCTTGAGGGGGTGGAGGAATACGGGCCACGTCCAACAAGTACACGATTTCTGCGGATATTAGTGCGTACAAGAGTTGCCTGGCATGCAGTTCACCGAGGGGGCCGTATGCAATCAGGTCATAGACACTTTGCGTCCCGTCGAGTTGCAATAGAAAAGCCTCCTCATCAGGGTCGAGCCCCATGTCCTGAGAACCGTAAATAGGGTCGGGTGACCGGTCCACGAATTTACGGGAGAGGGCCTCCAATTCATTGCGCATTCGGTCCGGGTCGAATTTCTTGCGAATCCCTTCATATATCAGTTCGGCGGGAGTGGCCTCGAGTTGCACCGTGGCGGCCGGAACCTTTGCCTGCCTTGTGAACCTGTATTCTCCGTTCGGCCAAGCGAAGATATCGTGAAGCTTTGTCTCGAGTTGTTGTTGCAAGGCCCAGTTAAGGTTGTGCGGCGATATTGCGCCCATCTCAATCAGTATGGTCCCCTGTTGCCTCTTGGAGCGCTGCATCTGGCGTATGGATTCCTGGCATTGGTTTTCGGTTATTATTTGTTCTTCCACCAATATGCGGCCGAGACATTCGTTGAGCAGATTGGACTTGACGCTGACAGGATACCCGTCTTTGAAATAAACTATCTTTTTTATCTTTTTCCTTCTAAGTAGTAATGCGCCGGTCAGCCTTTCCCTGTGGAGCCTGTGCAGGAGTCTTGGAAATGAAGTCTCCTTGAGGTCGCCGGAAATGGCGGAATCCGCCTTTTTCCTCATGCCTGTACGAACCATCTTTTCAGCTTCCTCGGCCTCCTGCGCGGTCTCGCGGTCGGCATAGGGTTCCTCGGCCGCCGGCTCGTTTGGGGCAATCGATTTCGTGCGTTTCTTTTTTGCCGATGGATAATCTTCTTTAAAGACGTCTTTTAAAATCGTGACAAGTTGTTCGATGCGTACAGGTTTGTCCAGGTACTCGACGACGTCGAATCTCTTTTTTGCATCGATCCTGTAGTTCATACCACGGTAGATTCCACTTATCATGATGATGGGCACGTTCTTGCCGTGAGGCAGCAGTCTTATTTTTTCCGCTACCTGAAAACCGTTAAACACGGGAATAAGGAGATCCAGTACGACTGCATCGGGTTTTTTGGACGAGAAGGTCTTGATTGCCCATTCTCCGTCCTTCTCACGGAGTACATCGAAACCTTCCATTTCCAGGGCCTCTGCAAGGGTGCGCTGGACGTTTCGATCGTCATCCACCAGCAATATTTTCTTACTCAATTCAAAGTCCTCCTCGTAAAAAGAAACCAGCTATAAGGCTTTCCAAGGAATTATATATTCTATTCACCGGTCAGGGCAAGCAGCAGGTTCAGTTGTGTGATAGCCGAATTAAAATGTCATTAGGAAGGGGATCGTAGGAAGGGGATTCGTCCCATGCGGATCCAGGCTGTTCGCAACAATTCCATGGGCGTTGCCCCTTGAATTATTGGTACCAAACGATCCCCCTCGCCCGCTCTGCGGGAGAGGGGGACAAAAGGGGGTGAGGGCGGTGGAAAGCCGGCCTGGTCCAG
>JAADFL010000094.1:0-8170 GCA_013152945.1 Deltaproteobacteria bacterium | reverse complement strand
CCGCCCATACTTCATGAAATAACAGCATATTTTAGGCACATTGAAAATCAACCTGGGTGGGGAGGTCGCGAGGGTCGAGGGTCGAGGGTCGAGGGTCGAGGGTCGAGGGGTCGAGGGTCGAGGGGTCGAGGGTCGAGGGTCGAGAGTCGAGTAAGAAGTAGCCTACTGCTTGTTCATCATGCCTAAATTCGAGGCCACTTCCACTGATGCTTCTTCCCTGGCGTGTTTCATCCAGTCGGCCAAAAGCTCCCTGGCCTTCTCATCACGAATACGGTATCTTAACAATCCTCTCTGCTTTTCCAGGTCCTGCATGTTCGGCATTATGTGGTCCCTGACCCGCACGATGAAAAATTTGCCGTTTATATGATAAACCTTGGGCACGACCTTGCCCTTTTCCATGTCGAATGCCTCTTTCAGCAGTTCCGCTGATTTTCCAATCCACGGGATGTCCTCCCTGTCCCTGGTAAATGGTCCGGTCATGCTCTTCTTGGGTTTGACCGCTATCGGAATGTCTTTATTGTTTTTGTCTTCGGCATTATCAAAGGCTGCCATGAAATCAGTGAAACTCATTCCCGACTTCACCTTGTTCAGGGCGTTTTCAGCGTCTTTCTTTGCCATTTCCACGGATTGCTCTTGCATGATTAGTCGCCTGGCTATTTCATCTTTGACATCTTCATATTTTTTAACAACAGCGGGCCTGATGTCCTCTACCTTCACGATGTTGTATCCTGTGCTGGTCTCGAAAACTTCACTGATTTCACCCTTGCCGAGTTTGAAGAGTTCCTTTTCCATGGCAGGTTCGACCATTCCGGGTTCGATGAAGCCCATGTCACCACCCTGCTCTTTCTTTGGCCCATCAGAGTATTTTTTTGCTATCTTGGCGAAGTCGATGCCCTTTATTACCCGCCTCCTCAATTTTTTCGCACGCCGTTTGAGGCGTTTTTTCACCCTGTCGGAAGTATCCGCATCAACCTTGATAAGTATTCTTCTGGCCCGTACAGCCTTGGGCTTGTTATACATCCGCTCGTGCTCGTCATAATAGTTACGTGCTTCCTTGTCATGCTTTTCAAGGTAATTTGAGACATCTTGTGCGGTAATGGAAATACTGTCCTTATAATTGCCGGGATCGAACTGGAGGTACTCGAGATCAACCTTTTCGTTTTCCAAGTCGAATCTATCTTCGATTTCAGCATCGGAGACCATGACCGATCCCTTCAGCAATGCTTTGAATCTGGAGATCGCGATTTGTGACCTCAAACGCTCTTTAAACTTTGCAAGGCTTGTTTTGAAATGATACCGAACCATTTTTTCGAACCTGTCGAAGTTGAATTTGCCCTTCTCCTTGGCCCAGGAGAGATTGCTGACCTCATTCAGGACCTCGTCGTCGGAAACGAATATTCCCAGACGTTTTGCCTCCTCGACCATCAGCCTGTCCTGAATGAGATTCTCCAGGGCGGAACGCCGGAGGCCGAGCCGTTCAGCCAATTTCGGTGTAAAGGCGTCACCGAACCTGCTCTCATAGTAACTCTGGAGTTGCTGTAGCTCTATCCTGTACTCGTCCAGTGTAAGGACTCGTCCATTTACTTTTGCCACGTATTTGGGAGTAAGGTCACACTTTGTGATCGAGCCCGGACCGAATGTAAGAATAAAGGCCATTATGATAATGGCGAACAGGATATATATCAGTACGCTTTTGGAATGCTCCCGCATATAATCGAGCATGAATACCTCCTGCCCCCGGACAACAGTCCGTGACTTTTTACCTGCGTCGCCGCCAGTTAACCGAATCGAGGCGGAAAATCAAGGAAAAACCGGTTGTTCAAAATCTCTTGATAGCATCCGGTAAGGTTTGATACAGAGGTTTCGTGCAGACAAAATTGATCTTTCCCGGTAAAAGGGTGAGGTAAGGAGAATATATTGTTCGACTGGCTATACAAGATCTTCTCTGACGATCTCGCCATCGACTTGGGAACGGCCAACACCCTGGTTTATGTCAAGGGCAAGGGAATAGTCGCCAATGAACCATCTGTTGTGGCTGTACAAAAAGACTTGATGGGAATCAAGAAGGTGCTGGCCGTGGGCCAGGAAGCCAAGGAAATGCTCGGCCGAACTCCGGGAAGCATAGTCGCGATCAGGCCCATGAAAGATGGAGTCATTGCCGACTTCGAGATCTGTGAGGCCATGTTGCGTTATTTCATACACAGGGCCCACAACAGAAAGACGCTGGTCAGGCCGAGGATCATCATTTGCGTTCCATCGGGAATAACCGAGGTGGAGCGACGTGCGGTGAAGGAATCAGCAGAGTCGGCCGGGGCCAGGGAAGTCTTCCTCATAGAGGAGCCAATGGCGGCGGCAATCGGCTCGGGTCTCCCTATTACCGAGCCTACAGGCAACATGGTGGTGGACATAGGTGGCGGCACGACAGAGGTCGCTGTCATATCACTTGCAGGAGTTGTGTACTCGGATTCCATCAAAGTCGGAGGCGACAAGCTGGATGATTCGATAATACAGCACATGAAACGCAAGTACAATCTCCTGATAGGGGAGAGAACCGCCGAACAGATCAAGATTCTGATCGGCACGGCTTATCCTACGGACTCGGTGATGACCATGGACGTTCGTGGAAGAGACCTGGTCGCGGGTGTTCCCAGGACCATGACGATCAACTCCGACGAGATTAGGGAAGCGCTTTCCAAGCCGATTAATGCAATTGTTGAGGCAGTAAGGTTGGCACTGGAACGAACGCCTCCCGAGCTTGCATCCGATATAGTCGACAAGGGAATAGTTATTACGGGCGGGGGAGGTTTACTTGGCAACTTGGACGAGTTATTAAGGCAGGTGACGGGTCTGCCGGTCAGGGTGGCAGAGGAAGCAATGTCTGCAGTAGTCCTTGGATCCGGCCGGGCCTTGGACGAGATAGATCTCCTTACAGAAGTTACTTCAGGTGATTGAAGCGTTTTAAGTCTGTGTAAGGAACTAGCCGGCCGGGATTGGCCATGGGCAGGAAGCGGCTTATAGGAATATTGATAGTCCCGGTGTTGATAGGGACAGGCATACTTCTGTCTCGTTTGTTAGGAAACACGATTACGCCGAGAAGCGTTTTCGGCCGTGGGGTAATGCAGGTGACCGCTCCCTTGCAATATGCATTGTCCGAAGTAACAAGAGGTATTGGAAGCATTTGGAACAGGTACTATATGTTGCTGGGAGTGAGAGATCAGAGGGACAAGCTCCTTTCGGACAACAGGAAGCTCTTGTTGGAAAACCAGCGGCTGCGCAATGAGGTCAGGAAAAAAGCGAGGTTGGAGAAGTTGCTTGGATTCGCGAGGACGATCCCCGCGGATTACCTTGGAGCCGAGGTTATATCTGTTTCTTCCGATCCCTTGGCACGGACATTGAGAATCGATCGGGGCCGGGAGGACGGGGTGAGAAATTACCAGGCGGTAATGTCGGCCGACGGGCTCGTAGGAAGAATCATCTCCGTATCCGAAAACTTTTCGGATGTCTTGTTACTCACCGATGTCAGCAGCTCTGTCTCAATCATTGTAGCCCCGGTCAGGGCAAAGGCATTGCTGACCGGGTCCGGAGATGACGAGGAGGCTTGCATCGTAGATTACTTGAGGAGAAACCACCGAATCAATGTCGGAGACGAAGTGATTACCAGCGGTCTGGACGGAGTTTTCCCCAAGGGATTACCGGTTGGCAAGATATCACGCATACGTGACCCCGGACAGGGGCTTTTTTACGAAGCCCGTGTAGACTTGGCAGCCGATTTAACTTCCCTTGAAGAGGTATTGATCTTGAGGGGTGAGGTAGGCGGACCGTGAGATCTTTGCTGACCTCCACAGCGCTAATATTCTCCACAGTGCTCATGTTGACCTTGTCGAGTACTCTTTCATCGGTGTTCAAGGTATCCGATTTAAGACCCGATGTCGTGTTACCGGCTGTTTTTTTTATTTCTTTGAGAAGACATTGGCTGTCTGCCTTGGGCCATATCCTGGTGCTTTCTTACCTGCAGGACGTTTACTCCGGTACTACCGCGGGGCTGCACTTGTTTTCCTACGTGGCGGTTTTCGTTTCGTTGAAGATCGTCAACCCTATGATCAACCTCCGCCCCCGGTCGGTAAAGGCAATCGTAGGGGCGGTGGCCCAGGTCGTATCCATGCTTGTGGAGGTGCTTGCCGCATCGTTCATCTTGCATACTCCGATTATAAGGCTTCTCTCGGCAGGTGCCGATAGAATGCCCGGAATGGCGGTTCTTGCTGCAATCATGATTCCACTGTTGTACAGGTACTTTTCAAAACTTGACCACATTACCGGTCACGGCGGACCGGGCAAGGATCATGATATTCCAAGAGAAGCAAGAAGGCTTACGACCGGCCGAATCCTGCTCCCTGATGAGACCGGGAGGGGAAACCGATAGTGGCTGTTCCGCTTAAAAGCTCTACTGAAATAAGTGATTTTCGACCGAGGTTGAAGTGGATTTTCGCCATTGCGGCAGCCGGCTTTGCGGTCCTGATTTTCCGGTTATTTGACCTCCAGGCTCTTCAAGGTGAGCACTTCCTGCAACTGTCAAAAAGGAATTTTGTTCGAAAACAGGAAATTCCGGCTACCAGGGGCGTGATATTGGATCGAAAGGGCCGTGTGCTGGTGGATAACAGGCCCTCCTACGATATTAGAATAACGCCCGCATTCGTCGATAATCCGACCGCCCTGGTGAAAAAGCTGAAACCATTGTTGGACATGAGTAAAATACAAGCAACCGACCTGGGGAAAAAAATCATTGCAGCCAGGGGATTGATGAGATTCAGGCCGATAACAGCGAAAAGGGACGTTGGCATGAAATGCCTGGCCGAAATTCGTGTCAGGCTCAATGAATTGGATGGCGTCGATGTAATGGTGAGACCGGTCAGGGAATACATCCATGGAACTTTTGCCGCCCATCTTCTGGGAACTCTCGGCGAAATAAACAGCAGGGAACTCAAACGGCTGGGATCGGATTCGGGTTACAAGCAGGGGGACATGATAGGCAGGAGGGGAGTGGAAAAAACATACGAGTCTCTTTTAAAGGGTAAAGATGGATTTGAACTCATAGTTACTGATTCAAAGGGCAGAAAGCAGCCGGATTCCCTTGCAAAGGAAATGATACCTGAAGGAACTCCCACGAGAATGGAACCCAGGCCGGGTAGAACTCTGAAATTGACAATCGATTCGGACCTGCAAAACGAGGCGGAGGCGGCTTTCGGGGCGCAGCGGGCGGGTGCGCTTGTGGCCATTGAAGTGCAGACCGGCAAGGTAAGGGCGTACTTGTCGAGGCCGTCGTTCGATCCCAATGATTTCGCACAAGGAATAACGCCTGAAAAATGGAAAGAATACCGTACAAACAGGTTGAAGCCGCTAATGGACAGGGCCGGTGGCGGGGCCTTTTTCCCGGGTTCGACCTACAAGTTGATTACAGCAGTGGCGGGTTTGTCCGAAAATGTTGTCAAGCCCGAAGACAAGATATTTTGTCCCGGGTATTACAAGCTTGGCAGGCGCATATTCAGGTGCTGGAAGGCGACCGGCCATGGATATATGGATGCCGTGCATGGTATACAGCATTCATGCGATGTCTATTTCTACCACCTCGGGGAAATGTTGGGACCGGACAAGTTATCCAAGTGGGCGTTTGCGCTGGGCTTGGGACACCTTACGGGAATCCCGTTGCCCGGTGAGACAGCGGGCACGATTCCAACCAGGGCATGGTACCTGAAGGTTCATAAGCAGCCCTGGCAAAAAGGTGATTCACTCTCCATGGCCATCGGCCAGGGAGACAATAAGGTAACGGTCCTGCAATTGGCCCGGGCCTATGCAACGGTTGCAAACGGCGGCAGGCTGATGAAGCCTTATGTTTTGGAATGCGCCCTGGGAGAAGATGGGAATGTAGTGTATAAGGAAGATCCGGTTTTGCTGAAAAATGTGGCCATCCGCAAAGAGGTAAGGGATGTTGTAATGGAGGGACTGACCGATGTCGTGAACGAGCCCGGCGGAACAGCCTACTACCGCAGGATCAGGGGTGTAGATTACAAGGTTGCGGGCAAGACCGGGACCGCCCAGGTCCTGAAGCTGGGGGACGAAAGACAGCACAACCTCGAGGAAGTGCTTTGGTGGCACAGGGATCATGCTCTGTTCGTAGGGGTGGCGCCCGTATCGGCTCCGGATATCGCTGTTGCCGTGGTAGTCGAGCATGGCGGGCACGGCAGTTCGGCCGCAGCCCCGATTGTAATGCGAGTAATAAAGAAATGGATGGAAATAGAACATGGCAAGAAACCAAAGGAAGATTAGTTGCGGAGCGGCGGACGAATAGAGAACATAGATTGGTACCTCCTGGCGGCCGTTGCCGGACTATGTGTCTTGGGCGTGGTAAACCTATACAGTGCAACCAGGTTTTCAAAGCCGGATCTATATGTCACCCAAGCTGCATGGATTGGCCTGGGCGTTGTTGTCGCCGTAATTACGGCGGCATTCGACTACCGGATCTACGAGCGAATCGCCGTGCCTGTATATTTCCTGGTTGGAATCCTTCTCGTACTGGTACTCGTGGCAGGGACAAAGGTTTACGGATCGAGACGATGGCTCGGGATCGGCGGTCTGGGCATACAACCCTCGGAGCTTGCGAAGCCGGCCCTGATCTTGATGCTGGCACACTATTTCCACAATGATGAGAGATTGCCGTCCAAGGGGTACTCGCTATGGCAACTCAAATGGCCCCTCGTGATGATTCTCGTTCCGGTGATACTTATCTTGAAGGAACCCGACCTTGGTACTGCGGGTGTGTTTCTGCTCATCGGTGCAAGCATGGTCATGTTCATGGGCGTCAACAGGAAAAACCTTATGGTTGGCGCCGCAGCCTTGTTGATAGCACTGCCGATTGCCTGGTTTTTTCTGCTGCATGATTACCAGAGGGCAAGGATAATGTCTTTTGTCAATCCCGGGGCGGATGCCCTGGGCGCGGGGTATCATGCTCTTCAATCCATGATTGCCATAGGCAGTGGAGGATTGTACGGAAAGGGCTTCATGAAAGGCACGCAGACACAACTCGATTTTCTGCCCGAACAGCATACGGATTTCATATTCAGCGTGTTTGCTGAAGAATGGGGGTTCATTTTTGCGTCACTGGTCATCCTGATGTACCTTGTGATAATCTACCGGGCATTGGTCATTGCAGGAAGGGCCAGGGAGCGATTCGGAACGCTGGTGGCGGTCGGTGTTGCATCCATGGTATTTTGGCACGTATTCATAAATGTCGGCATGGTGCTCGGATTAATGCCTGTTGTTGGAGTTACCTTGCCCTATTTCAGTTACGGCGGATCGTCAATATTGATGTTCATGATTGGCATAGGCCTGTTAATCAATATCTCGATGAGGCGATACTTGTTCTAGGAATTTTCCGGTTGTCCTGCTTGTCCAGGTAATGACAATACCCGGATCCCGAACCTATTTCTTTTTATTATTTTCCTCTAACCGGAGCCGGAGTAAAAGTACAAGTACTTTCAGGCGCTCAAGGCGATATTTTTTCTGATGATATTCCGGAAGCCGGTATCGGACGCCTGTCTCAAAGCAAACAGGATTTTCGAATCCGGATAAACATGACAGCAGGAAAATTTTACCCCCTGCCAAGCCTTGCAAGTTCGATTTGCCGCCGCAGTTCAACATCGATTCGTTCCTGAATTATCTCCTTCAAGTTACCGCTGAATTTTACTTTTTTGGCAGCAATTTCACGCAGGGCACAAACAGCATTCTTGTTCTTCGGGCAATTGTACAGTCGTGGAGCCCCTCTCTGCAACTGGCGATAACGCTTGGTTGCCAGATTTACCAATGCGAAGTGATCGCCGACCTGCTCTATGCAATCTTCAACAGTTACCCTTGCCATAAACGACCTCCCGGGTCAATTACCATAACCTATCTCTTCTATTGGTGTACTCCCTTCCTGTCAAGGATCTTTTTACCTGTGTGATAGCCGAATTAAAATGTCAGCAGGAAGGGGATTCGTCCCACACCGATTCAGGCTGTTCGCAACAATTCCAGGGGCGTTGCCCCTGTTTAAATCAAATAAAACCAATTCCCCAAAAGCCCCAAAGGGGCGAAATAAAATAGCCTGGGGCAACGCCCCAGGAATCATTGGTACCAAACG
>JAADFL010000093.1 GCA_013152945.1 Deltaproteobacteria bacterium | reverse complement strand
GTCGCATACCATATGGAGATCCTCGCATTCCTTGTCGGTCCTGCAAGGCATCGGCTTGTCATCTATCAGGAGGCTGCAGCCGCTCGTTGAAATGAGCACTAACACTGCCATGAAACAAGCTCGACTCATGTGATACCCCTCTACACCCATACGGCCTCAAGGCAGCACAATGGACATAGCAGCGCTTGCACCGCCCGGGCACGGCAGCACTATTGCCGTAACTCCTGAATCCCCGCCTTCCGGGGCCAACACGAACATCAAGACCGCGGCAACTGCTGCCCCGCCGGCCAGGCCGAACAAAACATCGGCTGCAAGGGCCTTGCTCTCGCTGGAGTCCTGGAGATCCTTTACAGCAGGATCCCCCGCATACCTCGAGGATGCATCGCTCGCATCCGAGTACGCAAGACCGCCCAAAACTCCTCCCGTGGCCCCTGCAACAACGGACACACCAAGAACGGCCCATGGAGCCCAGGACCATACACCACTCGCGCCCTTCTCCACTTTGCCGGTTCCAGAGCCGGGCACTCTCACCACACCCGGCATGGCGGACGTAACCTCCACAACCGCCTGCTTGACCGCTTCCACTAACCTGGACTCGTCGTCGGGTATCTCCTGACTGGTCCGCTCCACCACCCGGGCCTGCTTCACGTCCAAAAGACTCAAGCTAAGTATGAACTCATCGCCAAGCTTGCCTATCCTGGCAAGGGCAACATACTTTGCGCCCAAGGCACCGCCGATCTCTGCAAGGCACGAGTCGTCCGAGCAGCCGGTCAGCTTGATCCGGTCCTCCTCCAAGGTAAGCATGGCCTTTATATCAGTCGAGCCTATCACCTCGAAAAGCCCGGAATCATGGAAGGCCGTGAGCAAAAGCTGGTTTAACGTATTCACGGTCCCCTTCATCTCCACGTCTGCCTTCAGGTCCATTACCGCAAGCTTGGGCTTTTCCCCTGCCCCTGCGGCCAGATCCCCTGAAAGCACGAACACCAGAGAGACCATGATGCCCATGCTCTTCATGTTTCCTCCTGTATTAGAAATTCACTTAATGCGCCGGATAGCATACAGCAGGCAACGGATCAAGTTTATTTGTAAAATGTAAAAAAAAATGGGGACAGAGGGGGCATAGCCCGGATTAATGGGCCAAAACGAACACACCTGGGTCACCCGCATAAAGCTTCCCCTCTCCCTTCGGGGGAGGGAGTTAGAGTGGTGGGGGAAGAAAACCGCATAAGGCTCCGCTGGCCTGGCTCTGGCCCAACTCGGCTCATCAAAATTCCTTACAGCTCGAATAGGTCCCTATTATTCCAAAATGCTGGTCAATGCATCCACGACGCGCCGGGCGTCCGAGTCCCTCATTCTCGATGACATGGGCAATTCCAGGCATGTCTCGAGAAGCTTCTTCGTGTTGGGCAAAGGGGGCATTCCCAGTGCTTTCGAACAACTCTGCATTATCTCCAATCCCTTGCCTGCGTCTATGCCCTGTTTATATAGCTTTCCTGTTATTTCACGTGCAGGCCGGTCCAACCTGACCACCTGGGCAAAGGGAAAGGGATCGCTTCCTTGCCTGATGTCCTGGAGATGCACTATCCCCTGGAGTCCGGACCGGTAGATTCGGGACAATTTCCTTCTCATGTTCTTACCTTTGCCCAGTTCTTTTAGGCCGGCAAGGCACAGGGCGGCCTGAATACCCGATATGCGCCTTGGAACCGTTTTTTTCCTCTTATTCCCTGTGCCGTGCCCGGACTTACCGGACCTGTATAAATTCCTTAGCGCATCAGCAAACCCGGGCCTGCTTAGTAACGGTCCGGCCAACAACCCGAACAACCTGGGATTAAAAGCAAGTTCTTCAACCAGCGTTGCACCCGCGATCCTGCCGACCTCGTACCCCTTGACATTCTCAAGGATCAACTCTTGCGCCTTTTCGGCCAATTCCGGGTCTTTGAACAGGGCTGCACCCCCGCCAAGCCCATGTACCGCCTTAATCGAGGAGAAAGACAGTATGGCCGCATCTCCGAACGTGCCTACCTGCCGGCCGTCATAATTGGTACCCAGGGCATGAGCGCAATCCTCTATCAAAAAAATATTGTGGCGCTTGCAGGCGTCAATGATTGTCCTTATATCAAAAGGCATTCCAAACATGTGAGGCGCAACCAGCACAGCGGGTTCGTGCTCTAAAACCGCTTTTTCGAACAAGCCGGGATCGATATTAAAGTCCCGGGTGCAAACATCCACCGGGACAGGTTGCAAACCGAGGTCCCTGATCAGCAGGGCAAGGCTGTCCAGGGTATAGTCCGGCACCAACACCCTGGAACCGGGTTGGAGAGTGACAGCCTGTAAAATAAGGACCATTGCCTTCCTGCCCGAATCCACTGCAAGAACCGGCATCCCATTGAATCGTCCAGACAAGGCAAGTTCCAATTCACGGACAATCGAAGCCCTCCGGGCACGCGGTCCAAGGAAATGGCCGGCAACGGCCGGGACCATGCTCAATGAAAGATTCACCCGTCGTCTGGGAACGTATCTTCTCATTACCATGTCCTTACCATGTCCCGGCGACTATTACAGCATAGCCTTTTGTTTTCATCATTTCCCCTGAAAAGTTTCAGAGCAACGATTCAATCATTTCTCTTTTTCAGCATTTGATTTTTTTTTGTCCAGCGCGGCCATGCCGTCCAGAATAACCGCCGCTGTCCCGGCCGGTTTTTTTAAAAAAGGCGCGCCACCGGCCTTGTTTACCACCCGGAAAACCGCTTTCTCCAGCTTCTCTGAAAACAGCTTGCCCCTGGACGGAGGGTTCAACAAGTTTTCACTGCCATAGACAACTACTGTCGGAACTTTCGGGAAGATTCTTCCTTTCATTATGAAATCGTCGTCCTGCAAAGAAGAGTACAACTTTTCGATTCCAATCTTGGCCGCCCTTTGGATCATATCGTCCACAAAGTAATCCAGTCCCTTGAGCTTGTTTGTTCCAGGTTCGGCCTTTTCAAGGGCATTCCTCCATTGTTTCCTTGTATCCGGCAACAAGGGTGGATCATCTCTGCCCGGTTTTTTGAGTCCTTCAGGCTCTATCAGTACTATTTTACTGAACCAACCCGGGTTCTTTGTCGCCACTCTGCAAGCAATCCACCCCCCAAGGCCGTAACCAAGCAGCACAACCGGTTTGTACTTCCACTCCCGGATGAAAGCGGTTATAGCGGAATCAAGCTTTCCAAGGCTTAGGCCCTTACCGGCCCGAGTCGAAAGGCCATGACCCGGCAAATCCACGAGTACCAACCTGTAACCTGAATCCGCAAAAGGCTTTAAAAAAGCATGTCTGGCGAACTGGGTCGAGCTGAATATTCGGCCATGAAGAAAAATCATGGTTTTACCGGTTCCCCCCGAGTCATAATACCCGATTGTTTCTCGTCCATGGGTTAATTCATGCTCCATGAATCCTTGTTTCTCAAGATACTTCCGTCCTGCCGATTCCATGCAGGTTATCGGGTTTAGACCACAGTATACGAAAGTACCAATCCAATATACGACCAACAATACAAGGAGAGTGCCTATAGTTACCAATGACCAAAAAAGTGCCGATTTCCTGGCGGGTTTATCTTTCATTGCACTACTCCACAAGTTATCCCCAAAGCTGTTGATAACTATTAGCTCAACTGGTTATTATACCTTGAGTCAAAGATCTTGAAGCCTTTTCCAGCCAAAGGCTGTATCACATGGATATCACGCAATAATCAACTGGTCAAGCTACTCTGTTTTTGTATCGATCCAACCACTCTTGGTAAAAGTTTCATCCCAATATCATCCCTTGTTAGTGATGCAAAACTCGAATATTTAAAAATCCTGTTTCCGGGACCAGGAAAACAGGATCCTCAAATAGATTTGCTCATGCTGTTCGCTCACATGGAGCAGTCGATTAGATCAATAATTTCATCACTATCTGGATAAATCCAAAAAATATGATTTTTTTAGCAATCAGTGAATGACCGGATCGGTTTCCTCCATCTTCTGGTCGAGCAACTTGAAGTAAAGGTAAATCAACAATGTCCTGGCCTTATCCGGCATCTCTTGTACCAGCGATCTCTTCTCGGTCATCGTGGTGGAATCCGAAACCAATGATGCGAGGGATTTATTCAATGAATCCAAGGTCTCCTTGTCCATGTCCGAAAGATCTTCCTCTTCCTGTCTAAAAGCCTCCTGAATCTGCTCGGCTGAAAAGAGCAAATGATGCCCCCACTTTGCTCCGGCAAATATCTTTTCGAGCTGTTCCGGTTTCAACACGATAAAACCTTTTTTCCAATCTTCTATAGGCATGTTCAACTCCGATGCACGGATCTGTTGCTTTCAATCCGCCTGTTGCACTTGTTTTCAATGGTGCCCCCGGCAGGAATCGAACCTGCGCAGTACAGGGATTAGGAATCCCCAGCTCTATCCCCTGAGCTACGAGGGCACAATAATAAGAAAGAACGACCAGGTACAACGAACCTGTTTACTATAAACTTCAGTCGTACTCAAGTACTGAAAAAACCTGTACCGGAGAAAGCTTTGCCCGGCCGTTCAAAAAGGCCAGTTCTATTACGAAAGCAGCTTCCATGACCACCCCGCCGAGTTCCTGCACCAGTGAAATTGCAGCAGCAGCGGTTCCTCCGGTGGCCAGGAGGTCATCTATAATGACCACCTTCTCGCCCCTTAAAACGGCATCCTCGTGTATCTCAACAGCGTCACTACCATATTCAAGCTTATATTCATGCCTGATTTTCCTGTACGGCAGCTTTCCGGGTTTCCTCACAGGAACCATGCCGATTTTCAGCCTGTCGGCCAGGGCTGCACCAAAGAGAAAACCCCTGGACTCAATAGCCACGATTTTCGATATGCCTTTGCCCGTGTATCTTTGTTCAAGAATATCAATTACATCCCCAAAAGCCTCCGGAGAGGCAAGCAAAGGAGTAATATCCTTGAAAATTATCCCGGGCTTTGGAAAATCAGGCACATCCCTGATGGCTTCTCTTATCCTGTCCATCATGCTTTCGCCATTTTCTTTTTTCATTTTCTTTTCCACCTCTTCCCTGTGTTTTCCGCTTATTCCGCCTTCTTCTCCTGCTTTTCCTCCAGTGCCAATCCCGTTATTCCGGCTTCTTTTTGCCCGGGATACGGACTTGGCCATGTACTACAGATATCAGGATTCATGCAAGAGCCAAAAAGAACATTACAATAAACATTACAATCCAAGAACCCTGTTCCTCGAAAATTTCTGCGCCTGGTCTATGGACTGGGACCGTAGTGTTCTGCTATATTAACCCGGTTTGAAATTATTGACTGGAGATCCGAGTAATGACGATAACCGAAACAGCTTTGTTTTCTTACTCTATTTCGTTCTTTTTCGAACGCTTGTTTAAAAAAGCCATACATTCGCGGGTAAGAAGAATAACGTATCACGCTGGTGCAGGAGGTCGATTATGTCAATGACCAGGCAAAGATCCCATTTCCTTTCCATTTTTTTCTCGCTTGCACTTGGAACCATCGGTGCCCTCTCCCTTGGTTGTTCATCTTCAAACAACAAGAGCGCCTGTCAAAAGGACGATGATTGCCTTTACTATGAAGAGTGCGACCAGGGACAGTGTAAGGCCAGAGCCTGCACAGGTGACGAGGATTGCAACGGCGGCCGCTGCCTGGGCGCACTGTGCGGACCCAAGGCAGGTGGTGATACGGATACGGACATTGACACGGACACGGACACCGATACAGACACCGGCACTGATACAGGCACTGACACAGGCACTGAAACGACCACAACAACAATGGGTGAATGCGTGGATAGTTCCGACTGCATAGCCAAATACGGAGATGCAAGGACCAGGTGGTGCAACCCGCTGACAAAGGCATGCGAAGACGGCTGCGGTGTAGACACGGACTGCGGTGAGGCTCACAGCGGCCGCCTTTGTGACTCGACCACAGGCAAGTGCTTCGACGGGTGCAGGAACAACTATGATTGCAACACCTTTGACGAGTACTGCGACACGGATACAAGTACATGTAAGAAGCTCGCAGGAATATGCAAATCCTGCGAAAAAGATGTCCAGTGCGGCGGCAGCTATGACAAGTGCCTTGATTTCGGATCGGGCAAGGTGTGCGGCAAGAGCTGCGAACAAAGCGATTGTCCGCCGGGTTACGAGTGTGACGATGCCACGAAACAGTGCAAGTACACCCGCGGGCCGGATGGCCAACAAAACGACGGGTGTTGCTCGGACAGTGACTGCACGGCGCCCCTGATATGCAATCCGAACGCGTACCCCGGTCCGAAATGTGACAAGGGATGCCAGGATGACTACTCGTGTCCTCTGGGCAAGATATGCAAGAATCACCTCTGCATCGAAGGTTGCGACACAACGTTGAATCCGCCAAGGGGGTGCCCCGCAGGATATGTATGCGACAACGATACACAGACCTGCGTCAGGGGGGAGTGCGTGACCAGCATCGACTGCGAAGTGGAACATTACTGCGATACCAAGACCAACACCTGTATATTCGGTTGCCAAGAAGACACGGATTGCAGGGCCGGGTACTTTTGTAACGACAAGAACCTCTGTGAGTACGACACCAGTTGCTCTGATACACAGGTCGATTGCAGGCTCTTCGAGTACTGCGACAAGGACAAAAAGGAATGTACCCGCGTCGAATCCCCTTACTGCGACACCTGCTCGGACCCGCAGAACAATGATTGCCCGCAAGGCTTCAGGTGCATGAAATACCAGATTAGGCGGTGCGAGACCCAGGGTTGCGACTGTAAGACCTGTTACGATGCTGACGGCAATCCAAAAAACGTGGGCGACTGCCCTGGGTGTGATATCGAGGAATTTCAGTGCATCGCCGAATCGGATTGCTCGTGGAAAGACCAGAACGGCAATGTCCAGGGAGGCGATGGTGAATGCCCCAGGGGGTTCGAATGCATAGGCGAGACCGACCAATCCGGCAACCCCACGGGCAAGCAGTACTGCTTTTCCCGTAATTGTCCCGAATTCCACGCAGGCGATTGAGGAGCCGGGCAAAATAACAAGGCAAAACAGCCCGGGGATCAAACAGAAGACAATTCACTTGACCTGTTGAACATAAGAAAAAAACAGAAAGCGTCTTCCGGCACCATCCTTGACAGGACCTGTCTCTGCATGGTACCCGTTTGCCTGCCATGAACGAGGAAGACAACACTACTATGAAAAAAAATAAAAAATATTTTCGTTTGGCAGGACTCGTCGTGCTGCTGGCACTGGTTATAGGAGCCTCGATATGGCTCGAGGAATCGATTCCGCCGGTCGACCTGGCGGATTCGGAACACAGCGTCTTTTCTCAAAACGGCGAGGATGGAGTAATAGCCCGGATTTTTCAGGTCATCGAGCCTACCAGCAAGTTCTGCATCGAGTTCGGCGCAGGTGACGGTGTGCACTTGAGCAATGTGCGCAACCTCATAATCAACCATGGATGGCACGGCCTGCTGATCGAAGGCGATCAGAAATTGTCGGCAAAATGCTCTGAAGTGTACAAAGATCGTCCTGATGTCACTTGCCTGCACAAGTGGGTATATCCCGGCAACGTAGAGACGATCTTCGAGGATCACCACGTTCCCAAGGATGTCGACTTCATTGTGATCGATATCGACAGTTTCGGTTACTATGTATGGAAAGTAATGCATTTGTTCAGACCCAAGCTGGTCCAAATCGAAGTGAACGGCCTCTTTGCTCCTCCCATAAGGGCAGTGGTCGAGTACAGCCCGTTCGACTACTGGGACAACTCATTCTATTACGGTGCATCGCTTCAGTCTCTTTACGAGCTTGGAAAGAAAAAAGGCTATAAACTGGTGTACATGGAGAAAAGAGGAATAAACGCCTTCTTCGTGGACAAGAAATATTACGACCGCTTCAATATCAAAGACAACTCACCCGCCAGGCTTTATCACCCGCATAACTATAAGTATTCCATAACCGAGAAAGACCTTCACAAGTACATAGACAAGGACGGGCATATTGTCCCTGGAAGCAAAGATCCTTATTTCAATTCAGACCCAATTGTATGGAAAAAAATCACTATCCAGAAACACTGGATCATCGGCCGGTAGTGGCATCCGGGATCAAAAAACACATATCTAAAGCAGGCTCCTTTATTGCAGCTAAAGCCGTACCTCTTCGCATAATAGGGCCGGGGACAGCCATATTGCTTGTTGTGGCCGACATGATAGGCACAGGCGTTTTTACCACAACGGGATTTCTCGCACGCGACCTGCAGTCGGGAACCGCTGTGCTGGCTGCCTGGCTGGTAGGTGGGTTCATCGCTTTTTGCGGAGCATTGTCATATGCCGAACTAATCTCCGCCATTCCCGTCAACGGCGGTGAATACCGGCTCCTTTCCAGGTTGTTTCACCCGGCTTTGGGCTTCCTTGCAGGCTTCATATCGCTTTTCGTCGGCTTTTCCGCACCCATAGCAGCATCAGCATTGGCCTTTGGCAAGTATTCATCGACAGTAATGCCATCCGTTCCGCCTCTCCTTTCAGCATTGCTTCTAATAGGATTATTTACTTTTCTACATGCCTTTCATGTAATCCTGGGCGGAACCTTTCAAAACATATTTACCGCGCTGAAGTTGCTCCTAATAATCGGGCTTGCAACTGCCGGCCTTGTTGGGGGAGACCCGGGCCGGGTCCTGGCTTCGGACAGCCCATCCTTTCTAACAACCGCCTTTTCGCCCATTTTTGCAGTGGGCCTTATTTTCGTATATTTCTCGTACTCGGGTTGGAATGCGGCCGCCTACATTGCAGGAGAAGTAAAACGCCCATCCCTTTACCTCCCCGTGGCCCTGCTGGCGGGAACAGGCACGGTAACATTGTTGTACGTGTTGTTGAACTGGTCTTTCCTCGCTTCAGCACCGTTGCAGGATTTGTCCGGAAAAATCGAGGTAGGCCACATAGCTGCAACCAGGCTCTTCGGCCCGGGGGCCGGAAAGCTCGTATCCACATTGATAGCCCTTGCCCTTGTATCTTCGGTCAGCGCCATGATGATGGCAGGCCCAAGGGTATACCAGGCTATGGGAGAAGATTTCTCAAGACTCTCTTTTTTGCGTCTTCGAACCCGCCACCATGCACCGATAGTCGCAGTCCTGTTACAAGGGAGCGTGGCAGCCCTTTTCGCCATAACCGCTACATTCGAGGTCCTGCTCACGTACATAGGTTTCACTCTTTCGCTTTGCGCCGGCCTTACGGCCCTGGGCGTTATCAGGCTGAGAACAAGACACAGGGAAATCAATAGACCTTATTCTGTTTGGCTGTACCCGGTTCCGCCGATCTTATTTGCAGGCCTATCTTCTTGGATTGCCCTGTATTCCCTTGTGGAGCAGCCCATGGCCGGAGTTGCAGGCATTGTGACAATAGGCATCGGCCTGGCTTCCTACTTCTTGCTTGGCAGAACTCACGCTCCCAAAACTCACGCTCCCCACCCACGTTGATTTTCTTCCTGCTTGATTTTTTTGTAATTACAAGGAACTATGGCAGGGCTCGTACAAGCCTGCCATTCAAATAAAAATTAAACCACTTTTCGGGTTGTTACATGCATGCCATGCCTTAATTTGGTCCCTGTAAAATTTCGGGCAACCACAGGGATTCACGGGTGGGGATTTTCCAAAAAACCATTTGACACACCGAATCATACTTGGTACACTATCGACCAATCGACCATTTTGGTCGATTGTACGCACGGAGTTAAGGATGATGGCGGATAAAAAGGACCAAAGGATCCTGGAGGCCGCCAAGAAGCTCTTTGCAAAATACGGCCTCAAGAAGACATCCATTTCGGACATAGCCAAAAAGGCCGGCGTAGGCAAGGGTACGGTCTACTCTTACTACCAGGGCAAGGAGGAGCTGTTCGCCACTGTTGTGCGCCACGAGGCGGCAACATTCCTTTCTATGCTGCGCAAGGCTGTGAGGCAGGCGGACAGTGCAAAAGAAAAATTACGCACCTTTCTCATGTCTCATTTCAAGCAGCTCGAAGAAGTGGCCACACTGCACCAGATCACCAGAGAAGCAATGTACGAGCTGTGGCCCGAGGCAGAACGGGCACTCCAGGACCTGCGCCTTGAAGAACAATCCATTCTCACCGACATCCTGGAACAGGGAGAGGAAAACGGCGAATTGGAAGTCAAGGACGTGAAGCTCGTCAGCGCCGCAATGTACGCGGCTATCAAGGCATTGGAAACCCCTTGGATGCTTGACGGCCGCGAGCTGGCCCTTGACCGCAAGGCGGAGGCATTGGTGGACCTGGTGCTGCGCGGACTCAGCAAAAAGTAAGGGATGAAATAACAGAGATGAGACAATTGATAAATATGGGAAATATGGGCATACGAGGGTCAGCATAATGAGTGTTGGCATGCGGGCGAATAAAAATTTTAATCGACCAGAATTCGCTTTATGGTCGATGAACATAGGTATGACCAATGTCATTCTTTCCCGAGTCGGCTCGCACTGGAGTACCATAACATGAAGGCTCTTGCACGTTTCATTCTCCGCTACAGGCTATGGGTTATGCTGGGAGTGCTCGCCATAACCGCGTTCTTTGGTTTTTCGATCCGCAATATAAAAGTGCAGACAGACATGCTCGCATCCCTGCCTGAAGACGATTCAGACGTCATAGCCTTCAAGGACATAGGCAAACGGTACGGTGGAAATTATATCGCCATGGTCGCGATTGAGGCCGAAGAAGGTGATCCGTTGGGGGTTTTTTCACGGGAAAACCTTTCCCTGTTACGCAGGCTCACCCGGGCAATAGCAAAAACAGATGGTGTCCGCCAGGTGAACAGCCTCACCAATATCCTGGACATAAAAAAGACCGACAGCGGCCTGGAAGTGGGCAAACTGTTGCCCAGGGACAAAATCCCAGCCGACCCGGCCAGGCTCAAGGCACTGAGGGACTATACCTTGTCCAAGAGCATGTACAAGGATAACCTGGTCTCTGCCGATGCCAGGTACACCGTGGTTGTGGCCAGGCTGCAACCCGGCGTAAACAAGCAGGTCGTGGCAGCAGCCATAAAGAAAACCTCCAGGCAGGTGGCAGGGACCAGGAAGCTGTACTTCGGCGGGCTGCCCATGGTCATGGATTACATGAACCAGGTCATATATCATGATATGTCCGCCCTGATCCCATTAGTCTCGATCATCATTCTCATCACATTGTACTTGAGCTTCAGGACCCTAACCGGCGTGTTGCTGCCGCTTGTAACGGTCTTCTTGTCAGTTGTCTGGGTGCTTGGCCTCATGGCACTTACTGGTGCACCGATATCCATGGTATCGGCAATAATGCCCGTGGTTTTAATCGCGTGCGGCACTGCGTACGGGATACACGTGATAAACAAGTACTACGAAGACAACTCGGGAATCAGGTCAAACGGGCCGGACGAATACGGGGTGATGGAGGCAACGTTGTCCGAAGTCGGCGTTCCCCTGGTAATGGCGGCCCTGACCACGTTCATCGGCTTTGCCTCGCTCCTCTCGGCAGACCTGTCCATAATACGTGACTTCGGCGTTTACACGTCCCTGGGTATCATCGCGGCGCTGGTACTGTCCCTCACCTTTGTGCCCGCTGTACTGAGCCTCAAGCGCTTCGGCAATAGACACAAAAAAACCGACAAAGGCGAAGGCGGCTCATCGAAGCCGGGGCTCCTGTCTCGATTCACGGCTGCACTCGGGCCCTTGAGCCTGGAACATCGCAAGCTCATCATCCTTCTCGCCCTGGTCTTTACGGGCGCATCCATTGCACTACTGCCGAGGATCAAGACCGAGGTCAACATGACCACGTACTTCGAGAAGAAGAGCGAGCCCAGGGTGGCCCAGGAACTCATGGAGCACCATTTCGGAGGCGCCACGCCCGTTTTGGTCAAGGTACAAGGAGACATGAAGGACCCGGCGGTGGTTAAGCTCATGCGCCTCCTGGAGCAAGAGCTCGACGCCATGCCGCACGTTCACAACGCCCAGTCCATTGCTTACCTGGTTGCCGAAATGAACCGCACCATGAACAACAGGTTCGTGGTGCCCGCAGGCAGGAAGGGGCTGGGCAACCTGTGGGTCTTCATCGACGGTAACGACATACTGGAGCAAATGGTAAACACTGATATGACAGAGGCGATTGTTCAGGCCAAGGTGGACAGGGAGGATACGGCTGTCTTCAAGGACATTGCCTTGCGTGTATCCGGGCTTGCCGGGCGTTTCGAACAACCGCGTTTTAAACTTCCTGCTTCGAGCGTGCCGCCCGGGAAGCAAAAAGACTTTGCAAGGGTGCTGGCCGGGCACGTGGGACACAGAATATGGCTGGACTTGTCCGCATCTGAAAAAGATCCGCCTGCCGAGGACCGGTTGGTGGTCATGGTTGAATCGGCCATGAAGATCGCCTCCCTGCCGGACAAAAAAGTAGACCAAAAGGTAATATCAATGATCGCGGATTACCTTGGAGGCGACGAGGCAGAGATAGAACTTGCGGGCAAGGCCGTCGAGACAGCCTCGAGGGAGATGACGAGACTGGTTCGTGAAAAGAACCTAACTCGAAAAAATATCGAAAAGGTTCTCAAAGCCGTAATGTCCGTGTCCGACTACGATTCTAAAAAAGATTATGAGGAGGACCTTTCGTACGTGCCGCAAATGGCGTCTTCCCTGGTCACGCTGGCCCGGGAAGTCGTTTCCAAGGAGCACATCAACAAGATGTACAAGGCACTCGAGCCGCTCGTGGAAGCTGCGGGTAAAAAAGATCCGGACCTGGGCTCCAAGGTCAGGGCAGACTTGTGGGAGACGCAGGAGCCGGTATTATACCTCACGGCAACCGAGTACGAACGCGTCACCGGAACCAAGCCCGACAAGAAAAGCGCTGTAACAATATCTGTTCGCGAAACCGACCTGCCGCTAATAGCCGGCGAGCTCGACTCCAGGCTCAAACGGAGTCAGCTCAACAGCCTTGGACTGGCACTGGTCCTTGTGCTTGTGTTGATGATGATACAGCTCAGGTCACTCGTGGGCGGCCTGGTGTCCATGATTCCCATCGTCCTTACAGTGGTCCTCAACTTCGGTGTAATGTGCGCCCTCGGGGTCCCCCTGGATAATGCCACCATGATGGTGGCAAGCGTGGCTATCGGTATCGGCATCGACTACACCATACACTTCACGTCCAGGTTCAGGAGTGAGTTCAAAAGGGCGGACGGCGACTTGGGCACGGCGTTGTCGGTTACCCTGAGTACCACGGGCAGGGCCATAGTCATCAACTCGGCCACGGTGTTGCTCGGCTTCCTTGTGTTGATGTTCTCCAGGACCGCACCGATCCAGCGCTTCGGCTGGCTCACGGCATCCACCATGTTGTACAGCTCGCTGGCGGCCATGATCCTCGTGCCTTCCGTGGCTTTCGCAACCGGCGCCAAGTACCTTCAGAAATGGAACGGATCCAGTGGGTCTACTCCACCGGGCGGAAATAAACCCGCCAGCCGCGAAAAAAACGGCGGCAAGAACCCCAGCACCTGAAAAGGGAGGTTTCACATGCGAATTGCAAGATTTTTAAGTCTGTGTCTTTTGGTTGCGGCCACGGTAGCACTAATGCCCGCACGCGATGCTTTTGCCGGTCCTGGAGACGACTTGTTGAAAAAAGTGGAAGACGCCTCCAGCCCAGCCAAAGACAGCACCGGGAACATGGAGATGGTCCTGATCGAGTCGAACGGCAAGGAGAAGAAGAGGAAACTCAAGATGATGCAGATGCAGCATAAGCCGTCTGACTACAGGTTGCTCAGGTTCCTTTCCCCTGCAGAGGTGAAGGGAGTGGCCTTCCTGTCCAAGAGCGACACCGAGATGTACCTGTACATGCCGGCCTTCAAGAAAATCAGGCGTATAGCATCATCCGCCAAGAACGAGAATTTCATGGGAACCGACTTTTCATACGACGATATCGGCAACACCTCGTACACGGACGACTATACCGCAAAGATAGTGAGTAAGGACAAGGATGTAACCGTGCTGGAGCTGACACCCAAGCATCCCGGCGAAAACGATTACTCCAAGCTGGTGATGACCGTTGACAACACCAATTACATACCAAGAGAGATCAAGTTCTTCAACAAGGCGCAAAAACTATGGAAGGTCATGACTAATGACAAGGTGGAGAAAATTTCCGGTTACTGGACACCCACGGCCATCACAATGAAGGACCTGAAAAAGAACCATGCAACAAAGATGTACATGAAGGACATCAAGTTCGACGTGGGACTCGGCAAGAGGGATTTCAGCAAGCGAAAACTCAAGCGCTCGCACTGAAGCCGGTACAGTAAGCCGGTACGATGAAAAAAGCAGGTTTGTCTCGAAAAGGCGGAGGATGAAATGAAACCACGGTTTGTTTCCATCAGTGCCATTATATGCACACTCGGCCTTGCCTTGTTTCAGGCAAGGTCCGTCCAGGCGGACGAGACCTTGAGTCTTACGGGTTATGTGCAGTTCGATAAGCGTTTCCTGGTTCAACAGGACGGCGCTCCCCAATATCCGATGTACCATACCGGTTACCTGGAGCTCCAGGCGGATCCAAGTGATGACGTAGAGGCCAGGATAAGCACCATGATCAGGTACTATGATTTTTCCGCTTTAAAGGACGTGGAAGGAATAACCGATTCTGACCAGGCCTTTCCCCTCGACATACTCTTGTGGGAGGCATACGTCGACCTTTATAGTTTCGCCGGAATAGAAGGACTGGACCTTCGCATTGGAAAACAGCGCATTGCCTGGGGCACGGCGGACAGGTTGAACCCCACGGACAACCTGAACCCAGATGACTTTACGGATTTTTTCAACTTCGGAGCAAAGGTTCCCACGTGGGCATTAAAGATGGAGTGGAGCATTATCGAGGACAGGTTGAAGCTTACGGGCGTATTCCTTCCCGGCATCGTGCCCATATCATTGCCGAGATTTGGAGAAATGCCGCTCATGACCGGCGACCTTCCGGTGGGCCGACTTCCCGAGGGAATGAAAATCGAGGGCATGCGCAGCTCAGTGGCCTCACCGAAATACGACTTCGAGCATCTTATGCAGGCAGTGAAAGTGTCAGGGACTCTCCTCACCGTGGACTGGTCCGTATCGTACTTTCACGGCTGGGACGATCTCTTCTATCCTTACAAGGTGAACGTCGAACTTCAATCACTGAACAGCGTCACCATCAATACAGAAATGGCGTACCCCGAGCTTCATGTGGTCGGCTTCGACCTTGCCGGCGAACTTTTCACTGTCGGGTGGTGGGCTGAAGTTGCTGTTTTCATTCCGGAGAGGGAATGCGACACTTTCGTCACCATCCCCACCGGGATCAGTTCGTACCAGACAACAAAGAGCGCAGCCCTGAAGGACGATCCTTACGTAAAGTACACCGTGGGTCTTGATTACACCTTTTCCTGGGGCACTTACCTGAACTTTCAGTATTCACGCGGATTCTTCACTGAGCGGGGAAAAGGACAACTCCACGATTACTTCATGGCAAGGCTGGAGCAGAAGTTCTTGAATGACGATCTGACACTTGCATTGAGCGCATTCTACGAGACCAAGCAATTTGAAAATATTACCGATGACTATGGTATTGGTGTATCCCCCGAGATTACATGGAAACCTTACGACAATGTAGACCTTGTCCTGGGTTACATGGCCGTGCTGGGGGGTGGGAATTCACTCTTTGCCGCATTCAACGACTGGGACATGGCATACCTGAAGATCAAGGCGTCTTTTTAAAACCGCGACACTGTTTTGTACCCCCTGGATTCTTAAAAGCTGCATTCCATCGCCTCCGGCGTCCAGGGTCGCCAAGCACCCAAGGTGGTTGCCTATTACCCAAAGTTATTCTTAACCGAATCTGTTACAAACGTTCTATCACTACGTAATTACAAAATATTATTCAACCGAGAATAGTTTATGAAAACGGCATTGAATTTGCGTTCCATAGATCCCGGAGGATTCAGAAAGATGGGTAGAAACACCATTATAGTCATCTTTTCAGTAATCGCCGGATGGTCATGCTTGGGCGGAGGACAGGAAATATCCGGTTGGTCGGCGGATGCCGAACCCATTATAGGTACGCCGGAACCAGTCGACCATGACTTGGTATCCATCCTTATTCGAACCAATGCTCCAATAACTTCATTCAGCCTCGTGAGAGCCTACTACCAGTCTCTATTCTCTTTGATGGGCATTCAAATTCCAAAAAATGCAACAGTAGTGCATCTCACCCCGGAGAAATTGAAAGAAACCTATTCCCACCTCAATGGTTACATTCAATCCGGCCGGGATATGGAAGCTTTTACCCTGCGCATCGGTAACAAAATAATTGTCGTCATGCCCGACAACCTACCTTTCCCCGAGTACAAGCGGGTATTCAGTCATGAGATAGGACATGTAATTGCAGCCACAACAGGCGGAAACAAGGGTGAAGAACCTGCAGAAACCACAAGGATAGCCCTTGGGTTGATCGAGATCGCAGCATACCCCGAATTCTCGATAGGCAATGTCGATGAGATATTGACTTCGCCGGAAAAGGCAAGTGCTTCAATCGATGAGTACGAGGCAGCCGAGCTGGCTGCCATGAAAGCACTTGTTGAATCAAATCTCGACACTTCGACTGCATTGAGAGGAATTCTATCCAAGCCTGAAGGCGCACCTGCGGATGACGTCACCAAAGAGGCTCTAGAGCATGATGACGGCGCGCCGGGGCTGTATGTCGACCTGGTGGACGAATTGGCCGCAGTTTCAAGGCTCCAAAAAATGTACGAAGATACATTGGGAACAAAAAAAGCATCCAATCTGCTCTCACTAATCCCTGCCTTGGAGACCGGCGAAGCATGGCTTGCCACCAGGAGCAAGATTTCGGAAAGCGGATCAAGGCAGCTCGAAGAAAAGGCTGAAAAAAGGCTACTGGAATACATGTCGGATAATTCCTTCCTTTGCGCCAGGCACGAGTACAAGGTCAAGTCGACTCTGTCGGATCTCATGTACAGCCACCTGCCCGCTCTGGATGATTGCGGCACAAAGAAGTGCAATCAGGAAAGATTTGACATGGCGCTTCAAATAATCGGTCTCAACAAAGACTATCCCAACATTGATTTTCCAGCAATTAGACCGAGCCATGTTTACTCGTTCATCCATGCAGCCGATGCGGCACTTGCCATTAATGAATTCAACAAGGCCGTGGAAACTGCCGATCGATTCCTCGAAGTCTTCAAGGGCAGCGTCAAGTCCGATTATGTAGTTGATCAGGCAGCCCCGATAGTCATAAGCCTGGCGGCATACGCAGCATATTTTTCGGGCCAAATATGCAGGGCACTCGATTTTGCCAACTGGGTGGAAGAGCAGTTTCCCCATTGCCGGGAGGCAGAGGACATGGAACAATTAATTTCAAACTTGAGGTCGGCATGTGAATGAGATATGGAAATTGTTTCAATAGGCGTTGCCTGAAAAATTGCAGGATAAGTTGACCTTGTTAAAAAGAAAAAATGTCGTATCAATCGTATCAAATGCAACGAATCGATCCCGGCAGGCATAATTATTAGGCATACCAATAACAATATGTAGGTGAATTTCCTACAATGGATTGACAGTTTGTTAAATGGATCTTAAGTTCTATCAAACCTTTTGACACCCGGGAGAGGAACATGCGAAACAAGATTTCTATATTGGCGCTTGCAGCCGTTTTTCTCGCTTCCTTTGTTTCTTCATGCAACAAGTCCCACAAGGGCGGCAACACTCAAACAGAGAAAAGCAAGGATTCGGTTAAGCCGTTGAAAAAAACCGATGCCGGCGCCAAACGGTTCTTCAAGGGAAAAAAGATTCCTCCCGGTTTCCCCAAAAAACTGGTTCTTCACGCTGCCGAGGTGTACGATGGCCTTTCAGTGCTCATTGACAACGGTGCGCACGCCTTTTCGGTCAGGTACACGGTTAAGGAGAATTTGAAGCAGGCCTCCGATAACATGGAAAAAGTGATCAAGGCATTTGGATATTCGGTCGAGCGCCTGGAAGCACCCCCGCGAATAACCTTCAAGTTTTCCTCCAAGGATTCTCACAAGGTGACAGGCAAGGTGCACATTCTTCCGACATCAAAGATAGACGAGGTAGACGTACAGGTCCTTCTCATCAAGTAAATTCCATCCGACATGTTGGAAAATAACGTGGAACGGGTTTCCACCCTTGACCAAATACGCAATCTCGTCTTTACCTAAAGCAAAAGGAATAACCATGGAACAAATTTCAGCCATGAGCTTTATGGCTTTATGTTTTCTCTTTCGAGCCTCCTGTAACCGGCTGCCTTGTCTTTTGTCCCTGGTTCCCATTCGCCGAAATAATCGATATCGACCTTGCACGGTCCGTCGCAGGTATACTTGGCGTTCGCATCATAGTTCCACTCGAGATATTTCGATCCCCCGCCGCCCCTTGTCGTTACAAGCACAACATCAGGAAGCCTGCCGAAACCATCGGCCTGTTGACCCGGCAATGGTTTGTCGCCGTGTTGTACATCGACCGGAATCCAGCCATAGGGCGGCAGGTAGATTTCCGCCCACCTGTGAAAAACGTCATCCCTGGATGCATCGTCTCTTCTCACTACTATGGAGCCCATGAACCTTGCAGGCACACCGGCTGCTCTACACAATGAAACAAATGCAAATGTATACTCGGAACAAGAACCGGTTCCCCTGGCCAACACCCTTGGAGCAGTGTTCCAGCCCCCGGCCAATTCATATCTCATGTGTTGCTGGACATATTCAGCCAACCTTCGCGCCTTCCAGTACGGGTTGGTTTCCTTGCCAATTACCTTTTTCACAATCTTCTGGATGAGGCTGTCCTTTATGTCATATTTCGGCTCGTCGGCCAAGTACATGTTTTTAACATTCGCGGGAATCGCCGCGTTTCCCAGAACACGCTCGGGAAAAACATAATACTCGACATTGTACAACCTGGCCTTCAATTTCATTGTCACCTTCCTTTGCTCTCCGGGAGCCAGGTTTTCGACCTTGAATATCGCTGTCTCCTGGCCATATTGGTCTTTTTCGATTGATGCCGGCTCTGGGGAAAACGTGGGACCATCGATCAGTTTCTGTGAATCCAGGTTGCCTGGAACGGCAATGTACAACTCCGCTGATTTTACATTTGAAGGTCCCCAGTTTCGTATGGATACAACGAATTCGAGTTTCTCGTCCTTGTGACCGTACCTTGCCCTGTGAGTGCCGTCATCCTTCACCAGGAAATATATCTTATCTGTTTGGTAATCCTCTACAACCAATTCGCCGTCAATTACATCGATACCCGAGCAATACGGTCCGGGAGATTGAAAAATCATGATTACCGTGCCTGACTCCGGATCGACCATGAATATCTTATCCTCCACCCTGTCACCAACCCAAAGATAACGACCGTCGAAGGCCAGTGCATTACCGTGGGCGCTCGGCGCCGGTATCGAGTTGACTGTAGTGCCGTCGGATGGATCGAGCTTCCTTATTTTTGGTTTGCTCCCGGATTCCAGGAGCCACAAACCGCTCTTGGACCAGGCCAGGCCCGTGGCCCGTGGCACCGGAGAAAAGAGCTTGAGATCGATTCCACCTGTATCGGGATCCATTCGAAAAATTGCAGGGCCTTCACGATCCAGCACCCATAGTTTTCTATTGCCGAAGGTTATATCCCGGCTCTTTGTTCCCGGGGCTTTCAGCCTTTTCTCAACCTTACCGCTCTTGGGATTAATTCCAACGATCACGTTCTCAAAGTGATCGGCCAACCAAATCAGCCCGTTTCCATATGTAAGGCCATGGACCCGGCCCAAGGGCGAAGGCATACTCCTTGACAAATCTCCAGGTGCCGCGATTACCGGCCGGATCGAGCAGATCGTAAAAAGGAACACGAAAAAAACAGCCACAAGTAAACTCGTTCTCTCCTTTTTCATGCCGATACCTCCATTAGCCAAGCAGGCTGTTAAGAACCCTATACTAACCACACGGCTCGGGTGGTTCGCAAATACTGTCTTCATCATCCGGAATCATCTTTGCGGACAAGTCTCCCTGCACAGACTCTTTTCCACCGTCCCTGCCCCTGCCCCTCACATTGTCCCTGCCTCTCAATAACGCCAATACAACAGCACCAATCGATATGATAACCGCTACCACCAAGGCATTCCTAAATCCATGTACAAGTGCTGCAAACATACGAGCCTTGTAATTGCCTATCTCCAGGCCCCCTGTTGCCGATGCAAACGAGTTTCCGAACACCACTCCTGCAATCGCCACTCCCACCGCCATACCAAGTGTCCTTGCGGTTGCAAGCACTCCCCCTGCAACGCCAAGCAGTTCCCTTGGAGCGGCTCCAAGGATCGCGCTCGAGTTGGGGGAGCCGAAAGCGCCGAAACCAAGGCCGATAAAAGCCAGCGGCACGGCAATGGACCATATCGACTTAATGTCACAAGTGATCCACATGGAAATCATGGCCAGGGTAACCATCATGGTCCCGGCCACGACCAGAGGCCTGGACCCGATCTTGTCCGATGCCCTGCCGGAAAAGGGCGCGGAAACAGCGGAACCAAGCGGTTGGACAGCCATTACGAGGCCGAGTTCCAATCCTCCAAGACCAAGACCATACGTAAGGTAGAAGACAACAAGGAAAGATATTCCAATTGTAGCACAGTAGAGCAATGCGGCCGACCATACTGCAGAAGAAAAAACCCTGTTTTTAAAGAGCATGAACGGCATTACGGGTGACTCGGCTCTTTTCTCCTGAAAAATAAAAGCCACCAATAATATGCCCCCGCCAATCAGCAACAAAGAGACCTTCCATGAACCCCAGCCCCAGGTCCTTCCATAACTAGAGCCCAAGAGTATTGCAGCCAATGCCAGGCCCATGAGCACCGAGCCCGTAAGGTCGAAGCCTGAACGGTCCCGGCTCCCGCTCCTGCCGGGGAGAAAAGCCAATGCCCCGGCTACTGCGAAAATCCCGAGAGGAAAACTGATAAGGAATATCCATCGCCATGAACCGATTGAAAGCAATATTCCGCCAAGGGGAGGCCCGGCAGAGAGACCGACCGCCACTGCCGTGCCTATCCAGCCCATGGCCCTGCCCCGTTCGCCGGGCATTGCCACAACAGCCGCCAATGCAGGGCTGGTTGATGCAGTCATTGCCGAGCCGCAGGCCTGGACTATTCGAAAGACAATCAAGGAACCAATGCCGAACGACGCTCCACAAAGGGCCGAGCCTGCCACGAACATCAAGAGACCCAGCACGTATATCTTCTTCAATCCATAGAGGTCGCCCAGTTTTCCTGCAGATGTCAACAATGCCGTCAAGGTCAACAGGAAGATCATGGACACCCACTGTATTCCGGCCCAGGACGCACCGAGACCCTGGGCTATTGCCGGAAAAGCGACCCTGATGGAACTGCCTGTAATCGTAGACAGGAAGGTGCCATACGCAAGAGCCAGGACACCCAGCTTTGCATTTCGCTTACGTAATGACTCATTGATATCACGATGAGCCGTATGCCCACTGCCGTTCCGTTTGAAATTCAGAATGCCATCCTCCTTGAATCAATCCCGTTAAGCGCCTCGGAATCGCACAATAAATCCCGGCGGTACGAATTCCTTGCCCGCACAAGACCTGTTGAATCTATGACAATACCTTGACGCTTGCCAATAGTCACGGATAGGATGAACACTATTTTTTAGGAGCTGTTACATGGAATATTTCAAGGAAAAACTCGTAGAAACGGCGGCATCCATGCTCGGATTGCCTGCAGAACAAATATCAAGGCACCTTCGTGTTCCCGAAACAAGACGTGGAGACCTTGCATTGCCTTGTTTCCCTTTTGCAAAAACCCTTAAAAAAAATCCCAATGTCATAGCTCGAGACCTAGCCTTGCAACTGGATAATATGAAAGAATTCTCGGCAAAACCTGAAGGTCCTTATGTCAACGTAACCATTAATCCACGGCTGCTCGTGATTAATACGATTAACGAAATACTGTCGAAAAAAACAAAGTACGGCCACCAGGACATAGGTTCAGGAAAAGCCCTTGTCATAGACTTTTCATCCCCAAATATCGCCAAGCCGATTGCCTTCCATCACATTCGCTCAACTGTAACCGGAATGGCTCTTTGCAGGTTGTCACGAGCAATGGGATACAATCCTGTAGGGATCAATTACCTCGGAGATTGGGGCAAACAATTCGGGTTGTTGGCCCTGGCCTTTAAAACATTCGGAGAAGAAGAAAGACTTGAAAAGGAAGGGATAAGGTACCTTGTACAACTTTATGCAAGGGCCAACATGGCTGCAAAGGGCGACCCGAAAAAAGGCATCCTTCCCGAGCAAGGGTTCGACGAACGCGCAAGGAACCTTTTTTCGGCTATGGAAAACGGCGACAAGGAGGTAATCGATCTCTGGAAGCGTTTCCGCGATATCAGCCTCGAGGAGTTCGACAAGATCTACTCCAGGTTGGGGGTAACTTTCGATCATGTCGAAGGAGAAAGCAAATATGTGAATGTCCTTGACTCAACGATTGACAAGGTCCGGGAGACCGTTGGAGTCAGGATCAGCCAAGGCGCACTGGTTGCCGATATCGAATATGACGACGACGAACCACCCTTCATGCTTCGAAAGGCCGATGGTTCGACTCTGTATGGAACCAGGGACATCGCCGCCGCCATGGACAGGTTCAACCGTTTCGAATTTGCCAAGTCCCTGTACGTGGTTGGAGCCCAGCAACGCCTGTACTTCACGCAGTTATTCAGGTGCTTGAAAGCAATGGGATTCGAATGGGCCGACCGGTGCATTCATGTTCCCTTTGGAACGGTCCTGAAGAAAAAGCCCGATCCTGAAAACCCGGGCGGTTATACCCTGGAAAGATTCGCCACCAGGAGGGGCGAAATCATCTATCTCGAGGAAGTAATCGACGAGGCAGTGGCAAAGGCAGTGCAGATAATGAAAAAGACCAACCCGGAACTTGGGGAAAATGAATCGAAAACCGTGGCAGAGCAAGTCGGCGTTGCCGCGGTTATGTTCTCAGAGCTATCACATAGAAGGTCCAAGGACATTGCTATAGAAACAGATGAGAACGATTACATACTTTGGGAAAAACTCATCGACTTCAGGGGACAAACAGGTCCATATCTGCAGTACGCCCATGCCAGGTCCTGTTCGATAATGCGGAAGGGAGGAGGACCTCCCGGCAAAGGAGTGGACCTGTCTTTATTGACACACCCTGCCGAGACCGCCCTTGTAAAGGAACTGGCTGCGTACCCTTCCGACCTGAAACGTGCGTTCGACGAGTATGAACCCGCTATCCTGGCCGACCGCCTCATTGCCGTTGGAAGGGCGGTATCCTATTATTATACACTTGGAAACCAGGACAGGGACATGCGCATACTATGCAAGGATAAAAAAATGAGCAATGCAAGGCTGGCACTGGTGGAAGCCGTAAGGCTGGTCTTGAGAGGCGGGCTGGAGCTTCTCGGAATTCCTGTTCCGGAGAGAATGTAAAAGAATATCCTGTTGATATCATGGCCATATCCGGTCCCGGAAAATCAAGCATGAGAGAGGCGAGGGTCGAGGGTCGAGGGTCGAGGGGTCGAGGGTCGAGGGGCGAGGGGCGAGGGTCGAGGGTCGATCCATCGCGCGATCGAAAATGCTCCAAAACTGCGGTCAAGTTAATCAACAGCATACGTAATCCATTTTAGTTCGTTATTTTTTGTGTGAAAATGGTAAGTTTCGTCTCTATATCGATATCAAAGGTCAAATGGGGTGAAGTATCCCGTGGTAACAGAGATTGGATAGAATAAAGGAGCCGGCCTTGACAAGAGACACTGGCGATGTATAATGATGGTGTATACATTATAGGAGGTGTGTAGGAGGTGTGTTTTGGTACGAACTCAGATATACCTGACTGAGCGTCAGCGTGAGGAATTGGCGGCTATTGCGAAGACTATGGGTAAAAAGCAAAGCGAGCTAATTCGAGAAGCCGTCGATCGCCTTATCGAGGAAGAGGGCCGAAGTAAGCGGGAGACTGTATTGCGACAAGCTGCCGGAATCTGGAAGAATCGCACGGATCTACCTGATTTTAGAGCAATGCGCGCCGAATGGGATAGGAACTAATCATGCCCAGGGCAATACTCTTGGACACCGATGTTCTGGTTGATTTCTTTCGGGGTTATAGCAAGGCAGTTGCCTTCGTAAATGCCAACTCTACCCGGATTATCTTGTCATCCATAGTTATTGCAGAGTTGTATGCTGGCGTTAAAGGCGATACAGAACAAGCTACGCTGAAGAACTTCATTTCCCTGTTTCGCATAATTCCTGTTAGTGCTGAAATTGCGAAGGCAGGAGGACTATATAAACGCGACTACGGAAAATCATACGGTGTGGGGCTTGCTGACGCCATACTGGCCGCCACCGCAGAAGCCGAAAAAGCAGAATTAAAAACACTGAACATCAAACATTACCCAATGATAAAGAGCTTGTCACCCGTGTACAAAAAATAAAAGGCCGGGGCCGAGCCGAACCTCCCCACCCCGAGCCTCCCCACCCAGGTTGATTTTCGGGGCACCCAAAATATGCCGTCATTTCAAAAAGTTTCGCATCGGCAAAAAATTCATGAGCGCGCAAACACCGGTCAATTGCACCATGCTCAATCCAAATAATTCGTATTTTGGTTTCCTGGCATGGTCAGCTTTCCACCCAAAAGCGGCGCCTAAAAAACCCGGCCGGCACACCTGATTTTTATATCGTGCATGGTCCCGATTTTTTTGCTTCCGGGCACCAGGGGCAACGCCCCATAAGCGCTAAGTTATTTTTATTGACAATTTAGAAATGGTATCATATAGTTTCATCAGATATTGCGATGGAGGTCAAAAATACCAT
>JAADFL010000092.1 GCA_013152945.1 Deltaproteobacteria bacterium | reverse complement strand
AGAGGGAAGTCAGGGCTGCCATGCAAAGACAGGGGCGGAAGTTCGTTGGAGTGCGGAGGTTGAAGCGGCTCCGGACAAGTGAAGGGGCGAAAAGCATGGCAAAGAGGCGGGATTTGAATCCGCGGATAGCATGTAAAGACCCGGAGGAGAGGAAGCAGGAGCTCGTTGCATTGAAGAAGTTCTATAGTATGTACAGGGAGAGTCTGTCCAGGTGGCGATCCGGTGATAAGAAAGTGAAGTTTCCTCATGGCACGTACAAGATGCGGATATTTGCGAAAGTGAATTGTCTTGGGCCTGACGAATCCGGGTGATGAACAGAGGCAAGTATGTTTTGAAATCAAGGCGTCAAGATCGGCGCCATGGATTACTGAACCCGGCGGACTAAAAAAACATAAAAAGGCCGCCCAAAGGCCAGAAAAAATAATAATAGATACATACCTCCAGGCATGAATAAGGAATTAGTAGCTCCTTCTTTGCTCACACCTGCCAATTTTTACCATGTATTGCGTATGCCGGCGCGTTGTTCCCGCTCCCCCCTCTCCCCAACCTCGGTCGGAGAAAAAAGAAACAGAGAAAAAGGAATGAAGAACAATGCTTGACTGGCCTTTGGTAGCCCGGCTAACCTTGCCCTTATGGGAAAAGCTGAAAAAATTTCAATAATAATTCCAGCATACAACGAACAGGACGCAATTGGGTCCGTTCTCGAAAAATGCCTCGAGCTTATCCGTTCCGGTGAGTTTACCAACCTGGGATTGGATGCGGAAGTTATGGTAATCGATGATGGCTCGGACGACAAGACAGCAGAAATCGTATCAGGCTTTTCCGAAGTACGACTGATTCGACATCCCAGAAACCTTGGTTATGGTGCAGCACTCAAAACAGGCGTGGCAAAGGCAAAAGGTGATCTTGTTGCATTCCTTGATGCAGATGGAACCAATCCGCCAAGTTTTCTACCAAGCCTCGTGGACAAACTGGCTACGGAAAATGCGCATATCGTCATAGCTTCAAGAATGAGTAGTAACTCCAAGATGCCGAGTGTACGAAAGATGGGGAACAAGTTCTTTGCCACACTGCTATCCTGGCTGACTACTACCAGGATCACTGATGCTGCAAGCGGGCAGAGGGTATTCAGGAAGGATGCCATCCCATGGTTCAGGGAACTACCGGATGGCCTCCACTTGACACCGGCCATGTCCACGAGAGCCTTGCACGAAGGTCTCAAGATTGTCGAGGTTCCGGCTCCCTATGAGCAAAGAACCGGCGAGAGCAAACTGTCGGCGGTATGGGACGGATGGCGTTTCCTTGCAATAATCTTGGGTACCGCCAGCAGATACAATCCGTTGAAGCTTTTGGGTCTCGGCGGGACAATTCTCCTGGTGCTTGCAATCTTGCTCGGTATCGAACCTGTCTTATTATTCGTGAAGACCGGGACCGAACCTGATTGGATGATTTACCGGCTTGCAACCATCGAAGCCCTCCTGGTCCTTGGAACGAGTATGATCTTCCTTGGCATGTACGGAAATACGCTTTTTTCAGTTTTATACGGCAGACCACCCCACAGGAATTCCATGTGGGGCTCCCTGTTATTGAGGCCCGGCCCGGTCAAGGCTACGGGTTGGATAGGCCTGATACTGGTTCTATGCGCTGTCTTGGTAAATTGGAAACCATTGATCGGGTACCTGCAAACAGGAATAGTACTGGGACATTGGCTCAAGCCGGTGGTTGGAATGGGCTTGGTGCTCCTGGGAATGCTGCTCATACTCTTCAGCATAATCTTGCGCCTGTTGTTGACAGCTGTGCCTGGCGGGTATGTCAGTAAACGACCAGAGGATGACAGGGATTGAGCAAGAAATCTCAAATCTTCATCCTGGCCGCTATTCTTCTGCTCGGCTTGGCTTTCCGCTCGGTAGACATAAGAACAGCGTTCTTTGGCAAGCAGGTAAGGTTTTATGGGACGGATCCATACTACCATGCGAGGCGTGTTTCCCTGATATTGGAACACAAGGAAATTGCATTTTCAGTGGATCCATACCTTGATTATCCGCAAGGCGCAGCAGTGCCATGGCCTCCGGGATTCGATTTAATCATGGCGGGTGTTGTTGAGCTGTCCAAGGGTTTCTTGGACAAAGATGTCGCCATGTCTCTTGCAGTGCCGCTTCTCGGAATATTGGCGATTCTATTGTTGTTCATGCTGGCAATGGATCTTTTCAATGACACAAAAATTGCATTGCTTTCGGCAGGACTACTGGCCGTGCTTCCGGCCCATGCAGGAGTGACGCTCCTGGCCAGAGTGGATCATCATAGTATTTCAGCAGTCCTCTTGTTGGCATACTTGTTGTTTCTTCAAAGAGCGGCCAAGGCGACTACAGAGAAAAAAAGATGGTTCTATGTCCTGGCCGGCGGTGCCATATCTTTCCTCGCATTTTTTTCCATTCCTGCTGTTCCCTGGTTGTACCTGTTTCCCGTGCTGGCGGGATTGGTGATTCCCTTGGCCGTGAATCCCGGCAAGGCCGTACATGACCTTGGAAAAAAAACAGAAGGTCTGAAACCTACCTGGGTAATGCTGAATCCGAAACAAATCGGCATTACACATTCCATTGCTGCACTGGGGCTCCTGGTCTGGCTCGTCTTTTTCCCTCCACAAAGGGCCTTCGGTCCGAGCCTGTTGTCTTTTCAGGCTGTGCTGTGGTGTACAGGCTTGGCAGGCACGGCATTTACCGTGCATATCCTGGCAAAATCCGCCGTAACAATGAAAAGAGCAACTTACATGGTTCTGGTTTTTGGCCTCGGGTTGATTTTTCATATACCAGCATTGTTGTGTCTCCATGGCGGCGGAAATTCCGCTAACTACCTCTCCATGCTATTTGCGACCGATCCATTGATATCCAGACTTAGTGAATCCGCGCCATTGTTATCCAACCCCATGAATGCAATAGAAGTGTATTCGGGCCTCCTGTTCGCCGTATTTCCTTTTGCCCTTTTCGAAATAGCTAAAAAAGCTTTCACCGGGCCGGCAGTCGCCATGAACAAGGGCGACCAGGGTAGATGGAGCCTGCTGTTTTGGGTAACATCGATCTTCTTGGCTCTGACATTGGTACAACAACGTTTTACAGAGATATTATCTCCTTTCTATGCCCTTGTAACCGCGAATTACATCGTTGCCAAACATTCCGCCATAAGTCGTAGAAGCAGGCAACGGATCTTCACCGTCCTGGTACTTTTGCTTCTCTTGCCCTGTATCAAGCCTTACATGGACGGCGTAAGAGGCGGGCAAGGACCGTCTTCAGGCGCAAGCGAGTTATGTGCCAGAAACTTTGCCGGTCTGGTCCGAAAAAACGCGGAAAAACCCGAATTCGGGGCCATGGCTCCGTGGAACCTCGGCAATGTGTTGAACTACCGGTGTAACCTGGCCACTGTGGCCAACTCTTTTGCAACCGTCGATATTCGCAGGGGAATCACAAGAGCTGCCAGGATCATGCTCCACGCAAGAGATGAGGACGACAGTGAATTGGATGAAATAAAATACTGGTTTGTGGAACCCCTCGGGATCAACGCCGGGTTCTATGCATCCCTGATCGGAGAAAATCCACGCACCTATCTTTTCCCTGGAACAATAGATAAAACAACAAGTGATGACCAACTGCTTGAGCAAGGAAAAACCGGAAATGCAATGACACCTAATTACTATTCCACCATTTGGGCCAGGTTATCCAATTTCGATGGAACGAGATCCAGGTTCAAAGATAATATATATCCGGGCCTGGGCCGATTCAGGATGATAGACGAAGCAGGACCGCCCCTAAGACCCGGACCCGGAACAGGCAAGTTGGTCAAACTCTTCGAAAGGGTCCCGGGTTACACGCTTGATGGAACAACAATACCGAAATCGGCAATACTCTTGAAAGCTAAAATCATCTTGCCCGGAGGAAGAAAATTTTCTTACTTGCGCATTACCAGGGCCGGCGTGGATGGGAAATGGTCCATAAAGGTCCCGTATCCGACCTGGAACGACAAGAGGGGTGGTTATTGCCTTGGCCGTTACAAGGTGCTTGTACAAAAAAAATGGATAGAGTTCGATATCGGCAAAGACAACGTACCACACCTATATGAACAATGACTGCTCGGACAATCTATTTCCCTGCCTAATTGTTCTTCGCCGGAATCGACCTAAAATAACGGCCTTAAATGCCGCTTGAACTATATTAACATGTCAGCCGCTATGTGCTATCATATCTTTCGACATGACGACAGGTAATCAAAAAAATCAAGGCCTAAAATCTCTATTCATTGTCAGCGTATTGGCGTTGATTGCGATAATCCTCATTTTTTTCCCAAGGGAATCTTCCCGAAAAGACATGCAGCCAACAGATAGGAGAAGCCCAATATCTACAAAAGCCAATCAAAATAAATTCCGGCAAAAAAGAACAGGCAACCCGCCTGCGAGTGCTTTAGCAAAGCAGAGCAGGAAAAACACGGACAAAGAAGTGATCTTCAAGGCTGCCTGGGGCTCCGGCCCTGAAGATGTCGGTCACAAGTTACCGGAAAACGGCGCACCCGAAGGCCCGATGAGCTTCTTTGTAGCGCCTGACGGCGGTATCTTCATATTGGACCAAGTCAATAAGAGGATGATCCATGTTAAAGACCACAAAGCCGACAAAACAATATCAATAGGATCGGATACTTTCCAGGACATTGCCGTGACAAGCAGTGGGGACATCGCCTTGCTGGACAGGTTGGCAGGCAAGAAGGTGGATGTCCTCGAACCGGACGGGAACCTTGTTTCAAGTCTGCCGATTGAAGGAAAGGGCGTACCCGAGGGTGGTGGTGTCACCGGCCTGTTCGTCAAGGACAATGGGATTTGGGTCGAGGACGAACATGCGAGGTTGGTCAGGATTGCAGATGCGCACGGAGTACCCGATCCTAACAGGCCTTCCATACTTGGCAGGCCTTCCCTGGACGGATCCATGAACATCCTGGCACGCATCGAGCATCCAAGGGGAGTGGTGTTACAGATCAGATCAACTGATAATCCGGGCGAAGAGTCGGTTGCCTCCGTAACCTTTGCGAGCAGGATTTCTTTTCTGGTGGAACTCGCAACAGATAGGATCCCGAGAATCTTCCTTGCTGCAAGGCTTATGGACATCGACGATGCGCCGCCCTACCGGGTCAGGGGCGTGCATAACGTGGTAGTGGTCCTGGACCGTACGGGTAAAGAGATAACCAGGCTATCGTTGCCGGCACCCGGCCGAGACGTGGATGAAGAACAGTTCAAATCAATCAGGATTGGACCTGATGGAAGTATTTACCAATTACTTTTCTCAAGCAACGGGATTGTTTTGACAAGATGGGAGATACCATGAGACGAGTAATAGTCATCATAGCCATGGCAACGGCCTTGCCCGCACCGTGGGCGGGTTCGGCAAAAGCCGCCTTATCCCAAATGACCAGGCAGGAGATTCTCGACCTGGCAAAATCAGGAACGGGATATTCGTACTGGTGGGGACACGGCTGCTGGCGCACGGATGGAACACAGAAGGGATCCTGTTCGGGGTCCTGCCCAAATTGTACGCATTCCGGAAAATACGGAGCGGACTGCTCTGGTTTTGCCGCAAAGGTCTGGCAAGTGCCCAGCTCCAGTCCGGTGGATACAGACAAGCATCCCTATTCCACGGCCAACTTTAGGTATGACAACACGCACTGGAGTCAGGTATCCAGGGACGCAGCCCTACCCGGCGATGCATTCGTGTACAGGAACAGCAGCAATACCTCCGGACACATAGTGATCTACGAAAAGGGCGACCCATGGGGCAGTTTGTGGACATATGAATGTCGAGGGTGCTCGTACGGATGCGTTCACAATTTACGTACACTTTCCAGCAGTTTCGTAGCGATAAAACGTGATGCAATAAAGGACGAAAACCAGGACGGTGAATTGAGAGGGGTGGTTTTCGTTGACAGAGGCCAGGGCTATTCAGACATGTCAGAACGTATACCGGGAGCAAACGTAAGCATCCCGGGACACGCTTTTGTGGTTGCCTCCTCGCCGGATGCGAACTGGTCGTTCACATTGCCGTCCGGCACATATACGGTCACTGCATCAGCGGATAACTTCAAGGATAACCAGAGAACATGCCAGGTACAGGCCGGAGGAACCGCCTGGTGTTCAATCGGGTTGGAGCCTTCGGGTTGTGTGCCGGATTGTTCAGGCCGCGAATGCGGGCCCGATCCATCATGCGGACAAAGTTGCGGTGAGTGTCAAGCCGGCTACACGTGCAACCAGGCCGGAACCTGTGAATGTCAACCGAATTGCCTGGGCCGTGAGTGCGGACCCGATCCTCTATGCGGCAAGAGTTGTGGTGAATGTAAGGCCGGTTACACATGTAACCAGGCCGGGGTCTGTGATTGCACACCGAATTGCCTGGGCCGCGAGTGCGGACCCGATCCGTTGTGCGGACAAAGTTGCGGCGAGTGTCAAGCCGGTTACACGTGCAACCAGGCCGGAGTCTGTGATTGTATACCGAATTGCCTCGGCCGCGAGTGCGGACCCGATCCATTATGCGGACAAAGTTGCGGCGAGTGCAAGACCGGTCAAACCTGTAACAGGGCCGGCGTGTGCGGTTGCTTGCCTGATTGCACGGATCGTGAATGTGGTCTGGATCCCGTATGCCAAAAGAGCTGCGGCGAGTGCCAAAACGGTTACGAATGTGACGCTCAAGGTAAGTGCATATGCCGACCCGACTGCCTGGGCCGTGAGTGTGGTTTGGATCAAAGGTGTCATGAGAGTTGCGGCCAATGTAAACAAGACCAATCATGCAACAACGACGGCAAATGCGTCGACAAGGACGAATGCACAAGTGCTTGCAAGGACAGGGAATGCGGTCCTTCCCCGGCATGCAAGGGAACGAGTTGCGGCCGCTGCCCTGATGACAAGATCTGTAATAATGAAGGACATTGCCGTGACATCAATGATAATGAGGGAAAAATCTTCGGCGTTGTTCTCGAACAAGCAGAGCCCGGATCAATGGGTGAAGGCGTAAAGACCGTGGCAGGAGCAACAGTGACGACCGACGGCGTGCCTCCGGTGTACACGGATGACTTGGGTTATTATCAACTTGAGGCATCGCCTGGCGAACATGTCCTGAAAGCTTCGACAACGAACGGTCTTGAAGGCAGCAACACCTGTAATGTTGATGCAGGAGGTTTCAGCGAATGTAATATAACAATATCCAGGGAAGAAGATACCAGCGGCGAGAAATCATCGTCAGGCGGCTGCTCTGCTGTACAGAGTTCCAAACCGCCGTACTCGTTTATCCTCTTGTTTCTATTAGGTCTGGCCTCGACTGCCTACAGATCGAAATCGCTCAGGTAGTAATTTAGATTCGATCCATGCATTTTCTAATATCTTTTTTCAGTTTATTCTGCATGTCCTTGAATTTACGAAATCCGAATTCTGTTGTGGACGGGCATTAGAACCATTGGCGTCTTGTCAAAACAGATCTTGCCCGGAGAGACAAACGAAATCCGGCAACTTGCGAATATGCCTTTCCTGGGGCAATCTTGAAACCGACGGTCCGAATAATCGGTGGACGCCTCGAGTGGTTGGTGGAAATGACTCAATCGAAGCAGTTGGTTAGCAGTCGAAAAATGTTGAGACCGGTAAGCAAGAAAGACTTGCCCATCCTTGCCTCTTGGTTTTCCGACCCTCTTATCCTTTCCGAGTACGATACGCCGACCAAGCTCGACCCGGCCGACATCGAGCATGCCTTCGAAAAGCACGGTTACGCATCAAAAGAATTAACCTGGTTGATGTTGTGCGACGAAAACTCGAGACCCGCCGGGGTCGTCACCATAAGCGTTGATGAATCGGCTCGACACGCCGAGATCGGGTACGTGGTGGCTGAACAAAACGCCAGGGGCAAGCGACTGGTCACAAGGGCCTTGTCTGAACTCCTCGACGACATGGCCGGTAAGGATTCAATCGATGAAGTCCATGCCGTCGTGCATCCTGACAACATTGCCTCCAAGACAGTCCTCAAACGTGCCGGCTTCGAGCAAACCGGGATATATACGGCCCACAGATTCGTAAACGGCGGTTGGGTGGATTTCGAGGTATTTTCCATCAAATTAAAAGGAACAACGGATGGTGTCAATGCCGCAAACGAATGATCCAGGCGCAAAATTGAGGATCGCAGGCTTCATCCTGGTCACCCTTCTTGTCTTCCTTCTCCACGTCCAGACAATTGGGTTCAAGTTCGTGATGTGGGACGATGATATCAGTATCTATCGTAACACTCACCTCGTCGGACTGAACTGGGACACATTGCTATGGGCCTTTACCAACGTGGATCTCACAATGAGGTACATGCCGCTCACACTTGTCGGCTGGCTGATCACCTACGACATTTCAGGTCTCGCCCCATGGGCCTTCCACCTTGGCAACCTGTTGCTCTTCAGCTTGTCGGCAGGATTGCTCTTCTTGCTCATCCTGGAACTTCTGGATATTGCCGGTCATTCAGCCTCGAACACTGCCGGGCCGGATTCAAAACCATGGAAAATCTACTTTGCATCCATGATCGGCGCCCTATTGTGGGCATGTCATCCATTACGTGTGGAGATGGTGGCATGGGCAAACGAGAGAGGATACTGCCAGGCTGTCTTCTTCCTGTTATGGGCCTTACTGCTGTATATCAAGCAGACCAAGGCCGGGGAAAGGAGAAGAAAGATGTTTCTTTCTATCTCTTCCGCCCTGTTATACCTTTTTTCCCTGCTTTCCCATCCCATTGGAATAAGTGTTTTCCTGGCAATCTTTCTGATAGACGCAATCAAAAAAAGCAAGAAGAGCCTTTACCTTGAAAAACGATCGGGATTGGTCTTGAAATCGGTATTTTTCCTCGAAGCCGTCGTTGTTGGAGGAATCACCCTTGCCGCCAGGTTAAAGGGCGCAGGTTTGTGGACAGGGGCGGTCGGCCTGTCGAAATTCGGCATCTGGGAAAGATTGAGCCAAGCAATGTACATTGTGACATACTATGTCTTCAAACCTCTCATCCCGTTCCATTTGACCCCCTTCTACGTGGACCTCATTGATTTCGATCCTTTTTCACCGCTGTTTATCTCAAGTGCCGCCTTTGCGCTGGGCGTTACCTTGCTCTTGTTCCTGTTCCGGTCGAAGTCGAAAGGACTGTGGTACGCGTGGCTTGCTCATCTCGCACTTCTTTTGCCTGTCATGGGCTTCACCGAGCATCCCCACTATCCGGCTGACCGTTACGGCGTCCTCCAGGCACTGGTGCCGAGCATAGTCTTTGCTTTCTGGTTTGTCAGAGCCAGGGCCGGCCTTGCCTTGAGAACAGGAGTGAGTCTGTCACTCGCCGCCGTGGCATTGCTTTCATGGGCCAGCTTCGAGCAGGCCGGCACCTGGAGAAACTCGAAGATACTATTCTCGCATATGCTACGGCTCATGCCCGGGTCCGCCCATTACTGCAGGGCCGACGTGCAGGAGAGGTTTGCAAGGTACCTTAAGGAGAAAGGAGACCTCGAAGATGCGATTAAACACATAGAGGCTGCATCCAGAAACAGGCCGAACGATGTTGCATTGCTCCTGGATTACGGAGCCTGGCTGGAGGAACTGGGCCGGCCCGGCAAGGCACTCGATATTTACAGGAGGGCCAAGGTTCTTGCGCCAGGTTCAGCCAGGTGTCACTACCTGTACGGCAGGCTCCTTTCAAAGATGGGAAAGAACACACCCGCCCTGGCGGAACTCGAAGAGGCTGTGAGATTGGACCCGGGCAAAGCCTGGTTCCACAACGATCTTGGCATTGCCCTGCTTAAGGCCCACAAGCTCAAACGTGCCTTTAACGAGATCAAACATGCCCTTGAACTCAGGCCCTTGGACAGGGCCATACAAAAAAACTTCAAGAGCGTGCGTTCCTTGTTGAAATCCGCGCAAATGGAGAAAAACCATTGAAAGGGTTATTTAGAGCCCTTGGCAACTTCTGGCCCATCGCGACGGCAGCGATTCTCCTTGTACAGGCATTTCTCGGCGTGTTTCATGCAGTGTCCGCTACCCCGGCGCCGCTTACCTTTGATTCAAGGCCATGGGCACTTTCGAGCGCTGTAGTATCCACTGTTTCATCTGCGATCTGGGTTGCTGTGTTTCTGGCTGCCAGAAAAAAAGCGCCCAAGACCGCGTCTCCCTGGTCCTGGTCGATATTGGGCGTATTACTGTCATCCGTGTTTTTCGCGTACTTTGCATCAATCTTCGTTTCTCACCAGGCATCAGGTTTCAAGCTGGGGCTGCTGCTTGCCGCCGGAACTGGTTGTGCCGGGTTATGGACCGCATGGAGGCTGTACACGCCGAGGCTGTCAGGGTCGGCCCATGCCGTGGAAGTCATCCTGTTGTATACCTCGCTTGCGATACTGGGCATAGAGGCCCTACTTAGAATATGGAGCGCCTTTAGCCCCTCACCATGGACAGTGGCATTGAGTGGAGAGCCTGAAAAACTGATCCGGGCATTCAAGTTGACGCCCTACACGCCCGGACCATACATGGTGAACAGCCTTGGATTCAATGACACACAATTCCAGGAAGACAAAGCTTCATCCAGTTTTAGGATCGCCGCAATCTCCGACTCATTCGGTGTCGGCGTGGTTAAATATGATAGGAATGTCTTTACGCTCCTTGAAAAAAAGTTGAGGGCTTCCAGGCCGGATTTGAACATCGAGGTGTACAACTTCTCCGTGGCATGCGGATCGATTGATACTTATTATTCCCTGTACAATACCGAGATAAAGAGGTTTTCCCCTGACTTGTTGGTACTCATGCTGTTTGCAGGAAATGACCTAGAACCTCCATCAAGGCAAACCCTGTTCGAACCGGGTGACCTATTGATAGACAGGCTCGTTACGAGAGCATTGGCATGGCTAAAGGTAAGCATCAGCGAAAGAGAAAACAGCAACGCCCAAAAGGGAAAAAATGAGCGTGATTGGACACCACCCGTATTGCCAAGAAAGTCTTTCATCAGGTTGGAGAGACACCGGCTGGCCTGGATAGCTTCAAAAGACCTGGAAAAGAGAGCGAGACCGGTTCTCGACAGGCTTGAAAGGCTCATCAGGGAAGCTGGAGTGCCTGTTATGCTGGCAGTGGCGCCGGACCAGGTCCAGGTGGACCCATTACTGCTTGGAGACGTCGCACGAGGCCGGTCCGTTGGGCGGGACGAATTGTTCAAGGCACAGGAAATATTGAAAAAGCTTGCAGGAAAGACAGGCGCAAGCTTTGTGGATCTAACTCCAGGACTCCTTGATGCTGAAAAAAAGGGACACAGGACCTATTGCCTGCAAAACACCCACTGGAACGAACTCGGCAATGAGGTGGCAGCAAGGGAGTTGTTCGGGGCATTGGACAAGATGTTGCGAAAAAACATGATTTCAGACACCGGCAATTGACAATCAGCGAAAACTCACCCAGGTTGATTTTCCTTGCCTCAAAATCACGTGAAATAACAAGAGCCTGCAACAGGCAATAAAAGTCCGTCTGGTCATGTAAGTTAAAATTAGAAACTGACCATCTATTGCTGTTTATGGACTTTTCGCATGTTCTCGAGCAAAAGGCCGAGCCTTTCCACGGGATCAGGGGAATGAACGACATGACTCAGCACGGCCACGCCATGAACACCTGTCAAAAGGACTTGCTCAATATTGTCGATGGTGATTCCACCCAGGGCCATTACAGGGATACCGACACTCGAGACCGCCCTGGCCAACAAGCCCAGGCCCAACGGCTTTCTCTCCGGGTGACTTGTTGTTCTGAACACAGGCGAGAGAGAGGCATAGTCTGCTCCATTATTCTCCGCCCTCTCGATATCTTCAACCGAGTGGCACGAAACACCAATCAATACCCTTTCCTTGAAGACCAATCTGGCATCACCGGGCTCAAGTCCCGAAGACGGCAAATGCACACCCATCGCACCTGCAAGCGATGCAACGTCAGCCCTGTCCGAGACAAAAATTCGAGTCCTTGTTTCAAGCGCCCTTTCTACCATGTACCCCGCCAGTTCCAACATAGGACCACCGCTCAAATCAGGTGCCATAAAAAGGATTCCAGGGCATCCGGCGCCTATCAGGCGGCCTGCAATTGACTTTGTCTCTTCGTGCCCCATATAGGGAACGATCACTATAAGACGGGGTACCGTGGATACAAAATTTGAAGACTTCATCCCATTTATCGTTCCAGGTTCAACCTCCGCCGATTGGGGAGACAATCTCGATCCTGTCACCGTCCGACAAATTTGTAGAGGAGTACTCGCTCCTGGATACGGCTGCCTTGTTGATCTCGATAACCATGAATCTCGAAGACAAGGAAAGTTCCTCGAGCAACTCGGACACTGTCCTTGCAGCCACTCTTCTTTTCTCGCCGTTCAGAATTATGTCACGCATTGAGCACGCTGTCCCAGTCCTTGAATACAGGGTCATAACCCTGAGCCTTTAGAGCCTTTGCAACTTCTGCAGGCGACCTGTGGTCCTCGACCTGGAACTGCTCGCCTGCAGCGTTTGGGTGCATGTACCCCCCCGGCTCGGTCCTGGAGCCTGCACTCATCTGCGTAATGCCGAGCCGCGCCAAACCATCGCGCAATCCTGGAGGCTCCCTGGTGGACAGGACAAGGCCGGTCCTCGGCAGAGCGATTCTAAGGGCGCATGCCACCTGGGCCAGATCGCGATCGGATAATGCATGCGGCACGTTCATTGCGCCTTGGGCGTACCTCATTCTCGGCAAGCTCACGGCAAAGAATGTCCGCCAGTATTTCCTCTCCATGTACCTGACATGCGCCACAAGCGCCAGTACCTCTCTTTTCCAATTACCGAGTCCGAGCAGTGCGCCAAGACCTATTCTCTTCAGTCCCGCCCTTGCCCCATCCTCTACCGCCTCCAGCCTGGCATCGTAGTTCTTCTTCCTGCCTTTTTTATGAACATGGTCGTAAAGCCCGCGATCGTATGTCTCCTGGTAAAGTGTTAGCCCGTCAAGGCCGGCCCTTTTAAGCCGCAAGTAATCAGCCAGAGCCAGGGGCTTTACTTCTATGGAAAGCGATGGAAAGAGCGGGCCGAGCTCTCTTATCAAGTCTTCGAGCTGTTCCGTGTCCCACACCCCTGGATGTTCGCCTGACACCAAAAGCAGGTGCCTTATGCCCCTCTCCCTTATAAACATAGCTTCCCGTATTGCTTCATTTGTGGCAAGTGTTCGTCGCACTATCTTGTTTGGCGCCCGAAAACCGCAGTAAAGGCAATCTTGGGCGCACTCGTTCGAGAGATAGAGCGGCGCGTACATGGACATTACGCGCCCAAAATGCCTGAGGGTCAGCATTCTCGACTTGCCAGCCAAATCCTCGAGGCGTCTTGCTGCTGCAGGGGACAACAGGACTGCCAGATCCTGCATGTTCAAAGGCCTGGTCAAACCCAAGACCCTGGTCACATCTTGCCGGGTTGCTCCTTTCGAAATGTCCATGAGCTCTGAAACAGCCAAATCATCCAAAATACCGGCCAGGCTCAATTTTCCTATTCCTCACCTTCCAGAAATCCCGTCAGTGGGCTGCTGGCCTCTGCATGATCCAGCCTTGGAGCAAGCCCGGAAAGAAATGCCTGCCTGCCTGCCTCAACACCAAGCCTGAAGGCCCTTGCCATCCGGACCGGGTCCTTTGCAACTGCAATGGCCGTATTTACAAGAACCGCGTCGGCGCCCATCTCCATTGCCTCGCTCACGTGAGACGGCGCACCAAGCCCGGCATCCACTACGACCGGGATGGTAGCGGCGTCTATTATCATTTCAACCTGGTCCCTGGTGCGAATGCCCCTGGCAGTACCTATGGGGGCGCCAAGCGGCATGACAGTGGATGCACCTGTTTCTTCCAATCTCTTTGCAAGCACTGGATCCGCGTTTATGTACGGGAGGACGACAAACCCCTCCTGAACGAGCATCTCGCAAGCCTTCAATGTCTCTATCGGGTCCGGGAGCAGCGTCCTCGGATCCGGAGTTACCTCAAGCTTGACCCAGGGGGGCAGACCCGCCGCCCTGGCCAACCTTGCCAGCCTCAACGCCTCTTCTGCATTTGAGGCGCCCGAGGTATTGGGCAACACGAGGTATTTTTCCGGGTCTATGAAGGAGAGCATGTCCGGGGCCCGGCTCTTTAAATCCACTCTCCTTAATGCCACGGTAACAATCCCGGTTCCCGACTCTTTAATGGCAGCCGCCATGACATTGTTGTCATTGAATTTGCCGGTCCCGACCAGCAGCCTGGATTCAAAGCTCCTGCCTGCTATTTCGAGCTTATCTGCGGATTTTCCGGTTTTCTCAAGAGCAACCATTTAGAGCCCTCCAGCAGCAACAAAGTGTAGGTCCCCCGGGATTGCGGGTCAAGGAAGAACGAACAGATACAGCTCTTAAGAGCCAGGGGGGAGTAAGGTGGGATTTTTGTTTCCCTTTGTTTCCCCACCCAGGTTGATTTTAACGGCCCTGTAATTCCCCTGCAATAACCTTGCGTTGTAGCCTTTGCCAAATAGCGCTGTCGACCATAACGCTTGCCTGGACAATTATGCACAAGCTCTCTATCTCGGCCATGGGCCTGCCTGGACATTGCGCTTTTGCCGGATTGCGGCCCTTTGTACGATTACCCGGTGCTTTAAAAAGCGCACATCAATAACCCAAGGTAATGGGATGTGCGAGACCCGTTTTCCGGACCCCACACAATTGGATGATATAATTGAACAAATTTATTAGACCCATCATTAACCTGGGACTGGACACACGCGCGCGGGGACTGGACACACGCGCTAAGCCGGCCAGGTTCCCCTAGAAACCCATTTTTGCAAGCATTGCCGCTATATCCTCGTAGAATTTCTTGTGGTTGAAAGAAAGATTGACCACATCGGCAAGCTGTCCTATCTCGTCCCAGTGGTCAGCAGAAAGCAGGCCGAGAAAATTGCCGTACTTGGCGCTCTCCACTCCTACCAGCCCGTCGTTGTCTCCTTCCAGAATCTGCATTATCCTGAAAGAGGCTATCAGGATCGGATCAACCGATTCACCGTTATTTCGTACCTGGCAGATGATATCCGCTTTGCCGCACGTATGGCCGGCAAAACTGAAATACAACACCCTCGGATCATCCGGATTGGCCGGGTTGAACACGTTCCGGACATAATCTGTTGTAAGAACTTTCATGGCCGCCTTAATATCCTGCTCGTCACCTGTGCCAAGTAGTTTTCCGATGAAGTCCACAACAGGCGCTATCATATCCTGGGCAAGACCCGGAACCAGGCCCATGATTGCATCGGCGATGGATGTCCCTTTGTGTGGAGTGGAGACGGTCACCAATGCCGACACACGATCCCCGTAACCCATGGAACTGATGATGTACCTACCGTCCAGGCCTCCTTGGCTGTGCGCCACCAGGTTGACCTTTACTGCGCCGGTGGAAGCCAATATATCGTCGATTTGACCCGCGAATTGCACGGCTCTTACGTTTTGATCGTTAAAAGAAGCCGAAACCGGTGCATAAACATCGTATCCGTCTTTTATCAGGGTATCCTGAACCTCGAAGAAGTAATCGACCACGTTCAACAGCCCGCCTTTCCATCCAGCAATGCCGTGAAGCAGGACAATGGGATACCTGGTGGCGGAAAGGGAACATCCGTCCGTGCAGTGAACCTCGATTGCAAAAGTTCCATGGCCATGAAGATCGGCAGATGAGACAACCAGTACATGCTCCCCCGACCATGGAACCTGGAAAGACACATCTGCAGCATGGCCGGGCGCAGACATATCCTGGGCAAGAATGGCGGCCGGCCCTCTCTTTGAGATTGCAAATGTATCGAACACCTGCAGCCTGGGGGCAAATCGGGCGCCCCCAAGGGGCGTCAACTTTGCTTCCAGTGTCATACCCTTTGCAGCAACGAACGAAAATCCAATTGCCATGCAATCAGAATCCAGCCGTGATTGGGCCGTACTCTTTTGCAGGTCGCCACCAGGAACAAGGTCTTTGTCTATAGACAAGAATTTCAACGGATCATCGTTTTGTCTGCATCTCGGTTCTATCTCATGGCTTTCCGTGTCCTGTTCTCCTTTTATTGATTCTGCTGCACCTTCATCGGTTTCATATAATGAATCCGCCACTTCTTCGAATATTTGATCATGTGTTTCCACAGAATCCGCATCACCATAGGACTCGATTGAATCTGCATCCCTCCCGGCCTCAAAGGCCTCGTGTAATTCCACTGCATGCTCTTTATGCATTTCTTTATCCATGCCTGAAAATTCTTTCGGTTCCCGAAACTCTTCTTTACCGTCCAGGCGCTTGTCCGCAGGTTCATCCCCGCATCCCTGCGTACACGGGAACAAAAAAAATCCGAACAGCAACGAGCCGAGCAATATGCAGTTTTTTAAATATCTTATTTTTAAATATTTCTTATCCGCCCTATTTGATCCGGCATTCATGTATCAAATAATAGCATAAAAAATCAGGTTTTGGATGCATGTTTTTTAAGCGCTGTAGTATATACACCTAAAAATCGCCTCTTACACCTTGACCGTCACATAAAAAAGCGGGAATATTTTCTACAAGTCTTTTGCCAGAGGAAAGGGCGCAACAACATGGTGGAAATAATAATCAAGGTTATTCGCAGGTCTCTGGCTGCAATATTCATAATAATTTTCATTTCATCTGCTGCAGGCAATGCGGCAGTCATGATTCCACTTACCCTGGCGGATCTTGTGCTGGGGTCCGACGCTGTAGTTATTTGCCGTATACAAACCGCCCGAAGTTTCTGGGGCAAGGATCAAAAAAGAATATATACCGATTACAGGCTTGAAGTTAAACAAGTAATATCCGGCAAGATACATGACGGCCCTGTTTTGGTCAGAAAATTGGGTGGGATTCTTGGTAAGATCGGCATGGCTGTTCCAGGCAGTGGAAAACTCGAAATCGGTAAAAGCTATGTCCTTTTCCTTAAAAAGATCCGAAACATTGAAACCCGGGAAAAAAACAGCACGGTCTATGTCACCAGAGGCATGGCGCAGGGAATCTACCGGATTGAAAAAAAGAGCACAGGCACAAACGATTTCTTTGCAATCCACGAGCTTTCAGGCGCTATATTTATATCATCCCCTGCAAAATCATCTCCTGCATCAACGACCACGGCCGGGGACGATAAAAAAGATAATGACGGCGTGTACACAGTTGGAAAAGTATCACCTCAGGGGAATAGATACAGGATGGCTCCTGCAGAATTGAAGTTGGAAGATTTAATCAACCAAGTCAGGCAAGCGGTTGGTGACAAACCAAGAGCAAGAGACAATAACTAGTTTTCATGGAGGAATCTCAAAAATGCAAAGAAACAGAGTCAAATCCCGCTTCATCAAGCTTTCAGCCCTAACTGCCATTACATTTTTCATGGCTTGCGGGCCGGACCAAGGCAGGTTGGCCTGGAAACAAGGTGCCATTGTAAACGGCTCGACCAACTTCGACTCGTCGGTTGTACAGCTTACGGAGGGACAAAAGGCAGCTATCGGCGCCTTGCAGATGTACATGGGCGGCGGGTACGGCGCGGCCTGCACCGGCACGGTCGTCGGAGCCAACGTGGTTCTCACTGCGTCCCATTGCGTAAAGGAATCGAATATCCAGGATGTTACCTTCTTCATCGGTGAAGATTATTCGAGTGCCCGCTGGTCATCGAGCGCCACCGAGTGGCATGCCAACCCGAGTTACTCGGGCAGCCAGTGGGGTGACCACGATGTGGCCGTGGTATTGTTACAGAAAGACGTGCCTACATGGGTGACTCCGCTTGCCGTAAATACCGAGAGTCTCGATCTTTCAGGCAACTATCTTCAGGCCGTGGGCTATGGAATAACCAACCCGAATGCACAACAAAACACATACCGGTACTGGACGACATTACAGGTGACGGCAATGCCCAGCGCATACATCGAGGTCAACGGCAAGGGTTCCACCGGCATCTGCTCCGGCGACTCCGGCGGCCCGGCTCTATATATGTTACACGGCGAACCAACCGTGCTGGGCACTGCTTCCACGTCCGAACAATCCTGTGTGCGGTACGCGTATTACGGACAAACGGCTCCCAACTGGAATTTTCTCGGGAATTACATCAAGCCGGCGACTGAACTCGATTTTGGAGAAAGATGTTATTCCGATGACCAATGCAAGTCGGGAAAGTGCATTGCCGACGCCCAGCGGTCCATGTGTTCAAGATCCTGCTCAGCCTCGAATCCATGCCCAAACGGATATAGGTGCGGTACGCCCGGCGGATCGTATTACTGCTGGTTTGACAGTGGAAACCATGACAAGCCCTTCGGCGATGATTGTGATTCTGGTGCCGACTGCGCCAGCGGCATCTGCAACAGTTCAACGAACGGCAAGTTCTGCAGCATGAATTGCACCGCCTCCAACGACAAGTGCCCGGCAGGGTACGAATGCAGGCCGTTTGCAGGTTCAGACGATGGCACGTGTTATCCGTCGACCGGTCCCAAGGCCAAGGAAGGTGAACCATGTGATTCGACATCCGACTGTGAAAACGGCCTTTATTGCGATTATCACAAGTGCTTCAGGACATGTAACAATGACTCGGATTGCCCCAAGGACCAGTTTTGTTTCGACATTGATACTGCGCACTGCCTGCCGCGTGGTGACAAGTCACTGGGTGAATCATGCACCAAGGCAATTGATTGCAAAACCGGGGAGTGCATTGCCAATGGAGCCTTTTTATACTGCTCCCAAAAGTGTGACATGATAGGCTGTCCGGCAGGCTTTGATTGTGTCAAGGTATCTGCAGGCCAGTTTTGTTTTCACGCATCAGGGGATGCTGATACGGATGTCGATACGGATGTTGATACGGATGTTGATATGGATACAGATGCCGATGCGGATACAGATGCCGACACGGACACGGACACGGACACGGATACGGATACGGGCACGGACACAGGCCCGAAAAAGAAGGGGCTTGGAGAAAACTGTCTTTCAGACCAGCAATGTGAATCCGGCATCTGTTATTCAAAGGACAACGAAAACTTCTGCACCAGGTCTTGCGAGATGGTGGGCTGTCCTGATTCGTGGACATGCGAGAGCACTTACCGCGGCGATCTCTGTCTTCCCAACGGGGGCAAGGATTTCGGACAGGCCTGTTCCAATGGTGCAGAATGCCAGAGCGGCCTTTGCATGGACAAGGTCTGTACCAGAAGATGCGACATGATTGCTTGTCCAAACGGGTTCATGTGTCAAAACGACGTGTGCAGGAAGGCTGGTGGAGATACCGATGTAGACACGGACGCGGACACGGACACAGATTCCGATTCTCATCCGGGTTCAGGCAGTGGATGTTCCGCTGCCGGTAATTCTTCTTCGAACATTGCGGGACTGTTGTTCTTCGGACTGGTCCTGGGATTGTTCAAAATTTGGCGAAAAAGATAATTCCTGCTCCGAATATGTAAGGATCCTGGTAAATCCTGGTCCACGTCGCCGGATTGGAATCACCGCCTTTCAATGTATAGCGTGTCTTGTTGTTGTCTATAGCCAGATATGCTTCTGCAAGAACCGTGAGCATGCTCGACAATTGCACCTTGAGAGTCAGCTTGCTGGACAAGATGGCGGTCACACTGTCACCGGCGGGAAGGATATCCCAATCACCCCGGTTTCTGACGACCACGGTGGGTTTTTCGATTGGTTGCATTCCTTCCGTTTTCAATGACGGAAGGCTTACACTGGCAGGTCTCTGGTATGACAGGAGCAGACCCGGTGTCACATGAATGCTCTCGAAATGGTAATCCACGCCGGCCACAGCAAAAAGCTCGGGCTTCAGCTTGAAGTCCGGATGAAAGTCGGTTTCGGTTTCGAAACTGGGTTGATCGAACTGAAGGAAGGCCACATCCCTATAGACCATGTCCAGGGTGACCCTGAAATTCCAAAGTCTCAACCTCATGAAAATGTTGCCTGCATTAGCCGGCTGCCATGAAGTTCCGCCGGACACGACCGGGTCGATCAGGACCTGTTCCAAGTGCGTGTACTCTATTCCGGCCATCAGGCCGAACGACGCTTGCTTTTCAGGTTTGACAGCCTCTTCGATGGCCTCCGGGTTGTTCCTGTACAACCTGAAGTCGACCGGAAGTCCTACCTTTTGACCAAGATGATAAGTTGCCCGGGCGGATATTCCCCATGAATGCATGGGCTTGCCCATGACCGGATTTTCCCGCGTGAAAGCACCCCTGTTGAAATACCCGCATCCTGCTTCCAGCAAGACCATATCAAGGATATCGTACCCGCCGCCTGCCAGGCCGCCCCACCTGACCTCGGGTGTGGAAATTTCTCCCTGGCCGATACGTTTGACGTTCACCTCTGTTGACTTGGCTCCCACAAAAGCATAGTTCTCACCATTCTTGTATTCGAGCTTGGCTCCCGTGGTAGGCCTCACCCGTTGCGCCTCTATGAAGGCATCAGGACCGCCCCAAGTGATGTCATAGGTATATCCCAGCCTGAACCGGTCGGAGCTGAACGGAAACAACACCAATGCCAGGCTCGGCGGTTTCTTACTATCATCGAAAGCATATGCAACTCTGATGTACGAGCCGTCATCCTCCACGCCAACAGCGGCATTGGATGCCTTTCCACTTTCCGGGACGAACACGTTGTAACGCAACACGATGGCGGCTTCCGTAACAAGACGCGGCCAGAGATCATCGAGCTTCTTGTACAGAACCAGCCTGGCCTGGGTTTCCCTTCCCGTGTACTTGCTCCCAAAGGCCTCGCTTGGCAGCAAGTAATCGTCCCTTCCGAACTCTATACCCGGGCTGCCGTCCTTTGAATCATGGAGAAAATCGTCATCAAAGAACTTGAATGAAAGCCTCACGTCCATGAAGTCGCCGGCAACAGCCATGTGCGGCAGGAAATAACACAGAACAAAAAACGAAAATATCCACATTCTTGTCAAGGGACGAGTCTGCATTTGATAACTCCCTTACTGATTATTGACAGCCCTTTGCCTCTTGTATGTCCACATCGTCACGCGGATAGATAAGCCACCTTGGAACACTGTGGAAACGAAGATTTCCCGTTATGTCGATGCAGGCGCCTGTTTCCTGTTCGGGATGAAAGCTCGGGACCGTTTCACGGCTTACGATTGTGATCTTGGTTTTTCCATCCGACATCATCACCTTCCATTGACCATATTGATCGTAATCAGAGGAATCGATAGGCTGAATAACAACATTTTCGATTTTCACAAGTGCGCCCTCGAGCTTTTCCATTTCCCAGTGAGACTTTACCCTGGATGGTTCCACTATTACCGGTGGAGGCAGATAGGGATTGTCCTCACAGCGCCCTTTCATGCATACCTGTCCCGGCCCACAGGATGTTCCTTTGCAATTGAACGGCACACACTCGGCTTCATAGCATACAGAACCGGAGCATTCCGGCGTTTCCATATCCAACAGCATTTCGTCCGGAGGACAGCATTTCTTTCCAGGCGGACAATCGACATATCCCCCGCCACCTGCATAATCTTCCGGGTTGTCCGGCGAACTGTTCGATACCACGCCCCTGCATTCGTACCAGGTATCTCCCTCCACTCTCTCGTTACAAGGTTTCTTTTCCCAGGTCGGGAATCCCAATTCGGTGAGGCCGAAGAACTCGCTCACATTTCCTGCCAGCGACCACAGACGGTCACCACGCTGCAACCCTTCCGGCCTGGAATGGTTGTATACATATATATGACCAAAGGCATGTTCCTGGTTCCCGGCGCCGGGACACTCACCCTGGGATGTATCAGTTACGAAAAAGCCTTCGGACGTAACGTTCGTTACCACGAGATCTCCGCATTTTCGGCTTCTGTACATCTTGACGAACTTATCCCTCAGCGGAGAAGGGAAAAAATTGGGTGATTTCCCGTTGCAGACAGGATCATTGTCACGATCACACTCCTGGACTGATTGTATCGTCGCCGGGCTGAATATTATTCCCTCGCTCACGCCCGTAACATAGCTGCCGCTTGTACCCAATGTGTCTTCGACCCATATCCTCGTGGGTCCAAAGGCCTGGAGAACTGAAACATTCACTTCTTTGAGAATCCCGTTGACGAATTTCGCCTCTTTCGGTGAATCTGCTGAAAGCTTGCCGGGCTCGACGGATATCGCGACTTTACGGTTAAAAGATGTGAGCACCGAACCATCCGTAAGCAGGGCGGCCGCCGACAAGGTGAAGGCTGTCGGTTCATTGCCTGCAGGGAGCGGTTTATCATCGGTTCCGAGGCCTCCATCCCTTTGAAGCGTGACTGCAAACGACGAAAGTACCTTGAGCTTGCTCGAATCAGGCGAGTCTATTTCGTTGAACAGAGACTCCTCGCACCCCGAAGACAAGACAAGCATTGTTGTAAGGATCAATATTGTTGTTCGACTGGACATGGTCTTCACTCCTTGGCTGATGTAACAGCCCTGATACGGCCGTCGGACCTGCCGGTTACACAAGGAACATGCGCCATGTCGTCGATTAATCGATCCCTCTGACTTTCAGGCTGGGCCTGGATCCAGTCCTGGACAGGTTTCTCGAGTTCATCCAGTGAGTATTTCCCATCGCCGTTTTTATCTTTACCGCACATGGGAAAACTATTGAAATAGTCTATGACCGCATCCCGCATGGAAATCCCGGTATATACCTTGGTGTTATTCGCCTTTAGAACCCGGAATCCACTGCCTCCGCCGGCAATATAGTCATTGACAGCCACTTCATAAGTATCTCTTTGATCGAGCGGCGTCCCTAAAGGGTTTCCTTTTTTGTCGAAGCATGGTTCACCGTTCTTTGGAAACCTGATGTCCTCGGCCTTTTCAAGGGCGCAGTTCATGGTAAAGCAAACTCCGGACACCTGCGCCTGGGCCGAGCAGCCCCTGGCGGCACTCTTCCTTGCAACAAAGTCCAACATCTCCTGAATCTCTGATCCTGACAGGAACATTGATACTATGGTGTTCTCGAATGGAAATACGTTGTACATGGCTTCCACGGTTACCGGCCCCTGGTCGATGTCCGTCCTTATTCCAAGGGAATTCGTCAATCCGAAATCAGTTTCGACCAGGTACCGTCTTTGAAGTGATTCAGCCACCAAATTTCCCAGTGCAGAATCACCTCCGGATGCGCCGAAACGCTTCAGCTTTTCCAGCGCAAAGGCGACAGGCCTGTCATAGTTTTCCTTTTTGAGCATATCCAGGCTATAGTATTCGAGAAGCCTTCGCATATCACCGTCGGTAGCATTCCTTTCGAGGCAGGCCCCTTTATCCCAGCCTGACGGAGGGAGCCACTTGTCGCCGCCGGCCTGGTAACACGATTGCTGGTCGGTAATGCCTTCGATTGCAGAGTATTGCTCCACCGGGAAAAGCTTGTGCTTGAAAGCAAGTACCCGGCTCTTGCCCGGTCCTTGCGCTGAAACTCTAATTACAAGATCCAGACGCCCCACATACTTGCCGAAAGCGCCGGAATGCATGAGAATGGTGCTTTTTCCGTCTGCATTGGGCAGCACCATGGGAGGATTCAGAACTATGTGTAGATGTCCTCCCAGCACGAGGTCTATGTCCCTGGTGTGTCTTATCATGTCTATATCGTCTTGAAGACCCATGTGTGAAGCTACGATCACGAGATTTACCCTGGACCTCAACAGATCCACGTAATTCTGCACGGTCTGATACGTGTCAAGGGCAAAGAATCCGCTTGAATTCTTACGATCCTCAAGGCTGGTGATCGAACCTATGTCGCCCATGCCTATTACTCCAACCAGCAGGCCATCGATGTCGAAGACCTTGTACGGGTCTACAAGGTTACGCAGGTTGGACAATCCCTCTGACGTGGGTGGAAAGACATAGTTGGCCGCGAGCAGTGGAAAGTTCTTGTACTGGTTCATCTGGGCTGCCAGGTTGTTTACTCCCAAGTCGAATTCGTTGCCTACAACCATTACATCAACACCAAGCTGGCTCAGAAATTGAACCTCCACAGCACCTTTGTACCTATTGAATACCGGAGCGCCCTGAAACACGTCACCTGTATCCACGTACAAACACCTGCCTGCCTTGGCTCTTTGTTCATCTACTATTTGTGCTATGCGTTCCGCCCCGCCGTACGGTCCGAGCCTCGGATCCAGACCCAGGGATACATCGGTATATGCGGGCTCCATCGAGTAGGGCAATATTCTCGAGTGTATATCCGATGTATGTATAATAGTCAGCCTTACATCCTGGCCGGCCAGGTTGTACTGTTCTCCCGCCTCTCGGCATGAAGAAAGCAGGCCTGGTGTTATTACAAGAAAAGAAACAATTATGGTTTTGTAAAAGGTCGGGCAGGGCTTCATAGAATAGTACGTTTCGATCTTATTGACAGTCTTTCTAATTAAAATCATAACATCCATGATTCATGCTCCGACTTTTTACGAAGCTGTCGATAATAGTTGTCCGCAGTAAACAGGGTGAAATGAAATATGTTTTTCCAGCATACCCCGTTGCCGCATCATTTAGGTCCGTCAAGGTCTGCGTCATCCCTGGGTTCAAGCCGAAATTCATCAAAGGTAAAGTCCAGGATCCCGGTAATCGAAGCAAACTTGTCACCCACCTTGCGTAGATCCTTATCCTTGTTGTTGTAAGCATAATCCCATAAATGGCCGATAATCAGATCACCGGTCACCCTCCAGTCGCCATGGTCCTTGCCGTCCGATCCCATAACAGGCGTCTCTGTTACTTCGACGTTTTCAACTTTGACAAGGACTCCCTCGTAGGATTCGGACTTTGATCCGGTGGTAGCAACGTCCGCAGGCACAACAACTTCGGCTTCCGGAACAGCATCAGTGCCGGTTTTTTCCACACTCGATGCATCTATCTCGGTTCGACCGTAAAACTCCTTGTATTCTCCCGTCACTGTTACAACGTCTCCCCTTGTTACATCGGGTGTATCGGATGCGCCGAATACGTATATTCCGGAGTAAGTCCCTCCTTTCGGCATCTCGATGAAATATGCCTTGTGTCCCTTTGAAACCACGGACTCCACTGTTACCACGCCGTTAACCTTGACTATCGTGCCTTCCTTGGGGTGCGCCTTGCTCGAGGTGTCCTGTATATCTTTTATTGAAAGTTCTTTTGGAGTAGTATCCGTGTCCGTATCAGTATCAGTGTCAGTATCCGTATCCATATCCGTGTCAGTGTCCGTATCCGTGTCCGTGTCTACATCCGTATCCGTATCACCTGAATTTCTAACCGAGCCGCACGAGGCGACAGCCAACATGAAAACAAAAAATAAGCTTGCCCGTATCGTAACAGTATACAAGTGACCTCTTAAAACCTTCATTTTCAAAACTCCTTTTTTCTGTCTTTGCGTTCCACTCGATGCTTTCCTTGCAATGGCATTTCTACTGTAATATTCCAAATCCCGGGAACCTCTTGTTGCCAAGATTGAATACTAAAGCGATTGCTTCCACTTTTCAAACAAAAAGCTATTGCAGGAAAATAGCGGTGTCAAGTCCGTGTCAATAAAAGTCCGTGCCGACAACCATGCAATAAAAAAAATAATAAATTATAGTTCCCTCTTTATGACCATGGCGCACGTGACACCTGTTCCCCCGCATATTCCCGCAACTCCCAGCTCTCCGCCTGTTCGCTTCATCTGGTAGTAAAGGGTCACCAGGATCCTGGATCCTGAAGAACCTACGGGGTGGCCGAGGGCTATGGCTCCCCCTGCTATGTTGACTTTTTCGACGTCCAGCTCGAGCACTTTCAAATTTGCCAATACCTGTGCCGCAAATGCCTCGTTGATCTCCACGAGATCCACGTCGCCCAGGGACAGGCCCGCTTTTTCGAGGGCTCTTGGAATCGAGACACCAGGTCCCTCCCCCATCAGGTGGTTCTCGACAGCAGCGCTGGCATAACCCAATATCGAGAAAAGCGGCCTTGCATTGATTGCCATAGCCTTTTCCCGCGTGGTCATGACCAAGGCCGATGCGCCGTCGGACATACCGCACGAATTGCCGGCTGTAACCACGCCGCCTTCCTTGAAAACCGGCCTCAACCTGGATAGTTTTTCGAGTGTACTGTCAGGCCTGTTGGTTTCATCTTTATCAAGGGTAAAAGCAGGCTTCTTCTTTTTCGCAGGCACCTCGATTGGAAACAGCTCCTGGTCGAACCAGCCGCTTTCCTGGGCCTGTTTCACTCTGGTCTGCGACAGGAGAGAAAACTCATCTTGCTCCTGCCTTGATATGCCGTACTTCTCTGATACGTTCTCGGCCGTGATTCCCATACCCTGGCCTGTAGTCGGATCGATATTGTCGTTCCATCCGTCCGTTATCTTCTTGTCACCCAGCTTGAAAGGCTCCCACCTTGCATTCTCGATAAAGTAAGGAATCCTGCTCATAGATTCCATTCCGCCGCTGACTATGATTTCAGCATCACCAAGCCTCAATGCCTGGCTTGCAAGTATGGTGGCCTTCATTCCTGAAGGACATGCCATGTTTACCGTGTTGGCCGGTACATAGTACGGTATTTGGGCCCTTATGGCGGCGGTCCTTGCAGGGTTTGTCCTGACTCCTGCCTGGCGACAGCACCCGTAAATGACCTCGCTCACCTGCTTACCTTCAACACCCGCCCGGTTCATTGCTTCCTTTATCGCAGCCCCGCCGATGTCGTACGCGGGAAGGTCCCTCAACGAACCCCCGAAAGAACCGGTAGGAGTCCTTGCAGCGCCGATACAAACGATATCCGAAAGTCTTTCGCTCATTACGCCTCCTTGAGTAATTTTCTTGCCACGACTAATCTCTGTATCTGGTTCGTGCCCTCGAAGATTTGCGTCAACTTGGCATCCCTGAACATCCTCTCAACAGGATAATCCTTGGTGTAACCGTACCCGCCGAACACCTGGACCGCATCAGTGGCTATCTTCATGGCCGCATCTCCGCAGAAAAACTTTGCCATTGATGCCAGCTTGCTGTTGTCCAATCCCATGTCATAACGCCTTGCGGCGCGATAGACCAAGCCCCTGCCCGCCTCGATGTCCGCAGCCGCCCCGGCAAGAATGGCCTGTATCATTTGATGTTCACCAATGGGCTTGCCGAACGTCTTGCGGTCCTTTGCATAAGACAACATCTGCTCCAGAGCACCCTCGGCTATGCCCAAGGCCTGGGCCGCAATAGCCGGCCTGGACATGTCGAAGTCCTTCATGGCCCAAAGAAAGCCTTGTCCCTCCCGTCCCAGCATGTTGGAAGAAGGAACCCGGACCCCTTCCAATATCACCTCGGTCGTGTTTGTCGACCTTTGTCCAAGTTTGTTTTCCTTTCTGCCGATAGACAGGCCCGGTGTATCCCGATCCACCAGAAAAAAGGTCAAGCCCTTGGTTCGCTGCGGGCCTGTTCGTGCCAAGACGGAATACAGGCCGGCTACGCCCCCATTTGTTGCAAAACACTTAACGCCGTCGAGCACCCAGTCATCGCCGTCACGGACCGCTGTCGTGCGAATAGCGGATACATCGGACCCTGCTCCGGGTTCGGTTACGAGATATGCCATGAGGGTGCGCGAATCAGAGGTAAGGGAAGGCAGGTATTTCCTCTTCAACTCGTCCGAGCCGGCATGGAGCAAGGGGAAACTGCCGACTGCCTGGATTATCATCATAAGGGCCGACGAGGCGCATACCTTTGCGACCTCCTCGACGCACAAGCAGAGTGCGAGGTCCTTGTTCTCAGGGAGTCCCCCGTGCTCGACAGGCAGCATTATGGTCAAGAGTCCCATGTCCCAAAGCATAGTCTCTACTCTTCTTGAAAACTCCCCTCGTTCGTCCAGTTCGGATGCGATGGGAGCAATCTTGTCCCTGGCAAGCCTCCTGACTGTGGAAACCAGCATTTCGAGATCCTGGGGTAGAGCCATTTCCCTGATGTCCATCGTATTCCTCCAACAAAGTCACGTGCGGTTGAGCTAACACAGGCTGAAGGGTTGGTCAACGGGTTGGATGATTCCGGGTACTTGAAAAACAAGAAAACATCTTATCAAGAAATATTTTGTCAAGCAGCCTCTTGAGTCTTTTTACGCTTTGGCCTATTTTGCACACCCTGGAGGTGCTGAAATGAAATTGAACCTCAAGTCCATAGGAACCATACATACACCGTACAAAGAATGGGCCCCTTACCAACCCTTGGAAACAGGGGAAGGCGATTTCTTTATCCAGGTGGACGAGGAACTCTCGGGAGCGCTGGACGACCTAGATTCATTTCGGTACATTTATGTGCTGGCATATCTGGATAAAGTCACGGTGAAGAACGATCCAACAAAAGCCCATCCGCCATGGGCACATGGCAGAGAGGTAGGACTCTTTGCATCCAGGTCGCCCGCTCGCCCGAACCCGATAGGTCTTTCAATAGTAAAGGTGATAAGGGTACAGGGCAACCGCATATACACGTCACCCATGGACATGTTCGACTCAACGCCTTTGCTCGATATCAAGCCGTATATCAGGACTCTAGATTCAAAGGAGGATGCCAACGACGGGTGGGTCGAGTCCGAGGATGGCGCAGATCACCTCCTCCTGCATTTGCGTGGAATACCGCACGACCATGGTGAAGCAGGTTTTCAACACGGGCATTCTCACGAACACGGACATGATCATTCTGAGGAAGATGTTCATGAACATGCTCATAAACATGATGACCGGTAACCATTATAATTCCACTCGAATACTACAACCGGGAGTTGAAAAAACAGCACAAATCACGAAATCTTGAAGTAACTTTTCTATTTTGCTAGTACCCCTTGGTTGAAACGGCATAGGAAACAAAGAGGAGGAACAAGCCATGAACCAGCCTCTATGGACCCCGGGCAAGGACAGGGTGGAACGATCCAATATGATCATGTACCTTCGTTTTCTCGAAAAAGAGATGGGAAAGACTTTCCATGACTACAAGTCATTGTGGGAGTGGTCGGTCGTCAATAGGGATGAATTCTGGCCCAGCATCTGGAGATTCGGACAGGTGAAGGCTTCAAAGGAATGGGACCAGGTTGTAGAAGACCGGGACACCATGCTTGGGACAAAGTGGTTCCTGGGAGCAAGATTGAATTTTGCGGAAAACCTGCTTCGTTTCAGGGATGAAAGAAAGGCCCTGGTATTCAAGGGCGAAGGCAGAACCGCGAGGTCCGTGACCTATGCACAGCTTTATGACCAGGTTGCCGGACTGGCCCATGCCATGAGGGCCATGGGAATCAAGACAGGCGACAGGGTTGCCGGTTTCATGCCGAACTTGCCCGAGACCGTTGCCGCCATGCTTGCGGCAGCAAGCATCGGAGCTATCTGGTCATCCTGCTCCCCGGACTTTGGAATCAAGGGAGTATTGGACAGGTTCGGTCAGATTGAACCGAAGTTGCTGTTCACTGCAGATGGTTACTTCTACAATGGCAAGACCTTTGATTCCATCCAAAAGATTTCAGGGATTATTCAGCATCTGCCGTCAGTGGAAAAAATCGTTGTCGTACCATACACAAAGGAATCACCGGACATATCATTATTGCCGAATGCCGTTCATTTCCAGGAATTCATGGCCGGTGGTCAAGGGGACCTGGTGTTCGAGCAACTTCCCTTCGATCATCCCCTTTACATCATGTATTCCTCGGGCACGACCGGAGTCCCGAAGTGCATCGTTCACGGCGCAGGAGGTACTCTGCTGCAACATATCAAGGAGCTGTGGCTGCACACCAATGTCACACGCGACTCGAAAATCTTCTACTACACCACCTGCGGCTGGATGATGTGGAACTGGCTCACCAGCGCTCTTACTGCAGGAGCCACAATACTACTGTACGACGGCTCACCGTTCCACCCGGAACCCGGCACCTTGTGGGAATTCGCGCAGGAACAAGGAATGACCATATTCGGGACAAGCGCCAAGTATCTTGCTGCGCTTGAAAAGGAGGGTGTAAGGCCCAGGGAGTCGTATGATCTCTCGTCCCTCGAAACAATCTGTTCCACAGGTTCGCCACTGTCAGTGGAAAGTTTCGAGTTTGTTTACAGGGATATCAAGAAAGATGTCTGTCTCTCCTCCATTTCAGGAGGAACGGACATCATCTCTTGTTTCGCCCTGGGCAACCCTACGTTGCCGGTTTGGCCGGGTGAGTTGCAGTGCAGGGGGCTCGGCATGAAGGTGGCTGCGTACAACGAGGACGGTAAGCCTGTAATAGGCGCCAAGGGTGAACTGGTATGCGAGGCTCCTTTTGTTTCCATGCCCATATATTTCTGGAACGACCCTGACAATGCCAAGTACAAGGCTGCCTATTTCGAGCGTTTCGACAATGTTTGGCACCACGGAGATTTCATCGAGATCACCGAGCACGACGGCGTAATCATCTATGGCAGGTCGGATGCCACGTTGAATCCGGGTGGAGTCCGGATCGGCACGGCTGAAATCTACAGGCAGGTCGAGAGCATTGCCGAAGTCCTCGACAGTCTCGTGGTGGGCCAGGAATGGGACAATGACGTCAGGGTAATACTGTTCGTCAAGCTCAAGCCGGGAATCACACTGACTGAAGAATTGAGGCAGAAGATCAAGACAACCATAAGATCCAATACAACACCCAGGCACGTGCCTTCCAAGATCATTCAGGTTGCGGACATTCCATACACAATATCAGGCAAGAAAGTGGAATTGGCTGTCAGGAAAGTCATACACGGCGAACCTGTGCTGAACAAGGATGCTCTAGCCAACCCGAATTCACTCGATCTGTACCATGACCTGGATGAACTGAAGTCCTAGAGCCCGTGACACCGGCGCCTTGTTTTACGGCTTTGCAAAAAGTCGAGAGAAACTTCATAGAACAGTGCGTTTCGATATGCCGGATCATCCTCCCCGCTTGAAACCCTTGATTGCATTCGAGGCGCGCAATTTTTTACCCTTTGGAATGGCGCCTTTCAATGCCTTTATGGCCCGTTTTCCGGCACGCCTGGTCTTTTTCTTTTCTTTCTTTGTCTTGGCAGGGGATACCCTGGGCTTGTCCATACCAGCCCTTTTCCTCGCCGCCTGACTGGCCCTGGCCATTATCGAACGCCAATGGCCATCGAAGCCTTCAACCCTGGCCAGGTTCTGCGCAGGATAGGACAACCTGTCGTAACCTTCCTTTGTAACCTGAACTACATTTGACAAACGAAGAAAGCTAAGTGCTGAAAGTCCGCCCGAATACCTGGCTCCGCCCTGGGTCGGCAACGTATAATTGGGACCTATCAGGTAATCACCTACAGCCACCGAGGCATACCTGCCCAGAAACATGGTCCCGAATACCTTGAACTGTTCGATAAAACGTTTACCCTTGCGAGTCATCAGCACCAGGTGCTCCGGGGCCAGTTTATTCGCAATTTCAGGGGCCTCATCAAGGCTGCCGAGCACAATGGCCTGCCCCTTGTCGACTGAACGCCTAAGTATTTCCCGGGTTCCTATCTCTTCCGCCAGCTCTTCCAGCCTTTCAGCTACGAACCTGGCCAATCTTTCGTTATCCGTGAGCAGAATGATACGTGCATCCCGATCATGTTCGGCCTGGGCTATCAAATCGAGGGCAACGATTTCATCGTTTGCAGAGGAATCCGCCACGATACAGATCTCGCTCGGACCGGTCAGGAATTCCACTCCAACCCTGCCGAAAACCTCGCGCTTGGCTGCCTGGACGTACCTGTTTCCAGGACCGACTATCATGTCGACGGGTTTGATGGATTCGGTTCCATAGGCCATGGCGGCAATGCTCTGGGCACCTCCCACTCTGTATATCTCCGTAACACCGGCCATGTCCGCCGCAACCATCACTGTCGGATCGATGCATCCATCTTTTTTTGGGGGCGTACACAAGACAATCTCTTCGACACCTGCTGCTTTTGCCGGGGTAACAAGCATCACCGCCGTAGACGGCAAGGGCCTGGCTCCGCCCGGAACATAACAACCAACCCGTCGAATACTATTCACTCTCATTTCAAAGGTCAGGCCCTTATCTTTCAATGAAAAGCCTTTGATGGATTTGAGTTGCTTTTGGGCTATCTTGGCTGCACTGGACACAGCCACCTTTATAGCCTCCATAACACCTGCCTCAATCAGATCGTAAGCACCCTTTATCTCCTCTTTACGCACTTTTATCTCGTCGATTACCGCATCATCGAACTCCCTGCAAAAATCCCTCAAGGCTCGATCGCCGCTCCTCCTGACTCCGGCAATGATCGCCTTTACCCTGTTCGATTCTTCAGGTGAATAACGCTGGAACAGACCTGAATCGATATCCTTGCTCTTTACAACCCTCATGGCCACCTCCCTACCGGGAACACTGACAATCCTCTAGAATACATGTTACATCGAACATACATGATATCACTGGTGCGGGTGCTACTTTAATAACTGCCCGATATTATCTGTTGCTTGCACCCCCAGCTCAATTCAAATAAATCTGGGTCTTCTTACCAACAAATGCCCCATTATGTCAAACGTTCTCGATTCTGCATGATTTATAATGTTATTTTACGTTAGTGTCTATTTAATGCTCCTGTTGTATTTCGAAAATCGTGAGGGACCCATTCATTAGAGATGAATTTGAAAAGAATTTGAATAATCAAAGGCTCTTGAAACAGAATTCCACATTGGGAAACACCAATGAAAACCACGGCAGAGGTATTTTCGCTGTAAAACGTCCATGGCTTGGCAAAAATTCGAGGTTTACTTCATGGAACAACAAATTTCGTGTTTTTTCGGGTGTTTCTTTTGAAATTTCATGGGATGCATAGTTCATGTTCCGGCCTTTTACAAAGCTGCCAATGTTGAACTTGTTATTTTGAACTCTAGATGGCTCCAACTGATATCCAGAACTTTCCCGCAGTTACCTCGTCTTCAACCACCACGTACCACGTGGCCCCTGCAGGCATGGAAATATCCAGGTTCTCCGTTTCAGAACTTCCCTGGAGCTTTGTGCATGCCTCGACCCTGGGTATATCGCAATCAGACATTACGTACACGGCGGGATCATAGTCCATTGCAGGCTCGACAGTTATCCTGAAATCGGCTTTTGTCTCGGTATGAAGGGAATACACGACTTCCGGAGCAAACTTGTTGAACATGCACCCCTGGGCATCATAGTCGTCCGAAGCATTGAAGGTGGAACCAGCAAGCGGCTCTGCGCCGGGAACCAGGGGAATCGCACTGGTGCAGGTATCGTTTTCTCCGGTAGGAGCCACTTGCACCGGAACCACAAGAGATACCTCGTCACTCCCTGTCCCATAGGATACTTGTATCGATGTCGCTCCTACTGCCTTTGCAGTGACCTTTCCATCCTGGTCCACCTGGGCCACGGATTCGTCATCAGATACGAAAACGAGTTCACCCTGTGAAAAGGTAATGTCAGGCGAATCAGGATCGGCCGAGAATGCGCCTGTAACAGATACGTCCGCTGAATCACCTTCAAGGAGCAGCAATTTGCCCGGCGAAGCAACCAGGGTGTCCATGGCATGGATGGACAGCTCGTACGAACCAGGCTCAAAAGGATAGTCAGGATCTGCTGAAACCTGGACCGTACCGGCAAGGTCGTAACTTGGCGACAGTATCAACCTGTAGTCCATGGTGATTTCGTCTTTGAAGTCTCTCGGCAATACAGGAAGGCCTGTAGTGTCGTCAATCAAGGACAGGAACAGATTGCAATCTCCAGACACCCTGTCCACGTCACCGACTATTTCAAATATCCTGCCTGCCTGAAGCATTACCTCATGTGTGCAGACTTCATCCGATCCGTCAAGCCTGCCAGTGGCCGGATCCTGCAAGTCGATTGCTTCTCTTGGTATTTCGATACTATCCGGCTTGTGCGGGGTCCCGAGGTCATCCTGGTAATAACCCAGCGGCTCCAGGAATGCTACGGGCACTACTGCAGTCTGAACACCTCCGGTAAAAGAGCGGCCGGTTTGTCTCTCTGTTGCCACGCCCCCGACCTTTGACATCTCATAAAAAAACATTCTGTCCACTGTGTTGCCACCGGGATCCGACAGTGAAATCGCGCCGTCACCCTTGTGGGGCAATTCAAAGCCCTGGTCCCATGCATATTCCACCTTTGCATAACCGTTTATCTTGGGGTCAGTGCTGGAACCAAGCACCAATCGTTGTCCTGGCTTCATGCCGGTTCTTCCGTTTGCCTTGTCAATGATGTGAGTCGCATAAGGAGTCTCTATCGAGTACCCGTCCAGGTCAAGGTTCTCTGAAGTAGGGTTGTATATCTCCATGTACTCCCTATTTATGTCGTTCGAACGTGTTTTTGCCAGCACCTCTGCAATTATCGGATGTTGCGCCTCAAGACTCTCGACGATCTCTATTTGAACCTTCAACTTACAAAAAGGTCTGGGAGTTATCTCCACCTGTCGCTTGCCCAGCAAGGCATCTTCATGGACATCCAGGAACACCTGCAACTCATCACCTGACTTGACGGCTATATGCCGTATATCGATATCCACATTACCTTGCCCATTACCCTGGATTGCAATCTCGACCATGCCTTCACTGAAGATATTGGAATCAGCAAGTATCGTTACTGGATATCTCCTCGTTCCCCTGGGAACTTTCCCGTCAGTCACCACCACATGCGGGTCGGTATCTGTATCGGTATCTGTGTCGGTGTCGGTATCTATATCGATGTCGGCATCGGTGTCGGTGTCGGCGTCGGTATCGGTGTCGGTATCGGTATCGATGTCTGTATCGGTATCGATGTCTGTATCGGTGTCTGTATCGGTATCGGTGTCTGTATCGGTGTCGGTATCTGCATCGGTACCGGTGTCGGTATCGGTGTCGGTATCAGTATCGGTGTCGGTATCAGTATCGGTGTCGGTATCAGTATCGATGTCTGTATCGGTGTCGGTATCGGTATCTGCATCTCTGCCAGATGATCCTGTGTCACTGGAACAGGAAACCATTACGACCTGTCCAATGAGCAACCAGACAAGAAATAACACCTTTTTAATAGAAATTTTCATTGCGCCGAATACCTCCCCAAAAAAGCGAAAAGGAATTTCAAAATACGTGAGGTACCAAATTTGATCCCTGGTGCAAACAAAACTTGTGCCTCCCGTTTACCAGCTTGTACGAATGTTTTCAAGTTGTGGCACGTTGAGCCCGAATATTGTATAAAGTCCGGGTAGGATTTAGGGCTTGGAAATCTTGTGCAGGTCCGGCAAGGGAAAGAGAACACTTTGATGCTCGTATTGATTGGTGCAACTTTGTCGGTATTGGTCATCCTGCTCTTCCCCTTCGAGGCCATGGCATGGGCACCAGGTACACACATAGAAATAGGCCTCAAGATACTTAGTCAACTCTCTTCCCTTCCCATGTCTCTGTCCACTCTGCTGACTGCGTTTCCCGATGCATTCCTCTATGGATTGCTGGCATGCGATTTTCAACTTGCCAAGAATATAAAGGGATATTCGAAAAACAGCCACAACTGGAAACTCGAGGCAAAGCTCGAGGCAAAGGCGTCATCTCCAAAGGAAAGGGCATTCGCCCTTGGTTGCAGGGTTCACCTTGCATCAGACGTTGTCTGCCACAACCTGTTCATCCCGCTTTTGCTGGTCGAAAATTTCAGGATCGTTGGAGCCGGCCATGCCTTTTTCGAAGCCGGCTTTGATACTCACATGCCTCACCGGGCCTTCAAACAAGTAAAGCGCCTTTCCAAAATGGCCAATACATCTCTTGACAACCTTCACAAACAGGCCTTCAGCGACACCCTGTTTCCCTTCTTTGCAAATCAGCGCATTATACAGGGACTTGCCAGGCTCCAACGCAGCACTGGTTGGCGAAACGGCATGAAAAGGCTTGGCTATTCACTCGACGTGATTCATCTCACAAGGCCGGACATTTCCTACTACATGGACAAGAGCGTAGGCCTCGGGCTTGAAGCGCTGGCATCACCACAGAGGTCTATCGCCATGAGGGCTGATCCCACCGGAGGCCACGCTATCTTGGAAGCCAAAAGAATAAGGCGCACATTGAGGCGATGGAGCAGGCGGAAAATTTTTTTAAGGCTCAATATAAAGGGCCTTTCAATGGCTTTTCGAGATGCTCTTGAAGCAGGCCTGGAAAACCAACTGGAGCCTCCAGATCCTTTAAAGTTCATAGTGCCTGCCGGTAAAAGAAAAACAAGACGTGGAAATAGATAAAACGTATTTTCCTTGAATTACCTTGTCTGAAGTTGCCTTCCCGGGACACCGCCGGACCGGGTGGGCATGAAAAAATCAACCTGGAACCACCGGAGCCGGAGCTTTTTTTTATCTTTGGCCGAAACCTTTTCCGTACCCGGTTGTTTTGATAGTATTATGTATTTCGTTCCCGACTTGCAGCCACAACAAGGCCGGGACAACAAGGCCGGGACAATGAAGTAAACTTATTTCTTTCCGGGAACAGGTGAAGAGAATGCAAGTAATCGAGAGAGGAATATCAATTGTGTCTCTTTTGATATCAACCTGCCTGGTATTCGGTTTTTTGGCGTGCGGGTCAGGGAATACATCCAAGGGGCCGGATACCGACACAGACATTGATACAGACACCGATACGGATATCGATACAGACTCAGACCTGGATACGGATATCGACACTGATGCAGACACCGACACTGATACGGATACCGACACTGATACGGATACCGACATTGATACGGATGCAGATACCGACACAGGCTCTGATTCCAGGCCGGACTGCAAGCAGGCCGGCGGAACGGTAAAGCATCTCGACAAACAGTACCTCGAAGCCCAGGGAGTGGATCCAAACCTGTTGTCCCTGGACCTGTACGAGCCTGTACTGGACCCTGGTTGTAGGCCTGCCCCTGTTATGGTTTGGGTCCATGGTGGTGGCTGGACAATCGGTGACAAGAAAAACCAACTACAGGCCAAGATAACCTTGTTCAACGGCTCGGGCTGGGTGCTGGCAAGCGTAAATTACAGGCTTTCACCCAAGGACATTCCGTCAGACCCGGCACAACTCGATCCCGGCCGGATAAAGTACCCTGTCCACAACCAGGATGTGGCTGCAGCCGTGGCATGGCTGCGCGAGCATGTCGCCGAGTACGGCGGAGATGCGAACCGAATGGTTTTAATGGGGCACTCGGCAGGCGCAGCCATTGTATCTGCCCTTTCCACGAACGAACAGTTTTTCAAAGAGCATGATATGGACCTGCACGATATCCGTTGTACCGTATCTTTGGACACAGCAGGTTACGATGTCCGGGAACGAATAGAGAACGAGAACAAAAAAACTGAGATGATGTATCGCAACGCCTTCGGCAACGACCCCGCCGTGTGGGACGATGCATCGCCAATGAACCATGTTCACGCCGGCAAGGGCATTCCCGATTTCTTTGTGGTAACCCGCGGGCAGGACTCCCGCGTCCAGATGAGCGAGCAGTTCGTTGAGTTGCTGAACAAAGCCGGATGCCGCACCAAGCTTTTGCACACGCCAACGCTCAGCCACTCGGAAGTAAACCAGGCAATAGGAGATCCGAACGACCAGCTAATCACGCCGGTGTTGATGGAGTTTCTGGATGCCTGCCGATGACCAGCCGACAGGCATCTATATATGTAATGGGTATGATGGGGACACAGCCGTCATATGCTCTTTTGACTATCCACCGAACAGGGATTTGGTCGAGTTCATAGGCTGGTTCAATTACAAGGGAGGCTGAAAATCGTGGCAGGCTCAGGTTTCGACCCGTACTGGAAGGAAAAGTACAACGATATAGTCGTGGTCCCAGCAGAGGCGGTCTCCAGAATCAGACCCGGGCAAAGGGTGTTTGTCGGAACAGGCTGTGCCCAGCCCGAGAGCCTGGTCAAGGCCATGACAAAGAGGGCTCGCCAGCTTGCAGATACAGAGGTGGTGCACCTGCTGACCCTTGGAGACGCCCCTTACGCACAGAAAGAGCTGACAGAGAACTTCAGGGTCAACAGCTTTTTCATAGCCCAGAACGTGCGCGAGCTCATACAGGAGGGGCTGGGCGATTACACGCCGATATTCCTGTCCGAGATTCCAGGGTTGTTCGAGTCGGGCAGGCTTCCGTTGGACGTGGCTCTCATCCAGGTTTCGCCTCCTGACGAGCACGGACTGTGCAGCCTTGGAATATCCGTAGACATAGTCAAGAGTGCAGTGGAGGCTGCAAACCTGGTGATTGCAGAGGTCAATCCGAACATGCCCAGGACTTTTGGTGACAGCTTCCTGGAAGTACGGCGGGACATAGATTTGCTGGTGCCTGCCGATCACCCTATCCTGGAGACAGAGCCCCCTGCTGCCGACAAGGTCACTGAAAAGATAGCCTTGCACGTATCCTCGCTGATAGAAGACGAATCCACCCTGGAACTTGGGATAGGCAGGATACCCCAGGCATGCCTCGCATACCTCAAAAATCGCAAGGACCTGGGTATACATACAGAAATGCTCACCGACGGCGTGATAGACCTCATAGAGAGCGGTGCGGTCACAGGCCGTAGAAAGACCCTGGACAGAGACAAGATAGTCCTTTCCTTTGCCATGGGTACAGGGAGGCTATATGACTACGTGGACCAGAATGCCAAGTTCGCATTCAAACCCACGGAATACGTGAACGACCCGTTCATTATTTCTCAACAGCACAAGATGGTGGCCATAAACGTGGCACTGGAAGTGGACCTGACCGGACAGGTCTGCGCCGATTCACTGGGCACAAGATTTTTCTCCGGAATAGGGGGACAACTGGATTTCAACAGGGGGGCTGCCAGGTCAAAGGGGGGCAGGGCCATAATAGCCCTGCCATCAACCGCTAAGAATGGCACCGTATCCAGGATAGTTCCCATGCTTTCGCCTGGCGCCGGTGTGGTCACCACAAGAGGCGATGTGCATTACGTGGTGACAGAATACGGAGTCGCGTTCCTTCACGGAAAAAACGTGCAGGAGAGGGCGATTGCACTAATAAGCATTGCTCATCCCAAGTTCAGGGCAGAGCTTTTAAGGGCTGCCATAGACGCAAAGTACATCAGGGCCGAGCTGGCTGACAAGGAGGGCAAGATTCACATAGGTCCCCAGGAGATGCGCACAACCACGACTCTTGGAGATGGCAAAAGGCTGCTCATCAGGCCGATCCATCCCACGGACGAGCCCAGGATGAGGGACCTTTTCTACAAGCTTTCCCAGCAGACGATTTACTACAGGTTCATGTGCAGGATGCCATGGGTTCCGAGAAAGCAGATTCAAGATTTCGTGTACATAGATCACAGAACCGAGGTGTCTTACGTTGCGGCAATTCCCGCTCCGTACGGCGAGGAAGCGATCGCCCTGGGTTGCTACTACCTGGATCCTGCGACCAACCGGGCGGAGGCAGCCCTGGTAGTACGCGATGACTGGCAGGGGAGAGGCGTTGGCTCGCTGCTGTTGAAACACCTGGTGCTGGTTGCAAAAAGGAATGGGATAGCAGGTTTTACCGCTGAGGTGTTGCCAGATAACATGAAGATGCAGCACGTGCTGGAAAAAATAGGCCTTAAGATCGAGAAAAAGCGCAGTGAAGGAATCATCAGTTACAGGATAGACTTTTGACAATGGGTTACAGCCATTCAGGCATAGGGGGCACCAAGCTATAGGGCAAGCCATAGGGGACGGGCAAGCCATAGGGGACGGAGGCAGGTACTCCTGCGATAATACATGAGATTTGAGCCACAAGTGTAAGCTTATGGCTTGTAGCTCGTAGCTCAAAACATAAATCCCAAATTTCAAATCACGATTTTGAAATCCGAAATCCGAAATCGCAATTGGTACAGAAATCAAACATACCTAAATTGTCTTGTATAGATTGACCATGACGCGAGTGACCGGTGCTTGTACGTTAACGGACTTTCTGCCTGCGCGAAACTTCTTGAAATTACAGCACGTTTTTGATGCCCTGAAAATCAACCTGGGTGGGGAGAGTTGGTATCGTCCTTTTGTAAGCGGTTGGTGGTGATCAACCTGCACACATCGCAAGCAAGTCCGTACAGTATGTCCAGGGGCAGGGTCTTGTCCGCGTTGGCTGGAAAAAGCATCTTGGCAGAGGCAGGGAACTCGTCGTCCTCTAACCACACCACGATCCTAATCGGCAACTTGGGCAAGGCCGGGACCTGCACTGCAACGTCTCCAACCTCCACCCTGGAACCCCCGAGCGTTTGCCCGGCCTTCAGGAGGGCGCGGCTGTCCCTGCCGAAGGCCTCGGCCAATAAGGACAAGGGAAGCTCGTGAGTGCCTTGGAAGAGGTAAAGACCGCCTTTAAGCTCCTTCTCGGACACCCACTCCGAGGCCGGCTGTAGGCCAGCCGGGCACTTCAGCAGGTAGAATAAGGCGGACAAGGCCAGCTCTGTTGTCATAGGCGCTTCGGCCCCATCAGGTCCGCGCCACAGCGCGGTCGCCCGGCCCGGGGTTACCACAGCAATGCGACCCAGCATTTGCAGCAGGTACACAGCCGAATCATGGCAGTACTTGGTCCCTGTCCTGGCACATACCTCGGCCGGATCCATGCGGGCCAGCTCTTGGAAGTACCTCGGGTCCAGCCAATGACAGCTCATGGTCGCTCCTCCAGGGCCTGCGGCAGGTGCGCAAGGCCGTTGGTGAAAGCTAATAAACGAAATCCTTGCAGCTTTGCAAGCCTCTAGGCCGGATCTGTGGTAGCCGAACTAAAATGTCAGTAGGACGGGGATTCGTCCCATACGGATTCAGGCTGTTCGCAACAATTCCATGGGCAACGCCCCAGGAATTATTGGTACCAAACGATCCCCCTTGCCCGCTCTGCGGGAGAGGGGGACAAAAGGGGGTGAGGGCGGTGGAAAGCCGGCCTGGTCCAGGAGATAAAAAAACAAATCGTTTGGATTGGATCTCGCATGGGCGGTTCGCGAACCGCCCCTACTTCATGAAATAACAGCATTTCCAATTAAATCAAATAAAACCAATTCCCCAAAAGCCCCAAAGGGGCGAAATAAAATAGCCTGGGGCAACGCCCCAGGAATCATTGGTACCAA
>JAADFL010000091.1 GCA_013152945.1 Deltaproteobacteria bacterium | reverse complement strand
CCAGGTCGGAATCTGTCTTTATTATCAGTCCCTTTTCCGATACACCCTTTGAACATGTTGTTTCTGAAACATCAATGTCATAACCATCAATGGAATCCGACAAGTCATCTGATTTTTCAATTCTTTTTATTTCCCCCATTTCCAATAAAATGCCATCACCATCAACATCCTCCTCGAGTGAATCTGCTCCACCGTCTGAACTTGCATCGCTTTCACTGATGTTTTCTCTTGAACCGTCAAATCGTATTTCTATAAAGTCGCGTCTGTCGCATGAACACAACCCTACTGACATATTGACTCGGCTTTGACACCAAACCCGTGAAAAAAGCGCCCAATATGCTTTTTGCCGAAAATCAAAAAGCTTCAAGGCGCAGGATTGTGCTTCGTTTGCTTGACGCATCACTTCATTTTGTCCTAGATTTCAAATTATGAATGGGTCGATGTAGGGGGTACGGACTGATGAACATCAACAAGATGATATCGATGTTGTTTTTTGCCGTACTGTTTTTCGTGCCCGGTTGCGGTGGTGATGATGATAATGGAAGGTGCGGAGAATATTGCTCAAAAATCTGTTCGAGGATGGCGGACTGTGGAATGGAATACAGTGGATCGCCATGCAAGGGTGACTGTCTCCATGCAACAGGGCTTGATGAGTTCTCGAAGCTTTCATGTAACAACATGTACCAGCTCGTCAATGCAGGATGCGATTCATTGGAAGGATGGACAGGCACATGGGGCGACCAGGGGTGGAACAGCTTTCCAAAATACCAAGGGACATTGAAAATTAAAGAAAATACATGTTTTCCGGGCCTGGACAGCAGCTTTGACAATGTACAGTTCGAGTTCAGTTACAAGGTATTCCATGGAAGGATTAGTTTCTACCTGGATTCGAAAATAGTGGCTACTCCTTCCAAGAATTACCAGGACAGTTGTGTTATCGATGAAACAGGGGCATGCACCTGGAGCTGGATGTATCTGTACAATGCGGGTGGAAACTGCAGCGTGAACAAGACCGATTCCATCGTATCCATCCCGACACCGGGCAAACTGGGTGGTGAGGTCTCGGTCCACTATGCGGCGAGGCAGGGCGATTGCACGGGAATTTTTGCCAAGCTTCCATGCGATCTCTCCTGGACAATGGACGCTGAGGCAATATCTTCGGATTGAATGGAAAAAGGCCTGCAAGCAAAGGAGATGAGAGAATTGAAGCATGATGAAGGTTTCTTTCATGCCGGGGACGGGACCAAGCTGTACAGGCAGACTTGGTTTGCGGATACACCAAAAGCGGCCGCCTTGTTCATTCACGGTTACGGTGATCACAGCGGCAGGTACGAGCCGTTGGCCCGGAAACTGACCGGCATGGGGGTGTCGGTCTATGCATTGGATTACAGGGGACACGGCAAATCAGGAGGCAGAAGAGGAGCCATATCAAGTTTCGAGCAGTACATGGACGACGTGGACCAGGTCAGGAAGAGGCTTGTACAGGCCGAGGAGGGCAAACCCTGGTTCATCATCGGTCACAGCCTGGGCGGATTGATAGCCTTGAAATTCGCCATCGAACGGCCTGATGGAGCTTCGGGTGTTGTAGTGTCATCTCCTTTACTGGGCCTGGCACTGGATGTTCCTGCAATAAAGGCATTTGCTGGCAGGCTGCTTTCGGGAATTCTGCCTTTCGTGTCCCTGCCTACCGAGATCGATCCAAAGGATCTTTCGCACGACAATCAAATAGTCGAGGCGTACATAGCCGATCCGCTCGTTCACAAGGTGGCCAATGCAAGGTGGTTTACACAGACGGAAAAGGCCCAGCACATTATTTTGCAATCGGCGCCTAACCTGGAAATGCCTCTGTTGCACATGCAGGCGGGCGGAGACAAAATAGTGTCCGTGAAAACCTCGCGGGAATTCTTTGAAAAAGCGGGAACCGCAGACAAGGTATACAAGGAATACCCCGGTTTGTACCACGAGCTGTTCAATGAGATACCTTCCGACCGGGACCAGGTTTTCAGCGACTTGGCCGACTGGTTGTCCGGCAGAATCTAGAGTTTTTGTGCAGTGAACCACTTGTTTCTTGACCTGGCCGACCCTGACTTGGCTGAAAGTGATTTTGAATCGACAGGTGGAAAGGCTGTCGGAATAGCCATGTTATCCAGGGCCGGACTGCCGGTGCCGAAGAGCGTCGTGTTGCCTGTATCCTTGCTTGTCAAGGGCGGCGCGGGAAAGGGAAGGCCAGCCCCGCAGGAACTGCAACTTTTTCCAGGCGCCGTGGAATCGATACGACAGGCATATTCGTACTTGGGCGCCAAGACTGTGGCGGTAAGGAGCTCGGCGGACAACGAAGACAGGCGACGGTCTTCTTCTGCAGGGCGTTATTATACCGCCCTGGACGTGGAAGGGCCGAAGCGTGTGGTGAAGGAGGTTCGCACCTGTCTCGTGTCGCTGGCCAGGCATTGTGACGATTTCTTCGAATCAGGCGTGATAATCCAGGAATACATCGAGCCGGATGCCTCGGGTATATTGTTTACGCGGGATCCGGTCGGACCGGCTGATAGAATCATTATCGAAGCCGTACCAGGCCCTGGGGGGCAGCCGGTCGGACCATCCAAGTCGCCTGAAAGGTATGTGCTGGACAGGAAGAGTTTCAATGTGCTCGATTTTGTTGCATCGAAGAACAGAGGTTCCACGATTCCCACCGGCCCTGCCGGGCTGCTGTCCGGAAATGTTTTAAAAAAACTCCGGCGAATGGCTGTAAGGGCCGTGGATACGAGTGGAAACGGTGCAGACCTGGATATCGAATGGATCGTGAAAGCAGGCCGTATTTGGCTGGTGCAGGCAAGGCCCATAGTATTGGAGCCTGGCGAAAGAAGCCCGGCCTCCACAATCGGGGACAGGGTGCGGCCGAACTACAGAGACATGGAAAGCCTGTCACGCGGACTCTATTCGCGCATCATGGCGGATCAACTGTGGCACGGCCCGGTTACGCCCATGATGTTCGATCTGGCCGGCCGGGCAATTGAGAAAGAAATGATAGAGAGGCCCCTGGCCCTTGGTCTTGGCGAGAACCTGAAGGGCCGTATGCTTTGCCTGTATTACGGCCGGGTGTTCGTGGCCCTGGAGCCGGTAAGAAAGGTCCTTTCACTGCTTCCCGGGGTTCTGGTGGGCCCGGAGTTGCAAGGCCTGTTTCCAGGCGGCATTTTCGAAGGACACAAAGGCCGGTTCAAGGTTTCGAAAACAGGCGATCCCCTGAAGCTGGCCGTGGCCCTTTCAAAATTCGCTTTTTCAGGTAATCCGTTGACCCCCCTTGGCGCGGCCCGTGCTTTTGAGGCAATGCCTGAACCGAGGGTCATGCCGGATCCCTTGGAAGTTACACGGCCTGTGCAGGCACTGGAAGCGATACGGGATGAGCTTGAAATCTTTTTGTCCAAATCCGCGTGGGTAGTGGGATGGGCCTATGTGCTCGATTCTATGTTCAGGAGGCTTCTCGGGACCGCCTGGGATCATGTGTGCAAGGCCAGGTCCTCGGCTGCGGACATGGAACAGGATTTTGTACGACTCGTGTCAAAGTGGAAGCAGGCCTCCTTGAAAGAAAAGAAAGAGGCAAAGAAAATTCTGTTTGCATATCCGGATTCCATTTCATCGCCGGCTGCCGGTCCGGCCCGGGTGATGCGGGAATTCCTGGAGAGGCACGGTCACAGGGCTCTTGCAAGAGATATATTCGTTCCAAGGCTGGGCGAGGAATCGGGTTTTGTCCTGGACCTGCTGGAAAGGTGGAACGAATCCGGTCATGTGGGGAAAAAACATGAAACAAGGCTCGATGATACGAAGATACCGAATTTGGTGATGAGGCAAGTCTTGAATCCCTTGTTGAAGCTTTCCTGCAGGCTCGTAGGGTTACGCGAGGAAATGAGAAGAAGGGCTGATGCGTACTTGTTCAGGATGCGGTCGGCCTGCTTGGAGCTTGGCGGACAGCTCGAGTCCGAGGGGCGATTGAGGGATCGAAACGACGTGTTTTTCCTGACCATGAAAGAGGCGGCGGATTCCTTGAATAGATCAATGGATGTTTTGGCAAGGGAGAGAAAGAAAGATTACAAGTTGTTTGCAACCGTAAGGGTCCCGGGCTGGATCATGGATGGTGAACCTTTGGCCGAAACATGGAGGATGGGACAAGGCGAAAGTCAAATGTCCCTGTCCGGAACTCCTGTTTCGGCTGGAAAGTCCAGGGGCAGGGCGCGGGTCATCAGGAGTTTCAGGGACCTGGTTTTGGTGGAAGAGGGGGATGTACTTGTGACCCAGGCTTGTGATCCTTCCTGGGCAATCGTGTTCGGCCGGTGTAGTGCGGTGGTTACCGAGCTTGGTGGAACATTGTCTCATGCCGCCATATCGGCGAGGGAGCACGGCTTGCCGGCAGTGGCCGGTGTTGCAGGACTCTTGGACTATATTGGTGACGGCGATGTAGTGTTCGTGGACGGTTTCTCGGGCAGGGTTGCAATCGAGCGAAAGATGGCAAGGAGTTTGTAATGAAGTTGGCGGCAATAGGTGCGGCGAGCAAGGACTTCGGGCTCAAGATTATCTCGGATGTCATGACGTCGGCCTTGGCCGGGTCCAAAGGGCTGGATTTGGTATTGTGTGACATCGACGAGCCCGGGCTCGAAAAAACGGCCGGACTCGCCAACAGGTTGAAAGAACATTGCAACGCCTCCGTGAATGTTGTATCGGAGCCGGTTTTGGATAAAGCCTTGGAGGAAGCGGACTATATCATATTGTCTGTATGCAGGAAACGTTACGAATTGTGGGAGCAAGATTTCAGGTTGCCCAATGCTCTTGGCTTCAAGCAGGTGCTTGGTGAAAATGCCGGCCCCGGCTCGATATTCCATGCCTTGAGGAGTCTGAACCTGGTGGTTCCCATAGGCGAGCGTATCAGGGAAAAGGCTCCGGGTGCACTCGTGCTCAACTTCACAAATCCCGAATCCGTGGTGGTCAGGGCGCTCTTTGAAATCTGCGGCTTGAACGTCGTGGGCCTTTGTCATGGCGCGATGGCGGCAAGGGAAAAGGTTGTGGAGGTGCTCGGCCTGCCTGATTCACGGCTGGACATGGAGTCGGGAGGCATCAACCATTTCTACTGGGTCAAGAAGATCAGGGACAGGGAAACCGGCCGTGACTTGTACCCGGAGTTCAGAAAAAGGATCGAGAAGGAACCCATGCTCATGCCGCCCCTTGCACGCAAGCTGCTGGAGATCTTCGGCCTGCTGACGTACCCGTCCGATGATCACTGCGGTGAATTTTTGGCGTTCGGTCACGAGTATTCGGGGCTGAAATGGCCCTATGGAATGGAACACAAAAAAATCTTACCAGGTCCGGCCGCTCCGGCTTCAATAGAGAAGAACCAGGTGGAAGAATACCTTTCAGGCAGGGCGGACATTGCTGATCTTGCAAGACCGAGCGGGGAACTGGCACTTGAAATAATTGCGGATATCGAGCTTGACCGCGGAACGTGGAGACCTGCGGTAATAGTGAAGAACAAGGATCTCGTGGTGCGAAACCTTCCCAAGGATGCGGCGGTGGAAGTGCCTGCCGTGGTCGACAAGCAAGGTGTGCATCCCCTGGATTTCGGTCCCTTGCCGCCGGGGCTTGCCGCTATTTCCTTCCTGCATGCAGACATCCAGGGACTGCTCGTCAAGGCTTACAGGCACAGGTCAAGGAAGTATGCCTTGCAGGCACTGCTCTTGAACCCGCAAGTGAACAACTTGAAATCAGCGGAAATCCTGCTGGATGAAATGCTCGAGTTGCAGGCGGAGTTTTTACCCGCACTCGATTGACCGATGTTCAGGTTTCACGGCTTCCCGGCACGGGCGTGATTTTCCATATCCGCCGCGAACCTGCCGAAAGGCAGAAACCACATCATCAAAAGGCCGGGCAGGGTGGCTGCAAAGCAAACCCAAAAGAATTCCTCGTAACCAAGGGCCTCGGTCAGGTAACCGCTAACCATTCCGGCTCCTGTCATGCCCAGGGCCATGAGGCTCGTGGCGATTGCATAGTGAGCCGCCTTGTACTTTTTCGAGCATGTACGCATCAGGAATACCATGTATGCGGCCGTGCCAAGGCCTGCCGCAAGTTGTTCCAGGCTGTGAACCGTTCCCACGAGCAGGAGTGACACGTGTTGGCCCTTGGCCGCCTCGTGGGCCAGCCATATGTACATGGCTATGGGCACGTTCATTGCGAAGGACAGGATCCATACGCCTTTTTTTACACCCAGCCGGGCCATGAGCATTCCGCCGGCAATGGATCCGCCGATGGATGCGATCTTGCCGATTGTTCCGGCAATCAGGCCCAGTTGCGGAACTGTTACACCGATGTCCATGAAAAAGGGCGTGTTCATGGCAAAGAGCAGTGCATCTCCCTGCTTGTACAGCATGATGAACAGGAGCACCAGGATGATCCTGGGCTGATGCAAGTACGAGGTGAATGCCTCCATAAAGGTTGAAAGGGATAATGCTTGTGCTTTGCATGTTGCATCTCGATTTTGTTCGGGATTGTCTTTCCCGTTCCGCTCCCGTCCTTTGCCCTGTTTTTTTTCCAGGACAGGCAGGAACAGTGCGTGGAAGAAGAGCAGCAGGCCCATGATGACGGCGGCAGCGCCGAAGCCTGCGGTCCATCCCGTCAGTCCGGCAAGTGCCACAAGTGCTCCGCTTCCAACGATCATGGCCACTCTGTATGCCGCTACCCTCATGCCTGCATATTCGGCTTGGTCCTTTTCGTTCAGTGCTTCGAGGTAGTAACCGTCGATTGCAATGTCCTGTGTAGCGGATAGCAGTGCCATGGCCGCCATGGCTATCATTGCGGCTTCGACCTTGAACGACAGGCCCGGCGTAAGCGCAAGGACCAGGCCGGAGATTACGAGCAGGCCCTGGGTAATGAGCAGCCATCGGCGTCTCGTGGATACCAGGTCCACGAGCGGACTCCATATCAGCTTGATGCTCCAGGCAAGCCCCACAGAGGAAAACAGGCCGATTAACCTGTTCGGCACGCCCAAATCCTTGAAATAGACGGATGACATCAGCCTTACTATGGAGAAGGGCAGGCCCTCGCAGAAATAAAGAGTCGATACCCAGATGGATGCGGGAACACTGCGATGTACCTTGCCGTGAGTGCCCGGTAATTTATCGATCTCATGCGGGTCCAAGCAAACCTCCAGGGAGGTCGAAATCCATAAAATTGTCGTGAGATTAACAGGCAAGGGGCTTTTGAGCAAAATATTGCTGAAATTTATCCATGATACCTACCATTGCGATACCAAGGCAGTTCTTGTTTTTTCTTGGAAAGGCCGTTTCAAGGCTTGGCAGAAGGAAAGATGGGGCTTTTTGACTGACCTGCCTTGTTGCTGACTGAATTATCTCCTCGATTTTTGACTCGGTAAAAAAGAGCACTGATGGAAAAGCGGGTCGAAATCAACCCTCACACGGGCTTTGCGCCACGCTGGAATCCCAGAACTAAAAACCCAAAGCTCGCACCTCATGCTTGGATGCATAAAGTTGAAGATCGAAAGTTGAAAAATCCCGGATGACTGCAATAGATTTACAGGCTCCTTGACTTGTCATACTCGGGTGTAATAATCCGCACATGGTTGCAAGCAGATATGCGGGGTACTTGTAATGGTGTTTTTGAGATGGCTTGTAAGGCATTTGCCTGGCTTCTTGATCAAGATCCTGGCAAGGTTGCTGTATTCAAAATCATGGGCAAGGTTCAAGGAAGCTGTCAGGAAACCCCGTGAAGTACAACGCCGGAGCCTCATGACGATAATTCAACGCAACCGCTTCACCGCCTTCGGCAGGGAACACGGCTTTAATGAAATATCTTCAATAGATGAATTCAGAGCCAGGGTCCCAATCAGGAAGTGGGAGGAGATCCAGCCATACATCGAGCAGATGATAAACGGCGCGAAGAACGTGCTTGTTGCAGACCCTGTGCCCTATTACGGGTTGTCTTCGGGAACCACGGGAACCCCGAAATACGTGCCCATGCCGGACAGCTTCATCGATGAGTTCGAGCAACCAAGGCGCGTGTGGAAACGTGCGGTTGCCATGAACTTTCCTTCCTTTCTCAAGGGAGAGGTGCTGCTCATGGCGTCGCCCAAGATAGAGGGAAGGACCCCGGACGGCACTCCATACGGTTCGATCTACAGGCGAATAGATGAAAAGACGCCGAAACTCGTCCGGGAGGTGGACCCGTTCCCAAAGGCCATATACCTTCTGGAAGACTTTGACGCAAAGTACTATTGCCTCCTTCGCCTGGCCGTGGATATGAAGATAACCTTGATTACCGCGGTCAATCCGAGCACGGTCGTTTTGTTTTGCAAAAAGCTGGAGCAGTTCGGCCCGCGCATAATACAGGACATAAAGCAGGGCACATTGGACGATGATTTCGACATACCCAAGGAATTGCGCAGGAGGATAGAACGCATGCTCAAGCCGCACCCGGGAAGGGCAAGGCAGCTCAATCGGATCCTGAAAAAATCAGGCAGGCTCAGGCCGGTTGAAATCTGGCCTCATTTGTGCGGCGTCATCACCTGGAAAGGCGGATCGGCTCCTTTCTATCTCAAGCAGTTCCCGCGCTGGCTGGGTGATATCAAGACCTTGGATTACGGCTTCATGGCAACCGAGGGAAGTTTCAATCTCCCTATTTCAACCAGGGGAAGCGCAGGCCCCGCAGCCGTGTTGGGCCATTTCCTGGAATTCGTTCCCGTCGAACAAAGAAGCGGTCCTTCGGACAAGACCCTTCTCGCAGACGAACTCGAGGAGGGCAAGGATTACTACCTGATAATAACGGCATCAAACGGACTCTACAGGTATGACATCAACGACATCGTGCGCTGTACCGGGTTTTACGAAAAGACGCCCCTTATCGAGTTTTTGCACAAGGGCGGAAACATGCTCTCACTGACTGGTGAAAAGATTGCCGAGTCACACGTGGTGGAAGCAGTCACCAATGCCTGCCGTGAACTCGACATCGAACTCGCAGGTTTTGCAGTGACCCAGATTCTCGATGTGGAGCCGCCTGCATACAGGTTTTCCGTTGAGCCGGCATCGAGCCTCGATGAAAAAAGAGGGAGAGACCTGTTGACCGCATGCGAGAGCAACCTACGCGCTGTAAATATTGAGTACGCGGCAAAACGCGACTCCCAGAGACTTGGGCCGCCCACACTGACCGTTCTGGCCAAGGGGTCGTTCGAGGCGTACCGGGCCGGGAGGGTGTCAAACGGCGCGCCCGACGCCCATGTGAAACCGCCTCACCTGCACAAGGATCCGGACCTTTACAAACAGTTCGAAGTCCTGTCTTCCCTTCGATTGGAGGCCTGAGCATCGTGCGGTTCTGCGTTCTAGGCAGCGGCAGCAAAGGTAACGCCATTTGGGTGGAATCGAGCCAAGACGCAATTTTGCTGGACGCGGGATTGAGTTGGAAGAGGATCCGATCGAGGCTTATAATATCGGGCCTGGATGAAAGAAAATTAAGGGCTATAATAGTGTCGCACGAGCATATCGATCACCTTCGCGGCGCCGGGCCTGCCGCAAGAGCCGCCCATGTGCCGGTTTTCGCCACGTCCGGAACCTTTTCCGCGTGGGCTTCGGATCTTGAAAAGCGGGCTTCGAAACCATGCTTGGAAACCATCGAGCCCGGCCGGGCTTTCAACGTGAGCGGCTTTCTGGTAACCCCCTTTTCAACCAGCCATGATGTGAACCAACCTGTCATGTTCAGGGTGGAGGACCATTTTGGCGCGAGTTTAGGAGTGGCGACGGACCTGGGAGTAGCAACAAGGCTTGTCAAAGACAGGCTGGCCGATTGCAATGCCCTGGTGCTCGAGTTCAACCATGATCCGGATATGCTGATGGACGGGCCGTATCCATGGCCCTTGAAGCAGAGAATCCGTTCGAGGTTGGGCCACTTATCGAACCCGGAGGCAGCGGATCTGCTTGCAGACCTGTTACACCCCGGCCTCGACCTGGTGGTGCTCGCCCACTTGTCAGAAATGAACAACGATCCAAGATTGGCGTTGAATGCCGCGGGCCGCGTCCTTTCCAATGGGGCACGGTTGCTGGCAGCGCACCAGGACACGCCGACTCCTGTTTTTACAGTCGGTTCGTCCGATTTATCAAGCAAGGATAAAAAGAATTGGAGGGAAATGCCGTGATTCCCAGGTACAGCAGGAAGGAGATGTCGGCCCTGTGGTCCGACGAAAAGAAGTACGCCCTGTGGCTGGACGTGGAAAAGGCGGTGTGCGCGGCCATGACCGAACAAGGCCTGATACCGGCTGATGCGAATGAGAAAATCCAGGCTGCGAGGAGTCCCGAGGCATCCAGGGTGGAAGAGATCGAAAAGATTACCAGGCATGATGTAATAGCCTTCCTGACCGCGCTCGAGGAGCAGATTGGAGATGCCGCAAGGTACGTGCACTTGGGCATGACATCTTCGGACGTGCTGGACACGTCGTTTGCACTGCAGTTGAAGGCTGCGCTGGATGCAATAATCAGGGACCTGGACGAGCTTTGCTCCACCGTGTCTCAAAGGGCGCACGAGTTCAAGAAAACGCCCACCATCGGCAGGTCCCACGGTATACATGCGGAACCCACGACGTACGGCTTGGTGCTGGCAGGCTTCTATGCCGAGTTGATGCGTGACAAGGCAAGGTTGAGGCAAGCCCGGGAAAATATCGCATTCGGCAAGATCAGCGGTGCTGTGGGGACTTTTGCCCACCTCGATCCGTCCATAGAGGCCAGGGCGTGTGAAATCCTGGGGCTGAAGCCGGATCCAGTGTCCACCCAGATTGTTCAAAGGGATCGCCATGCAGAGGTGTTTGCATCACTGGCAATCCTCGCAGGCACGATGGAGCGAATGGCCCTGGATGTGAGGCACAGGATGAGGACCGAGGTCAACGAAGTGCAGGAGCCTTTCAAAAAAGGCCAAAAGGGATCGAGCGCAATGCCCCACAAGCGCAATCCTATACTGAGCGAGAATGTTACGGGCATTGCAAGGCTGATTAGAAGTACGGTGGTTCCCGCCCTGGAAAACCAGGCGCTCTGGCACGAGAGGGATATAAGCCACAGCTCGGTGGAGCGAATCACGGCTTTGGAGGCGACCGTTCTCACGGATTTCATTTTGGACAGGCTCGAAAAGGTGTTCAGGGGGTTGGTAGTGGACACCGGGCAAATGCAGGCTAACCTGGAGATGACGGGCGGCCTGGTATTTTCCCAGGGCCTGCTTTTGAAGCTTGCAAGGAAAGGCGTGGCAAGGCAAAAGGCTTATGTAATGGTCCAGAGGAATGCGCTCAAGGCATTCGACCAAAAAAAGCCTTTAAAGGACCTGATCCTGTCCGACCGGGAATTGATGTCTTACCTTGACGAGAAAGAAGTGGAAGAATCTTTTTCCATGAAACCGCACCTGGAGCACGTGGACTATATCTTCGAGCGGGTGTTCGACAAGTAACCCGGCATTCGATAGAGAGGTTTTAAGAAAAAGAACCGCTGACCGTGGGCGGAACCCCGGCTGTTATGGAAGATTTAGCGGCACTACCCTATGCTCGCAGCCGGTTCTCTATATCCTGCCTTCATTGACCAGCCTGGCAAAGTACGCAAAGCTCCTGTCATAGGTACGCTCGGCATCCTCCGGAAAGACACAAGCCGGCAACTCGTTCATCCTCCGGTGATACTCGATGCATTCGCAACAGATTCCTTTTCGTGAGCATGGCTCATAAGTGCAGTTACACTTGGCCTTGTTGCTCTCCACGTTGCATTTTCTGCTCATTTTTCCCTCCTTTTCGTGTCCTTGGAGAATAACCGGCTCCGGGTCCAATCAAGGCCATATCGCCTCGGGGGCCGATCAAGGCAAAGGATTGCGTGTCTCTCCACGCAGGCATGACAACCAGTTTCCTGCCGTTTTCCGAGTACACGAAAAACCTGTGAAAATGTCCGGTCACGACTACGTCGAAATTTCTGAAGAACATGGCCCTTGCATGGCTGACAAGTGAGAGCTTGTCTACTATTGAGCCTTCGGGTGACAGGTTTTTCAGTCTCTTCTCGAAATTGCTCACGATTCTCGTTCCAAGTTTGGCGGGAATCGCCTTCATGGCCGCGTAGGATATGATATTCTTTGATACGAATCTCCAGAACCTGTAACGCCGGTCGTAAGGATCTATCCTGTCGCCATGCTCCAGGAAAAAAGACTTTCGACCCGCCCGGAACGTGGCGGTCTCTCCTATGGAGTCGAAGAACCTGTGCAACAGGAAAGAGTCCCTTACAAAGAATTCACGGTTTCCTTCCAGGAGATGGACCCTGTTTTTCTTTTTATTTTTTCTAAAGGCCGAAATTCGGTCAAGTGCCCGGTAATGGTGATCTTGAATATACCTCTTGTCGCCAATAAGGTAATCGAACATGTCTCCCAGGATGAACAGCTCATGGACATGTAGGTGATCGAGTCGGTCCACGAGGTTTTCCAGGGCCGTATCGAGACTCCTGGACCCGTCCAGGTGTAAGTCGGCGACGATTGCCTTTAGGTCATGCATCCAAACAGGCAGCCTTTCTTCCCGGCATAACCATTTCGACGATGAAAAGCTAGTTCTTGTCCTCGAATTTCTTCCTGACCAGTATTTCCAGGTCACCTTTTGGGCCGGGCCTTATAACCAAGGTGTCCTTTGGCTCACCGTCCTGGGGCCTTGAGGCCGAAACCAGGCCGCGGATCCTGATGATGTCACCGTCACGCAAAATAGCCGCGACAAAGCGCTTGTTCGCTTTTTTCCTCAACCTGCCGGAAAGGGTCAAGGCTCCGCTCAAGATAAGGCCGGGCGTGTCCGCCTGCACCCACACTTTGCCTGTGTCGTCCGAAACGAAAAAATTCGTGGCCTTACGTTCGGCCTTGTCCGGAATCCACATGGCCCTGCCCCTGCCTCTTGAACCTACACGGTAGCTTTCCATTGTAATGTCGTAGCACAGGCAACGTATGTTGTCGCCGGCAGGAAGTTGTAATGTGTCCCCGGCCGCTGCCGTACCTTCCACCACGCATATCGAGCCCTCTTTCAAATCGGCTATTTTTGTCTTTGGACGAAAACGCAGGAACATCTTATCACTCCTTGGACGGTGTTTGCCGCCGCGAGCCGGTATTATGTATCAAAAACAGTGAAAACAGGGCAAATATTCCATGCAGGTTTTTCCCACTGTCAAACCGGGCGGTAAAAATTGTGTATCCGGCTTCCCGTGATTGACAGCCTGTCCCGGTAAAGCTATTGATATTTTGTCTCTGACATTATTTTATGCTCGAGACATGGAGTAGGGACAAGGGCCGATAAGGAAGATTGAACAAGCTTGAGTTTCCTTGAATATTCTTGCTCTTGCCCCGGTGCATTTTGCACGGAATTCTGGAGGATTCATGGCTTCTAATAAGGGCGCTTCCAGGAAGACGGGGAAGCCGGGCCGAAAAAAGAACGCAAAGGCAGCCCTGAAGGTAAAGGCGAAAAAGAGCAGCAGTCCGTCCAAGGGGGCGAAAGACAAGAGCGAATCCGCTGTCAAGAGGAAAAGGCAGGTTTCGAAAAAAGCGGAAAAAGCTCAGCCTCCGGGTGAGGGAATTAAAAAGGAGAAAAGTGCTAAAGGCAATGATCCAAAAGACAATAGTGAACAAATCAAGGCAATAGTCGAGGCCAGGGACGAAAATGTAATAGCCATAGCCGCGTACCTGGAGAAAATTGGCAGGGCCGACAATGTTGCTCTTCTCGAAGCAATGGAGGAATTGAAACTTAGTACGCTTGAAGGCCTTGCCGCCGCTGGAGAGGCAATGGAGCTAATCAGGAACAGGGCAAAATACGATTATCTTTTTTCTGCGGCAGGCGGCCCGGAATTGACCGAAAAAAATAATGACAATGAAAATCTTGATATCATGTGGTCCAGGCTGATGGTACACAGGGCCTTGGCCGGGGATGATTCGGCAGGGGCTCTTGCTCTACAGAAAAATATGCCCGGCGGCATCAAAGGAATCCTGTCCGATATTTTGTCGAAAAGGGATTGGATCGAGGAATACCCCGACAGGGCCAAGAACACAGTCAGCTATCTCGCGGCCCGTTATTCATTGCCCCACTGGCTGGCGGCCGAGATGCTCGCACAGCACGGTCTCATGAAGGCTGAACTAATCGGGAAAGGTTCATTCAGCGAGCATGTTCAGGCCCTGGCCGTCAACTTGGCCCGAACTAACCAGCAAGAACTCCGGTCCCTTTTATCCAAAGAGAATGTCGAGGCTGAACCCGGTCGCTATTTCGAACATACCCTGGTCGCACTGCCGGATGTGGACTTGAGGAGCACTACATCCTACGAACAGGGCTTGTTTGAAATAGTCGATCCCGTCGAACAGCTTATTTGCCAGGTTTCCATGGCAAGGCAACCTAGTGATGTAATATTGTGGAAGGCGGTACAGAATAGTGCCCTGGATGCCTCTTTGGCCTGCAGGCTCGCGGGTGCAGGTAAGCTGACCGTTTTGGTTTCAGACCCGGGTGAGAGCCTTGACGTGAAGAAGAGGGCGAGGCGATTGGGTTCACTCATGGTAAGGGCCATTGAAGTAAAAACAGATACGCCTCTTGACAAGGAGCGCATCGGCCGGGCCGGTGTTGTCATAGTAGAGGTGCCTTCGTCAAACACCGGGAACATATACAACGATCCGCTGGCTCCCTGGCGTCTTGCGTCCGATGATCTGCCGGCCATTGAAGATAGGCAGGCAAGGTTGCTCGAAGAGGCTTCCAAGCTGGTTGCACCCCGGGGAAGACTCGTATACGTCACCAGGTCGGTTCTGTATGCCGAGAACCAGGCAGTGGCGGCATCTTTCATGGATTCCAACCCGCGGTTCAACCGGGTTCCTGTGAGGCACCTGGGCCGATCATTGGGAGAGTTCGAGACGCAGGAGGATTTTCTCCAGGTCTTGCCGGGACAGTCGGACATGCCCGGTGTGTTCGTGGCGGTTCTTGAACAGGAGTGGTGATGGATATGCCTGCCGGCCGAAACACTGCCAATTCAAGGGGGGAAATGAGCCTTGGTGATATCATAGATAGTGCGGTACGCCTGTACCGGGATAATTTTCAATTGTTCTTCGGAGTAACGGCGGTGCTGTATATACCCGCGGCACTGCTGACCATAGCTTTGACCGCAGACAAGCAAGTCGAGTTGATGCAGCTTGTCCAGGCACAGGCCGGGACCTCCGGCGGTGTTGAACAGGACCTGGACAGTACATTGAGGCTTTTTTCCCTGTTGGGTGAATACATGCTTTTGAGCCTTCCCTTCTATCTGATCGTGCAACCGATAGTGGCGGGCACCATTACGTTTACGGCAAACTTGAGACTAAACGGGGAAGAAGTAAGCATCTCCGGTGCCTACAAGGGATTCATGAAAATCTTTTGGGGGTACTTGAGCGCGGTGGTAATGTATAGTCTTGCATGGATCCTTGGTGGGTTCCTGCTCTTTGTACCGGGCATGTTGGCGGCAATCGTTTTTTCATTGACCCAGGAATCGGCGGTTGTCGAGAAGGCATATGGAACCCGTGCCCTTTCCAGGTCATGGGAACTGACCCGGAAACATTGGGGCAAGGTGTTTCTTCTCGGCTTGTTGTTATTCATGATATCGGCAGTAATTTCGTACGGGATAAAAAGCATAGCGGATTTCGCATTAGGTGTCGACTCAAACAATGCAGAGGGATTGACTGCTTGGGCTATGGCCCTGTCAGGTTTTGTGTCGAGCTTGGTGCAAATTGCAATACTGCCCTTTTGGCATATTTCTTGGCTCTTCCTTTACTACGACCTGGAATCCACCACCAGGGAAATGGATGTCCGAAACCTGGCCGAGTCACTCGTGAAAGCATTGCCCGGCAGGGCGGGCGGTTCCGGCAATGATGAGCCGGGGGATTTCATCCGGTGATACAGGACCTGGATCCGGATCGGCTGCGAAGTATTGCGCAAGAGATACTTTCAAGAAAGGAATTCAGTCCAGGTCCGTTTTTTGATCCATGGTCTCTTTTTCTACGGCTCGTTAACGCGCTGGAAGGTTTAAAAACGGACAACCCGGCGGCGTACTGGGCAATAGTCATTCTGTCGGCGTTGGTTCTTTTCCTGGTGTTGATAAAGCTCGTTACGGCGATATTTCAGGGCACGAGGGGAATGAGGAAACGGCCTGTTGTTTACCGATTGAAGGACAAGAAGAGATCTGAAAAAAAATACAAGTATCCGCTTTTCCCGCTCTTGGAGGCTGCTTCAAATCTGGCTGCATCCGCTGACTTCGGGAGGGCTGTGACCATGGTTTTTGTCGCCACGGCACAGGACATGGGAGTCTACCAAACCAGCCTGACGAATCAGGAGATGGCAAGGGCCATGGAAACCGGAACCAGGGCGGGTTCATATGCAACCCAGCGGATGGCCGAGCTTGCCGACAGGGGACTCTATTCGGGAATGCAACTCTTTAAGGAACATTACATGGAATCATTGAGATTGCGCAGGAACATCCTTGGAGAGGATGCATGATGAAGGAGCGAGAAAAAAAGAATTCCGCAAGATGGCATGACAGCGTACTCGTATGGGGACTCGTGGTCATCCTCCTGGTGGTATTGCTTTTGACAGGCGGTGGAAAACGAAAAAACGGACCGGTAGCGGGTATTCTCGACTACAGCAGCTTTGGAACAAGTCCGGATGGGCTTAAGGCCGCTTATTTGTTGTTATCCAGGACCGGCCTGTATCCTTATAGAGGAAGAAAGCCATTGGTCGGGCCGGGATTGCCCGAAGGCGCATTGGCGATAGTTGCACCGGATATCGAGCTGACCTGGCTGGAAGTTCGCGACCTTTCGCATTGGGTGGAAACCGGGGGGAGGTTGCTGCTTGTACTGGACTCGCGTGAGCCGGCGAGAAGACTTGCGGCCGCTTTCGGTTTTGGCGTGACCTACACGACAAGTGCAGACAAACAGGGTGAAACACGGGAGGTTTCTTTCGATGAAGAAAACAGCCGATCAAAGGAACGGGATGAGCCCTTTTGGACAATACCGGGCAATGGGCTTCCGGAGTTAGATGATGTGCCGGGGAACCAAATGGTCGGACTCGTCCCTCCGTCCGAGGCAAGTGTCCTGGCAATGAACGAGATCAATGTCGTTGCAGCCTCTTTGGATTATGGTGACGGTCTGGTGATTGTGCTTTCCGAGGTGTTGCCCTTTACAAACAAGGGGCTGGGCCGTATGAATTCAGCGGCAATGGTCCGTGTATTGGCCGGCTTGGCGGCACAAAACGGCCTCATCTGTTTCGATGAATATCACCATGGACTCGGCAAGGGCCTGGGGGTCTTTTCCGTTATTTGGCATTCGTCCGCAGGTCCGGCCATACTGGAGTTGATCCTCCTGATCATGTTTTTCCTGTGGCTCCGCGGACGACCAACAGGAAGAGTGTCGGGCAGGATAAAACGAGAACGAAAGGAGTGGGATGAAGTGGAATTACTGGCCGGCCTGTACGAACGAATCGGAAACAGGGAACTACCCGTCCAGGTGCTTCGGGAAAATGCAATAGCATACTTACATGCCCTTGACCCGGGTATATCTGTAAAGGAACGGATAATTAGGGACGCCGAACAGGTTGCGGGCCTGAAACACGGCCGGCTTGAAAACGAATTGGCAAGTCTATCCGGCGGAATTCGAAAGCCGGAGATTTTACGGCTTGCCATGGGTTTTGCGGCGATAATGGACCGTGGACACGATAACCAAAAGAGGGATGAATATGTCGATTGATACGGCAAAAAGTTTTTCAGACATTCTCAATTCGGAATTGAAAAAGGCGGTTGTAGGCCATGACCTTCTGATCGAAGAACTGATGGTTGCCTTGCTTTCAGGCGGGCACATGTTGATCGAAGGTCCGCCTGGAACAGGAAAAACCCTTATCGTGAGGACACTGGCCGAATGCCTGGATCTCGTGTGGGGAAGGATACAATTCACGCCGGACTTGATGCCGAGCGATATTACCGGCACCTATATATTCGACCAGAATAAAAAGACCTGGTCTTTCAGGAAAGGGCCTGTTTTCGTCAATGTTCTGTTGGCGGATGAATTGAACCGGGCTCCTGCAAAGACTCAGGCTGCGTTGCTTGAAGCAATGGAAGAGGGGGCCGTTACACTTGACGGCAGGAAGCACGATCTTCCGAAGCCTTTCCTGGTAATGGCAACGCAGAACCCAATGGAGCACGAGGGAACGTATCCCTTGCCCGAGTCCGAGTTGGACAGGTTCATGTTCAAGAGCATTGTAAGCGACTTGGCAAAGGCGAATGAAATCGAGATGCTCAAGAGGCACAGGGACGGCTTCGATCCGGCAAGACTCGGGGTCACGGCCGGTATTCATAGGTCGGTGGATGCATCCGGCTTTATTCGAGCTGCAGCAGCCGCCGAGGAGGCAAGGGTGGATGATTCTATTCTTGAATACATAGTCAACCTGGTGCAAAAGACAAGGGCATGGCCGGACCTTTTTCATGGCGCGGGGCCGCGAGCAGGTGTACACCTGTTACGATCCTCCAGGACGCTTGCGGCGTTGAAGGGATATCCTTTCGTCATTCCTGATCACGTGAAACGAATGTGTTATCCCGTGTTGAGACACAGGCTGGCTCTTTCACCGGAGCAGGAAATGGAAGGTTTGAATACGGACGCGGTGATTGCCGGGTTGCTGGAAACAGTTGAGGTGCCGAGAAAGACCGTGGAAGCCGGTTCGGGAAGCGGTTCAGAGAAAATTGAAGGACTCACAATTGAGTAATATTGCGAGCAAGGCAGTGACCGAAACCGTTGCTGGCTCTTTTTCGACAGAGCATTTTCATTCTTCGGGGACGGCGCTTGATAAGAGGGCGTTGGTCTTTTTGTTTGTTCTTGCCGTTTCGACTTTTGCAGGTTTGTATATGGATGCTGTTTTAGCGGTGACATTGCCTGTTCACGTCGTGATTTTGGGCATATTTGCTCTGGATATATATTTGCTGAAAAGGGATATGACTATAACCGTTAAAAGGGATTGTCCTTCGTTGTTGCCTCTCAACGGATCTTGCAACGTCAGACTCGAGCTGTACAACCCCGGGGCGAGAAAAGCGGAGCTGATCATCAGGGACGAACCTCCGTTGAGCCTTGATTACAACGGCAATGAATTCGTTGTAACCCTTCAAGCCGGAGGCAGGGATTTCCTTGAATACAAGCTGGAGGCAAGTCAAAGAGGGCGACACCACTTCGGTTCAATCATAGTAAAGCATAGGACCATGCTTGGTCTTGCATGGATCGCGGCAGTACATGACACACGCCGCGTCATGGATGTGTTTCCGGACTTCAGGGGAACCGGCAGGTATCTTGCCGCAGCCCGGTCGCGGGCTGTACGGGCGGTGGGAGCAAGGCCTGTACATTCCGCGGTTCGCAGGGGTGAATTTGCATATTTGAGGCCGTACATGGAAGGTGATGAGCCTTCGAGGGTCGACTGGAAAGCAACGGCCAGGCACGGTGCCTTGATTGTCAGGGAGATGGCGGAGGAACAAAGCCAAAGGGTATTGATACTGCTGGACATTGGACGGAGGATGATGTCCGTCCCTGCAGGATTGGGCCGTAAGGTTACGAGATTGGACGTGTCCCTGAAGGCTTCGTTGGCTCTGGCCAACGTGGCTGAGGCATACGGAGATAGTGTAGGCGGTGCGGCGTATTCAAATGAAGTGGAAAAGTTGCTTGCCCCTTGCAGGCCCCCGGGTGCCGCCGGGCGGCTTGCCCGGACTTTTTTCGATCTTAACCCGAGACCCGTGGAGCCGGACCTTGCTTCATGTGTGGGCTCAATGGAGCGAATGCTTGAAAGGCGCAGCCTTGTCGTGATCTTGACACAGGTCAGAGATGCTATCGAGGCCCGCAACCTGGGTGGTGCTATTTCCATGCTTTCAAAAAAACATGTGGTGCTCTGTACTCTCATCCATGACCCGTCGATGGCTGCGGCCGCCGGTTTGTTTCCGAGAGATATGGAAGGCGTGTACAGGAAGGTGGCTGCATCGAGATTGCTCGACTACAGAAGGGAGGCTGTGAAGGCAATCGCCTCCAAGTGCATGGTAATCGACGTGGATGCGGAAAGGGCTCCAAGTGTATTGGTAACGACCTACCTGCAAATCAAGTCGAAAGGGATTATTTGATGGAACCTGTAACGGTCCCGGTTTCTATCTTGATTCCCCTTTTCGATAGATCGCTCAAAATAAAAGAAACGCATTCTTTGTTTGAACCGATTTCTTCCGGTGGAACAATACCCTTTTTTTCAACCATGCCTTCGAGGTAAAGGCGAACGAGAGATGCGCAGGTATATCCGGTAGTCCTGGACATGGAGGGTATACCGTGATTTCGCCCGTCCGGATCCTGCTCCTGCCTGTCCACCATGTGGTGGGTTATTCGTTGTTCTTCCCCATCTTGTGACGCTTCGACGGATACTTGAAGTATAGTCATGTCCATGTCGTTCGGTAAAGGTCTCCATGCCTCTTTCAGCAGGCGGGCGGTAAATTCCAGTGGAATGACAGGACCTGATTCTCCGGCGATTTCCTTGCCGGACAGGAACCCTGAATCTTTCAACACGCGTATGAGTTCGAGGTGGCCGGGGTGTCGCAAGGTCAGTTCTTCGATGTACTCGGCCTTAATGGTTTCGATCAATGTGCGAAGGCCGTCGCTGTAAAAGGCCTCGAAATTACCAAGTTGGGGGAGTTCGATCTTCTCGATTTTCGACAGGGGATCAATATCGACCTTTTGACCATGCCTTACCATCCTGGCCGGCCTGACATATTCCTCCAATAGGTCTTCGAGTGAGAATACAGTGAAATAGTTCCATGGAGGTCTCGGTTTCTGCGGGACGCCTCCAACCAGGATAGTTATTCTCTTTACACGATCCATGCCCCGGCAGCTCGTAGCAGCCAGTATGTGACTGAGCCCCGGAGCCACGCCGGCGTCGACTATGACCGTAACTCTCTTTTCTCTTGCGGCCCGGTCCAAGTCGAATGGATTTTCCGGCATGAACGAGACATCGACGACAGGCTTGGCAGCCTCTATCAAGCTCCTGAGTGCGGTCATGCCGAACCTTCCGGGCAATGCGTCCACAACCAGGTCCGCCCGGGACAAGATCCCGCGGATACTATCCCGATCCATGAGACCTGCTTGCCGCAAACGGATATTCGAAAATCCTTCAAGGGTCGAGAGGGCCCTGCGATTCGTATCTACCGCGGTTATTTCGAGATTGTTCGAACGTGCCAGGTCCCTGCAGACAGTTGAACCTATCCTGCCGCATCCCATGACAACGACTTTCGCTTTCATCCCATTCTCCCGTGAATTCTTTCAAACTTTTCAATCGGCTTGACTATCCGAATGGAATACCTGATGTTAATAAGTCAACAAGAGTGAAAAGCCAAGAGAGATTGGTATCGAGATGTCATTTTGCAGGAATTTCGAGAACCGGACAATCCAGTGATGCCAAGGACGAAACACGAAGTTGGAATATTCGCAGGCTGGGTGAGCGTGGGAGTGAACCTCCTGCTTTTCGGCCTTAAAATCGCTCTCGGTGTAATGACCGGAAGTATCGCATTGGTCGCGGACGCGGTACACACCCTGGCGGATTCATTGACTTCACTCGTGCTGGTAATGGGTTCGTACATTGCTACCAGGCCGCCGGACGTAGAGCATCCTTTTGGCCATGGCAGGGCCGAAACAGTATCGTCCCTGGTGATAGCCGTTCTTTTGGCAACCGCCGGCGTGGAGTTCGGCAAGGCCTCACTAGAACGAGTGTTGAACCCGGCATCTCTTCATGCAACCTGGTGGATCGTGGCGGTGGTGGCCGGGACAGCGCCCATCAAGGAAATTCTTGCAAGATTTTCCCTGCGTCTCGGCAGGGATTACAATCACCAGGCGCTCGAGGCCGACGGATGGCACCATCGGAGTGATGCCATTGCCACCCTAATGGTTGCCGGCGGCATGTCGGCCGAGATCTTGGGCTTCCGGGGAGTTGACGGTTGGATCGGAATCTGCGTGAGTCTGTTCATAGTAAAGATAGCCGTCGATGTAGGCAGAAGGGCGATAGATTCACTTCTGGGTACTCCTCCCGAGGAGGAAGAAGTGGACGAGATAAAAAATATTGCAATGTCCGTACCGGGAGTGCTCGGAGTTCACGAAATAACCATACATCATTACGGTGATACCAGGTACGTTTCCCTGCACCTGGAGGTGCCGCCCGATATGACGGCCATGAATCTGCATACCATGGTGCACAAGGTGGAAGACAGGATAAGCACTGGAAAGACGGCTCGCGCGGTCGTGCATATTGATCCCGTCAATGCCAATCACCCGAGACTCGGCGAAGTCAGGGATTTGGTGGATAAAATCCTGGATGGTTCCGGCGGCAAGTACAAGTTGAAAAAAATCGGAATGCTGGGTTCATCCCTGGAGATGAACGTGATATGTCATATCAGTGTTGAGTCGGGTGACAAAAATATATTAATGGGCGAACTTTTACATGGCTTGAAACAGAATTACCAGGACACAAGGTTGTCCGTGGTATTTGATGAGGAACAGGAGAACAGGGAATGAGTAATAACAATACCAAAGAGGATAACCGTAAACGGCTCCATGTATTGTACGTGGGTGATACCCAGACAGGCCACTTTCTTACCAGTCCCGGCGTCGGCCTTTACCTGTCCGGGGGACGAATGGATGAATCATTGCATTTAAGGAGCGCCCTTGGTTCGGATGGAGCCATCGAGGTCACACACGTTGCATCCGGCGAAATTTCCGAGTTGTTGCCGGTCAGTGCCCGTGATTTTGCATTGTACGATGCGATCGTATTGTCGGATATTACCGCGGACACGCTCCTGCTGTATTCCGATCCGAAGCAGATGCCACCCGGACCCAACAGGTTGAACATGATCAAGGAATACGTGGAGAATGGCGGCGTGCTTCTGATGATCGGGGGGTGGTTCAGCTTTGGCGGTTTTGGCGGACAGGCCAGGTACCATGGCAGTCCGTTGGAAGAAGTCTTGCCTGTTGTCATAAAAGACGGGGATGATCGAAAAGAGACGCCCGAAGGCGCGGGTGTAAAAGTCTTGGAGCCCGGGCATCCCGTGTTGACAGGGCTGACTGCCTGGGACGAGGTATTGTTCGCCGGGTACAACGTGTTGAAGGCCAAGCCCGGTTCGAGAGTGCTGTTGGAAACCGATAGTGGGGATCCGTTGCTCGTCATAACAAGCTGGGGCAAGGGCACGACATGCGCCTTTGCCTCGGATTGCGGGCCGACCTGGGTGGGCACCATGCTCTCGTGGGCAGGATATTCAAAATTCTGGTGCAGGTTGATAAGGTTCCTGGTCCAGGGAAAACTTTAGACCGTGGTGCGGACCAGGCACGATCTATTCGCGCTGTTTGCTCAGCCGGTAATGATGCTTGTCACAGCGATGCGAAAAAAGTTACCCCGGAAGCCCTGTGTCGTATGGAATCCAATGCCGTATATGTATGGCGGAAAAACGGGGAGGAAGTCACAAAATCTTCAATGATTCTCCGGTTTCGATGGAAAAATTTTTAACTGAAATTATTATTGAGAGTTGCTCCAAAGATATTGTACCCGGCTCGACAATAAAGGAATGTTTGATTCCAAATTTTTCTGCTAACTGTTACCCACTTGCCCGTTGCCGTTTAAAACCCAGTCCCTGAGCAGAGCTGCGGCCCAAGGCTCGATGTTCGTGAACTCGATACCCATGCCCGAGAGTTTTGGATCATCATGATGAAGGTTGCCTACAGGCGTATGCCAGCGGACCTTGCCCTTTGTCCGGAGGACCATGCCCGAACCCGGAACCACGATTTCGATATCCGCACGTGTTCCGACTTCGTCCAATAATGGAGAGTTGACGAATACGCCGCCTTCGGAGATGTCTTCGCTCGTGTCGATCAGGCTCATGGTCTTGCTTTCGTAACGCACGGGAACCGCAGCCTTACGTCTCAAGCGCACTCTTTTTTCCGAATCTTTTTGAAATCCCATGTCTCCCCTCCTTTTGGTTGCGAAACCTTAGCAAAAAAAGGCGGCAGCGTCAAATATTTCGGCAACAAGCCTTTGTTCTGTGCATACAATACTTGACACC
>JAADFL010000090.1 GCA_013152945.1 Deltaproteobacteria bacterium | reverse complement strand
TTGGATCTCGCAAGGGCGGTTCGCGAACCGCCCCTACTTCATGAAATAACAGCATATTTTAGGCACCCTGAAAATCAACCTGGGTGGGGAGGGCCGGGCCGGGAGGGCCTGACTCCAACCAAAGGTATTTGGCATGAACCATTACCCCTACTGACATTTTCACTCGGCACTTTACTGACATATCGACTCGGCTTCGACAGGTTGCCTAAAAGATCCAAATCGGGTTATTACACGAAGCAGGAGGAAACCCAAACAGGTTAAAAAAATGAGGCATTCCCCGGAATACAGAATCAAACTAACCAACATGGTCATTACCAAAAGCAGAGATTACAAATTCATCGATTGCGGAGAAAATTCGAGATTGGAACAATTCGGCGATTTCCTTGTGGAGCGACCGGCTTCCCAAGCCTTTTGGCCGAAGAACAGGGAATGTGCAAAGTGGGACATGAAGAAAGCATATTTCAAGCGAACCGACAGCAAGGGCGGCAAGTGGCTTGGTTCCGGGTTGCCTGAAAGCTTTACCATTGGAATCGGAACCGTTGAACTCCTGCTGAAGCTCAAGCCTACATCTTTTGGTCACCTGGGCTTTTTCCCAGAGCATCTTCCCCAGGCTGACATCATGAAAAAGATAGCTGTCGACAAAGATCGCAAGAATATGAACATGCTCAATCTGTTCGGATATACGGGCGCGATTTCCCTGGCTTCGGCTATTACCGGATGGCAGGTTACTCACCTGGATGCATCCAGGAGCACCGTGCAATGGGCTAAAGAGAATGCGAAACTGAACCATATCGAATCAATAAGGTGGATTACGGACGACAGCCTCAAGTTCGTGAAAAGGGAAATAAGGAGAAAAAAAAGATACGAAGCCGTGATCATGGACCCGCCTTCTTTCGGAAGAGGCAGCCAAGGCCAGGTTTTCAAGCTGGAAAAAGATCTGCCGGGGCTTGTTGAAAACTGCATATCCCTTCTCTCCGGGGATGCATGTCTCTTTGCCGTCACCAGTCATACTCCTGGTGTCACAGGTTCGGCTCTTGCAAACCTGCTGATTCCATTGGCGGTAAAAAGAGGCGGGCTCATAGAGGCCGGGGAAAACCTGCTCGCAGCAACCGAATCGCAAAACGTATTGCCCTGTGGTCACTATGCCAGGTGGGTATCCGGCGGTAAGCCTGCCGGGTAAATCTCTTAGTCAATTACTCTGCCGGGCAGGGTACCCGAATGTGAAGCCCCGGCAAGAAGAATACAACCGCACTCATGGCAATGCCGCACGTGGATATACAGTCACCCTTTTCCTGTTTCGTGAAATCATGTCCGAGAGTTCGGGAATCTGCGAACGCGGCCTTCACAAAAGCCCTGTAAAAAGATCCCATGGGTACGTGCCCGGAGGTTCAATGGAAAATGTCATAATGGAATGTTTCGTTGGATGTTCGATCTCCAAACTACTGCTTTGCAGAGCAATAGATCCTGATTTTAACCTGGCCTTCCCACCGTACCGGTTATCTCCCACTATCGGGTGACCGATAAAAGACAACTGGGCCCTTATCTGGTGTTTCCTGCCTGTAAGCATATGGATTTCAACCAATGAATAGTCTTTTCGAACCGCAAGCACAAAAAACTCGAGTTTTGCCGGCTTGGCGTTTTTCGTGGGAACATCTGACACCAGGGTAACACATGCCCCTTCATCCCTCCAGACAAAGGACTCAATAACATTCGCCTGTTGCCGAATGCGCCCTTCCACAACCGCCAGATAATGCTTTTTAACATGCCGTTCCCTGAATTGTGCCGACAATCGTTTTGCTGCCTTGGAAGTTTTTGCAAACAGGAGCACGCCCGAGACAGGCTTATCAAGCCTGTGTACCATACCGAGGTAAACGTTCCCCGGCTTGTTGTATTTCAGCTTCAGGTACGTCCTGGCTGATTCGAGGGCGCTGGCCCCGCCCTTGACATCGGGTTGCGTGGGCAATCCTGCTGGCTTGTTTATACATAAGAGGTGGTTATCCTCGAAAATTACATCCAAGTCCCTCAACGAGTGACTCCGGGTTCGAATATCAAGACAATTTGTTTCAAGGTATGATCGATCAACGCAGGTCAGACCTGTCCTTGGCCTTTATGGTGAAACTGTCTATCTCGGAGTCGTCGTCCGCTTTTATTACACGAAACTCGATTCTCTGGTCGTTCACATCGCCGATAAGGAAATGCCTGCAAGAATCGTGAACCACCCTGTTTGCTCCATCGAGAGGCTCTCCGGCATCCTTTGGATCGAGTCCGGCGCCTGCTCCGCCTGTCACGACATAGGTTACGCCCTCCTGCTCGAAACGCTCATACCAATGTATGTGTCCGGTAAATACGGCATCGACCCTCCACTTCTTCATTAATCCCTGGATCGAGTCGATATACGGCTTCAATCGTCCGGCCTGCCAACTGAAAACAGGCCTGTGCCATACCGGGAACAGGTAAATTATGTTCTTGTCATTTTTAACCGTTTTTTCAATTTCATGCTCAAGCCACCTGAACTGGGCCGAATCCGGACCCATGTCCCTTTGGGTATCGAGAGCAAAGAATCTTATCGGGCCATAGTCGTACGTAAAAGACCTGGGTCCGGGCGCAACTGTTTGTCCTTTGATATCGATGGATTCACCAGGATGAATATCAAAGTACGTATCGTACGGAATCACGTCCCCGTCCCCTTCATGGTTACCTGAAACATGGACCGAAGCCATGTCGGCCAATGCCGCCCTGAACATCCAGAGATAGTTGAACGTGTATTCCCTGCAAAATCCATCTTGCACTATGTCACCAAGGTGGATGAAAAAGTCGGCCGGATTCCTGGTCATTGCATCGGCCACTTCACTCTCGTAGTTTGGAATGGACTGGTTGTCTCCCGCTATCATTATGGTGAACGGATCGCCGGGTTTGGGTGCGGTTACAAATGAATGAACGCCCACTTCTTCCCAACTTATCTTGCCGGAATCGACCTTGTCCTGGAAATCCTGCAAGTTGGTAATGAAATACGGCATCATCTCGTCACGCACAGGCACTTCTGCCCCGGGCATGGTGTACTGGTATCTCTGCCCCGGTTCGAGATTCTCAAGCCGGGCCCTGTACAGCCACGTCTCGTGGACATCCTCGAACTCGGCCTTTATCGGTGCCTTGAACGGTTCATTGACACACGTGACCTTCTCCCACTGCCCCTTCCTGCCCCAAAGTATAAATGACGGTTTTGCCTCGGCCGACTCCCACATAATGGTCGCCGAGTTCTGTGTCGGGTTTACGATCCACGGTGCAGCCACATACTTTTGCTCGCCTGCCTTCCATGGGTTGAATTTTTGATCACATCCTTCGAACTCGAAATTTTTCCAAGTGGTATCCGTGTCGGTATCAGTATCGGTATCGGTATCGAGATCCGTGTCTGCATCGCCGTTATTTACGGAGTTGTCGGCCCGGCACGAAAACGGGCCGGCCACGAAAAGCAGCAAGATTGACCAACATACGGCAAAATGCCGGGCGCTGTATACCAGCATACTTGAAATCTTTTTGACCGGAGTTACCTTCCCCATATCAACCTCCCATGCCTGTCCCCGCTTTTTGCAGAAAGGCGGGCACGAAACTCTTGAAAAATTCCACGGCCCTTGGATCGACGCCCCGTGCACTTATGGTATGAACGCCCAGGGCCATGCCTCCCACTGCATATTTGCCTATTGCCAATCCTCCGATTGCCACGTATCCGATCGATACTCCGCCCAGCGCCAAGCCGATACCAATCGAAATACCCCCGAACGACAATAAGCCCATAGCTATTCCGCCAAGCGTGAACACTCCTAAACTCAAGCCGCCGAAAGCGAATACGCCTATGGCGATATTTCCGATTGCAACGAAACCTCTTGCAACAGCAGGAGCCCCGGTTTTAGGATCCAAGCCCTGGTTTATATGAACCAAGGGCATTCCAAGTATCTTCCGTTTCGACTTGTATTCATAACCTATGCGTACACCGCGGCCCGCCCCCTCGGATAGCCCCTTTAGGTAAGCCACCTGCTTTTCCAATTCCTGGACTTTTTGCTCAAGGTCCGGGGCTTTGTTTCTCATATACAATCACCCTGTCAGCAAACGATATCCAAAGCAATCAAACATTTCGGTTTTTGATATTAACACATCGCAAGGATTTTTTGGAATCATAATAAAACTTGTGGATACACATTTGGGGAAAAAGATGTTTCCCGCCGACCGCCCCAAAAAAGCGCTCTTACATGTATACCCTGCGGCAGCCAAGTGTCACTGTCCGGGCTGACAGGATAATAAAAAAAACTGTTTTTTTTGGGGTTGCCCTCAGCCCGTGTTTTTGCTCCAATCCAATTGTCACCTGGATGCAGGGAGTGGAAATATGAATCTTGAATTGAGAGTGGGCGGAGAAATCGACCTCGATTGCCCCAAGTGCAAATTGAACCTGGCACATACAATCCTGGCCATGGTAGACGGCGAACCGGTGAAGGTACGCTGTAACACCTGCGGGTATGAGCACAAAGTAAGAAAAAGCAGGAACATACCAAAAGGTTCGGGGCTGCGGGCCAGGAAGTCCAGGCCAAGCGGACCGGCAGAGGCCGAAGCCACATGGAAACGCCTGCTCGACGAGGCAGGCCCGATACCAAGGAAGCGATACAACATGTACGAGTCCTATGAAAAGGGAGATCTGATAGATCATCCCGCCTTCGGCGTAGGCATTGTAACGAACTATTTTTCCGGGAACAAAATCGAGGTCGGCTTCAGAAGCGGCCCCAAGGTGCTGGTCCACAACTACAAGGGATGAGACCGGACAATATGAAAAAAAGCCGGCCCAGCGTATTGCTTGCCGATGACGAAGGCACTGTCAGGCGTGCTATTGCAACCATGCTTACAGAGACAGGTTATGAAGTGAAGACCGCGTCATCAGGCGATGAGGCTCTCGGCCTTCTCAAGTCCAGGCATTTCGATATCCTGGTAACAGACTTGCGCATGGAAGGCATGGACGGTCTCGATTTGTTGGTTGAAGCCAAGTCGGCAAAACCCAACCTCCCTGTCATACTTGTAACTGCTTATGGAACAGTGGCCCAGGCAGTAGAGGCCATGCGGCGTGGCGCGGATGATTTCGTCACCAAGCCGATATCACCCAAAGAGTTGAAAGAAAGGATCGCAAAGGCCTTGTCCAGGCGCGACATGCTCCGGGAAATTTCAGAACTCCGAAAGAGCAAGAACACCAAGAGGCGCAGGAGTGATTATATCATAGGTTCTTCTCCGGCCATGAGAAAAGTACTGGACCAAATATCCCTTGTGGCAAGAAACGATGTACCGGTAACAATCTACGGAGAAAGCGGAACCGGCAAGGAACTGGCTGCCAGGACCATTCACAGGCTCAGCTCGAGGAATGAAAAACCTTTTGTTCCGGTTAACTGCGGCGCCTTGCCAGAAGAGTTGCTGGAAAGCGAGTTGTTCGGTCACGTAAAAGGAGCGTTTACCGGAGCATCGTCGAACAGGGCCGGCCTGTTTTTCGCAGCCCACGAGGGTGTGCTGTTCCTGGATGAAATCAGCGAGATGTCACCCAGGCTACAAGTCGGTTTGCTACGGGTGCTCCAAACAGGCGAAGTCAGGCCTGTTGGCGGAGATGTAACCTCCAAGATCGACGTGCGGATAATAGCAGCCACGAACCGACCGCTCCAGAACATGGTCGCCTTAAGTACCTTCAGGCAAGACCTGTACTACAGGATAAACGTGCTGCCAATGATCCTGCCGCCGCTCCGGGAGAGACTCGAAGACTTGCCCGAACTCGTGGACCATTTCAGGATTTTATACAATTCCGAACTGGATAAAAACATCGAGGGAATCAGTCCAGGGGCTTTAAAAAGGTTAAAAGAGCATTCCTGGCCCGGCAACGTTAGAGAACTCCAAAACATTATCAAGCAGGCCATGGTGGTTGCAAACGGCCCGGTGATCCATGTGAGAGACCTTTTCCAATTCGAGCAGGGAGAAATAGACGCCACCAGCAAAGTCGATCTTTCACAGCCCTATCGACAGCAGCGTGACGAATTAATCAGGACTTTCGAGAAAGCCTATGCCACAAAGCTGCTGACTGCAGCCAAGGGGAAAATAACCGAAGCAGCGAAGATGGGTGGATTGGACAGAAAATCCTTATGGGCCCTGCTGAAGAGAAACAATATCGATCCAAAGCCGTTCAAGCGGAAGATGCAGGGCCATAGCCATTAGGTGGTGTATACACCGCATTATTGTGGCGTTAACGTAACATCAGCCAAATGCTTATTCGTTCCGGATTGAAGTTACTTGTTATATTATTGTTTCCCGAAACCACTTGGCGGCAAAGAAATGAGCGAAAAAATCGCAATGTAGGAACAGACAGGTGGGAGCAAACAGGGCCGTTGCCCATGGATTTCCCGGTTTTTTATCTAAATAGGCGAGCGAGCGAGCGCAGTGCCTGCAAATCGCGACAACAAAGTAATACCTACGGGTATATCGGATAAAAGCAACAAGCCAGGTGTTCCGAGAAGCAACAGGATGTGGAGAATACTGTTGGCAACGACTTCAATGGATTGGCGCTGTTGAAAAAATCAATGGCTTTATAAAAAACGTGGCGTTTACGCCACTGTTCACCTCTGTTTTCAACAAAAAAAATAGATTGCTTGGACCATTGCTTGCTTGGACTCTAATAACTCATTGAAATAATGTCGATAATTTTGAGGCGGCTAAGCATTGTTCATGGAACGATGCTTGCATTAAATGCACACCGAGGTGAATCGGACATGCACGAGCAAAAAGCTACAACGACCATGAACCATCCAGACCATTTAGTTGAAAAACTGGTTTTGGTAGTGGATGACGACAAGCCTACCGCCCATTTTCTTTCCAGGATGATCGAAAAGAAAGGCTTCAAAGTAGTTAGTGAGCAAGATCCGAATCGCGCTGTTCTTCTGGCGCGCATGCTAAAGCCATGCCTGCTTACACTCGACATCTCCATGCCACACGTCAATGGGCTCGAACTCCTGGAGGTTTTAAGAAACGACCCGGAGACCATGCACATCCCGGTGATAATAATCTCGGCCATGGATGCTGCGAGAGGAGCTGTTTCAAAAGGTGCCTTTGCCTTTATTAAAAAACCGGTTAAGCCTGTAAAGCTCTATGAGACCGTGGACAGTGCCCTGGCCGCCCATCGACCCGGAAACTCGGCCAACATCCTTGTAACAGGCAGGAGATCTTTTTATAGGCACGTGGTTCGCGCTCTTTCACCTCTGACAGGCTTTGAATTCGTTTCAGCGGCGAATATCGAAAAAATGCTGGAAATCATCGACAGTACAAGAATAGGAGCAGTACTGATCGACGCTGCATCACCTTCATTCGACTTGATTGAAGCAATAGGCAAAATACGGTCCGGCGGAACAACAGCGGCCCTGCCGATCATGGCTGTTGGAAACCGCATGTCCCCTGAAGAACGTGTACAGGCCATAGAGACCGGATGTGATGATGTCATGAAGGCCCCTGTCTTTCCAAGCGAACTCAATGCAAGGCTTAAAAGACTAATCGAGCGCACGCATGCGCTTCTTCAGGTCAACCCGTCATCAGGTCTTCCCGGCAGCCCTGCAATAGAAAAAGAGATCGCCAAAAGATCCGCTGCAGGTGAACCTTTCGTCTTCTGCTACATGGATGTAGATAATTTCAAGGTATACAACGACGTGTATGGTTTTGCCAAGGCTGACGGCGCACTCAAGCACTTGGCCGGATTGCTGGCAGTGCTTTCAGCGAAACATAATGTTTTTGTCGGCCACATAGGAGGAGATGACTTCATTGCAATAGCGGGTTTGGCCGACATCGACGATTTCGCTCACGATGTTACTACCAGTTTCGACCGCCTGATGCGCCTCCACTACGACGAATTCGATCTGAATGCCGGTTACATCAAAGCAGTCGACAGGTACGGCACACTGAGGCGCTTTCCTCTCATGTCCCTTTCGCTTGCAGCTATTATCGTGGAGGAGCCCCTTTCGGCCGGTATCGTGGACTTGGCAACAAGTGCGGCCGAACTGAAACACAAGGTAAAGAGCCTGTCCGGAAGTAATATCATGTTCTCGAAGTTGAAATCGCCAGTACAAAGCAAGAATGAGAAACCGGGTGACCAGGGGCTAAAAGGAGGTCTCCATGAAGATGCGTAATCTCTGGGTTGTACTGTCTGCAATCACGTTTTCACTTTCCGGCCAAGTGCAGGCATGGCCCGGCGCGGCAAGAGGCGAGGCCCTGGTCACACTGAAGAAACCTCTGGACACCAAGCACCTCGAAAAGCTCCTCGAACGGTCCCGCGCATGGCTGGTTCCGTTCAGGGGACCTGCCGGTGTTTTGCGTCTCCACTCGCATGATGGAGACACGAACGGCCTGCTGAAACGCCTCTCCCAGGATAAGGATGTTTTACAAGCATCCGCCAATGCCATTTGCAGGGCGGCGTCAGTAGAGAACGGCGACCTCTATCCGTACCAATGGAACCTGCAGGCAATCGGCGTCGAAAAGGCATGGGAACTTGTCGGCGATGGAAGCGGCGTCGTTGTCGGAGTCCTGGATACAGGCGTTTCATACCTTGATACTGATGACGAGGCTTACAGAGTTCCACCGGGATTGGCCGGCACCGACTTTGTTGCGCCCATGGATTTTGTGGATGGCGACCGGGAGCCCCTGGACGAAAACGGACATGGAACGCTTGTAACAAGTATAATTGCCCGGGATTCCAGGTACTCGGACTCGGGCGCAGGTATATCTCCCGGAGTATCCATAATGCCTGTCAGGGTCCTTGACAAGGATGCCGTAGGCACCGAGGCCGATATAGTCCAGGGTATAATCTATGCAGTCGAGCATGGCGCACAGGTGATAAACCTGTCCCTGACATTCGACCCGGGTTACACACCTTCCCTTGCTCTGGTCAAAGCAGTGAGACAAGCACTCGACAATGGAGTAGTGATTGTCGGCGCTGCCGGAAACGACTGGGGCGGACCGGTCCTGTACCCGGCCGCACTCAGGGGGGTTATCGCGGTCGGCGCTGCAAGGCTCGATAGCACGGGTATTGTTCGGGCCGAATACTCCGCATCTGATGCCAGGTTGGATATACTGGCACCGGGCGGAGATCTCGACCGTGACGAAAACAACGACGGCATGGCTGACGGCATAATAGGCGAATCCTTCCCGCCGGGTATGCCGGGCAAACCCGCCCCATGGATGCTCTCCGGCACATCAGCCTCGGCAGCTCATGTTTCCGCTTCCGCCGCATTGCTTTTATCGGCCGGGGCTGAGCCGAAAAGCATTACAGCAAGGCTCGATGCCTCGGCATCGGACCTGGGGGAACCCGGGTTCGACCTTGAAACAGGTAATGGCCTGCTGAACATAGGTCAGGCCGCCCAAGACATGGTCTCCGGCAAAAATATCGAAATTCCCGGCAAGCGTTATGTCAAAATCCGGGTAAAGACAAGAAGGTTGCACGGCGAACAGGGTCTCTTTGTCAGGGCCGGGATTACTGTGGTCAATAGCCGGGGCAGGCCTGTGCCCGGTGAAAAAATCTTCGGCAGGTTTATTGGCAAATTGTATGAAAATGTATCTTGTACAACCAACTACCGGGGAAAATGCGTCATCGAGAGGACTCTGCCATGGGATGATCAACAGGATAAGCCGGGCAGGGATCAAATAACAGCGCCGGACGTTGTAATCGGTCTTGTTGTGGACAAGACTGCCAAAGCTGCGGGCCTGGGAACCAGCCCGCAGGGACTGGTAAGCTTCTTTAACAGGTTATTGCTCTCTTGGTTCCAGAGAATAGGGTTCTTCTTCGGTCTGGACATCGAACCGTCTCTGTCATCCTTCAATGCATATAATTCTTTCGGGTCCTTCAAGGCCGGGGGCGACGGACTGGGCACAAGCCCGGTAGGCTTCGTCTTCAACATCTCTCTATCAGGCTTTCCCACCTTTAACCCATACATCGATGGGGCTATTGGCGCAGGGGCCCGTGATGCAAGCGTGGGCACGAGCCCGGTACAAAAGTGAAACAAATCAGGCACGGGGCGTTGAAACAGGTTGACGGCAGGTACTCCTTACTCGAAAAGCTTGGATCCGGCGGCCGAAGCACCGTGTACAAGGCGCTCGACCTGGGAACGAATCGTACGGTAGCCCTGAAACTCTTGGACAAGGCTGCCGACAACGACCTCGAAATGGAGTTCGCTCATCTCTCCAGGTTGCGCCACCCGAACCTGGTCAGGATCCTGGACATGGGCAGGGCTGACGGCAGGTCCTTCTTGGCAATGGAGTTGGCTCCGGGAAAAACCATTGACCGGGTGATATCAGGCCCTGATCATATTTCCTTCTTTCCCGCACTGGCAGGTGTATGCAAGGCATTGCAATATATCCATTCGAGGGGACTCGTTCACAACGACATCAAGCCCTCCAATATAATGGTTGACGCAACACGGCCCGAAAAACCGGCTGTAAAGTTGCTGGATTTCAGCCTGGCCGCTCCGGCCGGCTCCGATGAGCTGATACAGAGAGGCACGTTGCATTACATGGCTCCCGAGGTAATCCGTGGCGGTCCTGTCGACAAGAGAGCTGATCTATATTCCCTGGGAGTCCTGTTATTCGAGCTTTTAACTGGAAATCCGCCTTTTGATAAGAACAATCCGATTGAGGTGCTTCGTGCCACCTTGTTCGAAGAAATACCTGACCTTCGTTTACTTTGCCCGGACATGCCGCTCGGTCTCGAAGAAGTGGTATACGGACTCATGTCAAAGGAGCCGGCTGCAAGGTTCTCCTCTGTGGACGAGGTGCTCACCGCTTTAAACGAAGTCTCTGGAAGAGACGACAAGGTCGCCGGAACGGCCATCGAACAAACCTATACTTTGCTTCCCGGGTTTGTCGGCCGTTCCAAAGAACTTGCTGACTTGGAAGAAGCAGCATTGATGGCTTTGGACAAGGTGCCCAGAATCGCCATGGTTACCGGCGAGACCGGGGTGGGAAAATCCAGGCTCCTGGATGAGCTCGGCGTAACAATCGAAGTTTCCGGATTAAAGGTATTCAAGGGATTATTCCATGAAAACGATGATCGACCGCTGGCTGCTTTTCATGACATCCTGGATGGCTTGGTGTCGAGTTACAGGGACGTGGCCAGTGTGCTGGTGGAAAAATACCAACAGTCAATGTCATTCATTTCGGGAGACCCGGCTATTTCCGAGGCGGGAATATTCGAGCGAGATCAAGTCTATAAATTCTATGATGACATTTCATGTCTCCTGGATGAATTGGCGCGAATCAGGCCGTTTGCCTTGTTGCTCGATGATGCGCATATGGCATCAGGAGACAGCATGCACCTATTAAGGTACCTCGCATTCAAGAAGAACAGGGGCCCGTACTTCCTTGCCATCTCCATGAACAGTAAAAATGACAATGCCTATGCCCTTTCACTGGCCGCAGACCTTCAATCAGAGCCGGATACGCTGCTCAAAAAAATCAACCGGTTTGATCACAATGAGACTATCCGGTTACTTGAAAAGACATTCGGCGAAATAGTGGAAGCTCAATTGCTTGCTGACAGACTGCAAAGAGATTCAGATGGTTTGGCATCAACTGCTGTAACAATGTTGCGCGGCTTGGAAAAATCAGGAGCATTGATTCGTTCGGCCGGGGCTTGGCACGTACGCATGGAAATGCTTCCCCCGCCGGATGAACCCCTGCCAAGTTGGCCGGTCGAACCCGGGCTGCCCGCAGAAATCCTTGACAACCTTTCCAGGGACCAATTGCGTGTCGTCCGGGCGCTTGCAGCCATGGGATATCCATGCACGCTCAACGAACTTACAGCCTATTTTCGTGAGCTTAAGGCCAAAGGCAATGGTTTCCTTTTGCCATCCCTGGCCGGCCTGGAGGGAAGGGGCCTTGTACAAAGAATAGGCCCCAGGTGGAGATTACGAACCTCGACGGCCAGGACCGCTATTCTCGCCGGTATTCCCATCAAGAGAAGAAAAAAGATGCTCCGGGCTTCAGCCAGGACACTTGAAAAATCACGCTGCCCCCAAAAGGTAATTGCCACGCGGTGGGCGGAAGCAGGCAACTTCGGTCCGGCCGTGGAGCATGGAATCCTGGCTGCAAATTCGGCCCGTGCAACAGGCACGGGTTGGGATGCCCTGGACATACTGACAAGGGTGATCGATTGGCTCGACCGCGGACACGACACCATCCCGGACAGCGAACTGAAAAAAAGAAACGTATCGAAAACAGCCGGGACCATCGCCGTGGATCTTGGTAGGCTCGATCAAGCCGAGGCATTGCTGCTGCCCCTTGCCGAAGAGAATGAAGATCCATGGATATACAAGATTCTTGTCGATGGTTACAAGGAAGCCGGAAGATACTCGGATTCCCTGAAGTGGTGCCGCGAGGGATTGGAATCGCCATCCCTTGATGCAAAGCTCAAAGCCCTGCTGCATTATTCCGCCGGATGGTGTCTCATGATGCTCGGCAGATACAAGGATGCCGAAAAGGAAGCCGGGCTTGCCGAAAACAGCGCCGCCGGGATCCCGGAAGTCCTTGCCAGGATACACATACTGCGTGGAAACCTGGGATGGTACACGTCGAAGTACAAAGAAGCGAAAAAAAACTTCGAAAAGGCCGGTCGCATGTTTGCCGGCCTTGGAGACAGGAAGGGCAAGGCTGATTCGATAACCGGCCTTGCAACACTTGCAAGGTTCCGGGGCGAACTCAAAGTCGCCGCAGGGCTGTACCAGGAAGCACTTACCGAATACAGGAGTATGGGTTCATTGTCCGCCGTCTCCAAGGGATTGAACAACCTGGGAATCGCAAAATACCTCTTGGGCAAGTGGAAAGAGGCAGCCGACCTGTGGGAAATGCATGCCCGGACCTGCAGGCAAATGGGAGAACAATCCGAACTGGTCAATGCTCTCAACAACCTCGGTTACCTCTATACTCAAAGGGGAGATCTCGTCCGGGCGGAGAGAAGCCTGAACCTCGGCCTGGAGTTGGCTGAGCGCACAGGCTTCAGCAGGATGCGGGCCACCCTGCTTGGAAACCTGGGTGACATCATGGCCCAAAAGGGAAACAAGGAAAAGGCCCGCCGGTTGTATCAACAGGCTGAAGAAGAGGCTCGCCGGATTGGTGCGGAAGATGAACTGGTCGAGCTGAAACGAAGGTTCGGAGAGCTTCACCTCATTTCAGGCAGGTTGACACGCGCCAGGAGCATATTGAAGGAGGCCTATACAGAGGCAAAAAGGCTGGGCCTTGCCCACGAGGAAGCCAGGATAGATGTTTTGATCGCAGGTCTCGAAAGGAGATTCGGCGACCCGGAGACAGGTCTCTCACGACTTAAAAGGGCCGAGGCGTTAATAGAAGATCTTGGAGAGGAATACGAAGCGGCCCGGATGAGGCTTGAAAAGGCAAGGTGTCTCACGGATCTTGGAATGGCACGGGAAGCCAGAGAAGAGATGTCCAAGTCCAGGAGCGTACTGGAACCCCTTGGCGCCAGAACCGATCTTGAAGAGCTAAAGGCTCTGGAACACAGGCTGACCTTGGGTGGCGTGGACCTTGCGAGGAAATTGGAACACCACAGGATACTCATCGAGGTTGCAAAGGGGATCGCACCGATACTGGACCTTGATGATTTGTTGGTAAAGGTCGTGGACAAGACCATAGAGGTGGTATCTGCGGACAAAGGTTTCCTCATTCTGTTGGACAATGACACCAGGCCCGTGTTCAGGGTCGGCAGGAACAGTGCCGGGCGATCGCTTGGACCAGAGGACTTTGCAGTATCACGAGGCGTAGTAGACCAAGTGCTCAGAACCGGGGAGCCTGTGACAGTGGCAGACATGGACAAGGCGGATAACTTCAGGTACAGGCGGAGCGTTGTGACGCTCGGACTGAGGTCCGTAGCATGTGTCCCCTTGATCGGCCGCTCTACAGATCCCATTGGCCTGGTCTACGTGGATTCAAAGGATCCCGCCGCCACCTTGGTTGGTCCGGACTTGCCACTGCTCGAGGCACTGGCTGGACATGCGGCCGTGGCTATCGAGAATGCCCGATTGTACGAAGAACAGGTCAAGCGCAGGGAACAAGTGGCCACCATTGCGCATGAATTGAAGACCCCGCTTACTGCAATATCAGGATTTACCGACCTGTTGCTCATGGAGCCATCCGGACCGGATCAGCGTAAGAGGGAATACCTTAAGCTCATTTCCACCGAGGTACAACGAATGGCCAGGCTCGTGCACGATGTATTGGACCTGTCCTTGTTGGAGTCGAAGGCCATGAGATACAAGAAGGAAAAGATCGATATAAAAAGCCTTCTGAAAGAAGTCGCTCTGACCATGAAACCCTTGGCCGATGTCGAAGGAGTTGATTTGGAGTTCAACATGGGACCGGGTGCATCGAAGGTATTGGGGGACAGGGACAGGCTTTCGCAGGTGGTTACAAATCTTGTTGCCAATGCAATAAGGTATTCCGGAAACGGCCAATCCGTGCAAATCGCTTGTCTCGCGGTAAAGGATGATGACAAGAATGGACATCCGGGCAAGGCCCAAAAAGGGTATTCAGGCATGATGGAAACGCCAAAATCCAACAACCGGGAACCCGGGTGGGTTGAAATCAGAGTCAGGGACACGGGTCCCGGAGTTGACGACTCTGAGAAAAAAATAATCTTTGAGAGATTCTACAAGGGAAAAGGAGGAGAACACGGCCTGGGCCTGGCAATCACAAGGACACTGGTGCAGGAGCACAAGGGATCTATATGGGTTGAGGATGCGCCGGGTGGCGGAGCCGTGTTCGTCGTCAGGCTGCCTGCGGTCAGCACTCCTTAGCTCACGGCTCCCCGGTTGCCGTTCAGTCCCAGTGACGGCCGCCGGTTCGTTGCACGACGTTCTGTCGACTATATATGCGTTTATACTTATCATGCCTCCAATACCGTATACACAAGTATTATACATCTTCCTTGTTTCCTCCCAAGCAGGCACTGTTGCCTGAACATCGTTCTTTGGCTATCTTGTCCGCTAAGTCAATACCGGCATCAACAACTGCTGGAGGGGAACATGCCTTCGATAATGCTTTCAGAATACCTGGATCCCGGGCTGGTCTTTGGAAAGGGCACTATCAAAGCCGGATCGAAGAACGACCTGTTGAGACAACTTGCATCAAAGGTGTCCAATTTCCACAAGGGCCTGTCACCGGGCATCGTGTACAAGGCCCTGCTGGAGCGCGAGTCTGAACATTCAACCGGGCTCGGCCTCGGGCTGGCTCTTCCCCACGCACTCCTGGACGGCATCGACAGGCCTGTACTCGCGGCCGCCGTCCTGGACCAACCCATTGACTTCTCGGCTGACGACTGCATTCCTGTTGACGTGGTTGTCATGATATTGAGCCCATCATCCGGCGAGACCATCCACCTGCGCATACTTGCCAGAGTGGCCCGCCTGTTGACAAATGGGGATATGCAGGAAAAGTTGCGTAAGGCCGGGAAGCGGGAATTGTTCGACATTCTGATTAACGAGGACAAGAGCCATGTGTACTGAACAGAAAAGAAAGTTGCTCATTGCAATGATAAAAGGGCATCGCAGGCTCGAGTCTGTCCTGGAAGGATTCCTGGAACTTGGATTGCCCGGCGCAACCGTATTCGATGCAAAGGGAATGGGACAGATAGTGAGCCTGGAGTTGCCCATATTCTCGGGATTCAGGTCCATGTTCCCCGGGGGAGGAGAGGAGACCTATGTCCTGATGTCGGTTCTTCTGAAAGAACAGGTCGACGAGGCGGCCTCCCTTGTCTCCGAGGTCTGTGGAGATTTTGGAGAAAAAGGAACCGGCATCTTGTTCACACTACCGGTTATCGACTTCATGGGACCGGGAACCACGCAATGAAGTTGTTCCTGGCCTTCTTGCTGATCCTGGCCATGGCGATTTGGGGCTCTGATTGGGTAATAAGCAGGCTCGGCAAGGTCACGCACAAAAAAAGGCTCATGCTCGCCGGCATAGAATTCCTGTTGGCCGGTATCCTGTTGGGAGACCATGCACTGGGGTTGCTGGACAAAGAGGTATTGAACCAGCTCTCTCCTTTGTCAGCCCTTGTCCTGGGTGGAATCGGATTTCTTTGTGGAGCAGACATCGAACTAAAGAGACTACGAATCTTTCCTTCCAGGTTTTTCAAGGTTGCCTTGGTCCAGTCTGTAACGACCTTCGTCCTTGTGTTCGCCCTTGTAGGAGGAGCATTGGCTCTGTTTCGGAGCATGTTCCCCGCCGTCGATATCCTGATGTTTGCCTTTGCCGTGGCTGCGCTTGCCATTACGAGTTCACCCGCGGTCCTGGCATTTTGCAGGAACGTGCTTGAACGATCCAGGGACCTCGATCTCTTCATTTTCGTTACGGGCCTGGACGGACTGCTGGCAATATTCGTTTTCAGTATTCCGTTTTCCAGCAGATTACCGGCCTTCGAAGGAGTCCAATCCTGGCTCGGACCCTTGATCTGGGTTGCAGGCTCTGTTGCCATCGGCGCACTGTTGGGGTTGACACTGCATATCCTCGCCCGGTTCAGGTGCAGCCAGGACGAACTCGTGCTCTTCATAATGGGCGTGGTGGTATTGAGCGCCGGGGTGAGTTCCAGGTTCGGAATATGCTCATTGCTCGTAAACGCATCGGCAGGAATAGTGGCGGCCAACCTGGAGCCGGCCGGCGCAAGGATCCGCAGGGCAATGGTTTCAATGGAGAGGCCCATGTACATTGCCCTGTTGATCCTGGCAGGCGCATCGATCCGGCTGGACTCGACATGGCCGATCTTCATGGCTGTTGTTTACATGGCATCCAGGATTCCGGGAAAATTTGCGGGTGTGTGGCTCGGTTCCGCCTTGGTCCGGGAGAAAACCCGGACAAGGGCAGGTGTCCTTCTGGTACCCCAGGGCGGCGTAGCCCTTGCCATGGCATTATCAATGGTGCGGGCTTTCCCCGGGGCTGCCTCCGACGGCCTGTTGCTGTTCGTAATCCTGGCTTTCCTGGTCCAGGAAATATTAGCCACCAGGCTGGCCCAAAAAATATTCCTTAACGACAAGGAGAAATGTTGAACAGGCTCGTCGGACTATTACTGCTTGCCGGAATTATAACCGGTGCAATGTACGGTCCATCTTTGGGCCTGGAACTTCCGGATGCTCCGGCAAAATTGGTCCTCGCACTCTTGTTGCTGCTGCCATATCTCATGTCAGACGTTTTTGCGGCAATAAAACTTCCGAGAATCACGGGGTACATCCTGGCCGGGACAATCTTGGGTCCCCATGTCTTTGGATTCGTGACATCCGAACAGATTGCGGATCTCTCCATGATAGAAGACCTGGCTTTGGCCGTCATTGCATTGGCGGCAGGAGCCGAACTCGGTTTTGCCGACCTTGCCGGGCAATGGAAGGCCATAGGTCTGAGCCTGGCCTTTCAAACAATCTTGGTGCCCTTGATGAGTGGAATAACCGCCTTTTTGGGGCTTGCATACCTGGGGTTGGATTCAGGCGCCGTACTTGCAGGTTCCCTTGCCGCAGCCGGTCTTGCCCTGGCCCGTTCACCTTCTTCGGCAATCGGTATCATAAGCGAGACCAGGGCCAGGGGATCGTTCACAGACCAAGTCATGGCCGTAACCATTTCCTCGGATGTGCTGGCCCTGTTCATTTTCGCCGCCATGATTTCCATTACCGCAAGTATGGTTTCCGGCCCGGACCAAGGTGGTGGAAACGCTGTTCTTGTTACGACAAGTGCCGAAATCCTGCTCTCCATGATTGCAGGCGCACTGGTCGGCGCGGCATTGATACGTTACCTTTCCAGGGCAAAGACCGGCCTGGTGATTCCTTTACTCGGCGTTTCATTTGCAGTCTCCAGGTTTGCGAGATTGGCTACACCCTGGTTGGAGACAGGAACAGGATTGTCCCTGCACATGGAACCCATGTTGATATGCCTGGTGGCAGGATTGGTGGTACGAAACAAGTCCGAACACGGGGTACGGCTGTCGAGAGCTCTTAAAGATGGAAGTCTGCCGATCTATGCCCTGTTCTTCAGCATGGCCGGCGCCGCTATCGACGTCGAAGCTCTTGCCTCCATGTGGTTGCTGGCCATGGTCATCTTTGCAGCCCGGGCACTGTCACTTTGGCTTGCAAGTCTTGCAGCATCCCTTGCAGCCGGTCAGGGAAGCAAGATCGGAAATGCATTTGGACTTTCCTACCTCGCACAGGCCGGAGTGAGCATCGGCTTGTGCAGGATGCTCTCATCCAGGTTCCCGGGTTGGGGAGAGCAGGTGGCGACCTTGCTCATCGCCACCATAGCCCTTAATCAGGTGGTAGGTCCCGTGGCCCTGAAATTTGCGCTGGACAGGGTCAAAGAGACTGCAGGAGCAAGAATGAAATCAACCCGGCGTTGAAGCCCGATACGACCATGATTCAGGGGTTTTCGATTACGTGGAGATACCTGCCGAGCCAGTAAGGAAGCAGCCAAAACGTTCCCGAACATTCTGACTTGCCGTCACCGGGCTGATCCAGGACGTACGGGTTTTCAGCCCATCTCGTGGGCTGCCTCTCGTCGTAGGGATAGACATCCTTGGATTGGGGCACTTTGTGCCGGTCCACCCCGTTGGGCGTATAGTCGTTCCGATGGCTGTTCTTATTCTCCCAGCGCACGAGATCCAATGGTATTTCCTTGAGTGTCCTTATCGACTCTTCGAGGTCGTACACATCCGGCTCGGCCATAGCAGCGTACAGCATGTTGAACTCAGGATCCCGTTCCGGTCTCTGGACTTGCCAAAGATACTGTAGCCCTTCAAGCCAGGCCTTCATTCGCACGGGATCCTTGTCGTACCTTACAAGGGTATACAGGGCCAAAAAGCTCATCTCTTCGCTGTCATGGTTGACCTGCACCCTGGTATTTATTTGCTCTATCTGCCTCACGTAGTCGATATAACCATAGTCATAGGCCAACTTCTTGAAGCTCTCCATGTACTTCGGGTTCTTGGTCATGTAGTACCCTGCGGCCAAGGCGGCCAGCATCTTGGCCGAGTTCAGCCCTGCATCGCCGAACTGGCCCTCCAGCTTCATGAACTCGGGATCGAAATGCCCCCAGGTGGTTACCTTGCCGTCGATGTCCACGAGCTTGTACCCGTATTTGATGGCCCTGTCCAGGATCCGTGACAATGTTGCCGCCACCTTGGCCTTCTCTTCTCCGTTTGCCACAAGGTCGTAGAACAGGGGAAGTCCGAAAAAGTGTCCCACCCATTCGTCTGCAGACGTGTCCCCTTTCCAGCACCACTTGCCGTCGTTCGAAAGATGCCATTCGCCTGCGCCTGCCTTTATCTTGGCCGGGCATTCATCGCCCGGCACAATGGACCTGGCGAAGAAACCGGGCACACCTGTCACCTCTTCCAGCCACAGCATTGACTCCGCCGCCTTCCTTGCGTTTTTTGCCGCCTCCTGATCGCCGGTAACAGCGTACCTGAAACACTGGGAGGCCAGGTACATCTCGGTCCACTGGCCGTCATTGTCATCATCGGTATTGTATGAGGTCGTAACATCCCCTGCCACGGACATGTGATTCCCTGTGGGCGTGAATCCCATTCTCACATGCCTTTCCTGGGTCAAATCATCAAACAGCCGGGCCTTTTTCTTCAAGGTGTAATCGATTTTCCTGATCCGGGCCACACCATCAGCAGTGGCAAAGTAAATCGTATTCTCCTTGTCTCTTGCACCGGCCCTGACCGAATCCCCGGGCAACCAGGTAAGGGAATGATAGTACCTCCACCTGTCCTTTTGTTTTGCATATGCGCCTATTTCGGTTGAAACTATCAGTCCCTTTTCATCCAGGAACAATCCTGTTATCACCTTGTAAGGCACGGGCTCCACAACCGACCAACTGTACGATCCCTTGTCGAACACAGCGAGTCCTTGCGCGGTTCCCACAAAGAGTTGTTCACCTGCCGCAACAGCCCGAATTTCTCCGTCCGGCAGTTCCTTGCCTGCAAGATAGGTTTTCCAATCGCCGTCAATCCTGCCGATGAGCACCTTTTCCGGGGACGCCATAATGATTTCCGTTTGTCCGTTTTCAGACCTGGTTGCAACATCGACACAGGGTCCTCCGGGCCATCCATTCACAGGGACAATGTTCGTTCCGTCACCAGACAGGATCGGACCTGCATCGGTAGCCAGGAGGAAGCCTTGATCACCATATGGAGCCAGCGAGTTGACTTTGGATCCGACATCCAGCTTGGACCATGTTTTGGAATGCTCTAAAAACACTTCAGTGCCGGATGCCAGGGCAACGCCGCCGGCATTGGAAGAAATGGCTTGGACGGGTCCTGTCAAATCCCCTGGTCCGTATGCAATAAAGTTGTCATCTTGCAACACGGCGGCACCGGCCGTTGTGCCTGCAATGACACGGCCGTCAACCGATACGTGTAATGACAAGACATCCTTGGAAGGAAGTCCTTTAACAAAATCGGCTGATTCCTGGCCGTACGGGATATCGGTGTAAACATTGGGCGGCGTCCAGGGCTCTGCCTCTACCCCATCACCGTCGCGCTGCTCGGCATCTGATTCATCCAGTGCATCATTTCCAATCTCCAGGTCCCCGGGGTTGAACTTGTCGACAGTGCATGAAATAATCATACACGCCCCAAGGGCCGATATCACAACACCTGCCTTGACGGCAAACCGGTTCACCATGTTGAACCTCCGTATTACAACAGTTATCGACTCTAGCATGTTATTGGTCTTTTTGAAATACCGGCGTTTGCCGACGGAATTTTACGCCGTTACATTGCCATAGACTGAACTCAACATCTGAAATGAGCCAAATTAATGAAATACGATCAAATAATTTTGATACGCAGAAATATGCCGCCATCAATCCATCGAATTCAAGGACCAGTCGAAATCCATATATTCTATTTTATAGTCACCGGAAAGCATCTTCCTGTATTTTCTGGGGGCATATTTTTTCAGGAAATTCTTCAACGAGCCGTACTTGACCGCCAAATCCTTGTCGTACCATTTGAAAAGCATGGACAAGTAAGCCTTCTTTTTACGATTATCGAACTTGTTCTTGGACTTGTCGGCCAGGAAAGCCTCGCTTTTTTCCTGTAGCAGGCGGGCTATATTATCATCCGTAAAAGCCTCGCTGCAAAGCTTGGGTCCGCTCTTTGTACCATTGGACAGCATGAGCAGAGAGCGAGGCTCCTTTTTTAGGTACCGGTCCTTTCTCAATATTCCGTCCTTTATCTGGTTCAAGGTGAGTTTCACCCTTTCGACCTTACATCGCAGCTCATCTTCGAAACCCTTTACGGTTCGTATACTTGAAGGGAAACCGTTTTCGATGACCAGCTTCACCACGCAAGCATTGTAAGCGTTTATCCAGAATGCAAGCTGGTCCTTCTTGTCCCAATAGCGGTTCGGATCGGCATGGGCAAGGTTATGCATGTACTTTTGAAAGTCTATATCCTTGGCTATTGCCTTATAGTCCACTTTACCGTCCTTGACATGTTTCTTCAGCACATTGTCCCAAAGCTGGTGGCTGAAAAACTTCGGCTCCCATGCCTCGCCCTCCCCTTCGCCTTGTACCTGGGCCTTTGTAACAGGAGCCAGAAAAGCGCCCAACACGAATAACATCAGAATCTTTCCGGGGAAAGTTTTTTTCATCCTCAAACCTCCCAAATGTTTCGCATCTCCATAATTTCAATCACCTGCGGTTGAAAACACGATTACTTGATCTTTGCCCATCTTGTTACCTGCCGTATCCGAAACATTGCCGGAAATAGTAACCTTGATGTCTGCCTTTGCAGGCCAGGCATCGATAGGGAACAGATCTACCCCGGCTTCCTGCTCATCTGTCGAACCGAAATACTGAAGGATTGTAGGCACCGGCTTGTCGCCCGATACCGCTCCGATCGCTCCTTTGCCCAGAGATGCCGGGTCCAGGTCTTCTGAAAACACGGCTTCAAACGGAGTTGTAAGCGCTATGTCCCGGCTTCCCTCTTTCGGCGAGGTCGATAACAGCACGGGCGGTTCCACATCTGATGTCAATGTATAGTCAAGGTGGAAGTCTCCGGGGACGTAGACGCCGTTTTTGTTTCTTACTACCAACTTATGACCATGAACATCGGTAATCGAGGACTTGATGACCAGGTCTACTTTTGTTCCCGGATCCAAGGGCGGATCAGGCGGAAAAATCGTCAAGACCGAATAAGCAGCATCATAGGAGATTGAGCCTGGTGTAGAGCCGGCCATCAATATGACCTTGGGAGTCAATGTATTGCTGCTCAATTCTTCATCGAAAGTTATTTTCACCGGCGCAGTAAGCCTGACACCGGTAGCGCCTTCCTCGGGCTCGGTCCGGACAACAGTTGGTCCGGTATCGTCGTTCCAATCGTCCGAGCCACAACCTGGTCCTATGATTATCGTCATGATCAGGCTTACCTTGTACAAGTTGAACAGGCATCGGCGCATTTTGTCCTCCAGATAATGCCCAAATTAACCGGCAATGTCGGCAGGTGTCAAGAACTGTCGATACATAGTGTTGTTGGAGAACACGGCCGAAACCACTGTACAGGCAACCCTGTGTGTCCGACCCGAAAGGCAGAAACGCAGGCAGGGACGGGCAGGCAGGGACGGAGGCAGCTAACCTATTGTCCTCAATGGTAAATAACCATACGGGTGACACCAAGTCCGGGCCGTGCTAGTATTTCTTGGAAAACAATAAACGGTTCAACATGCGACTCAACAGGAGATTAGATATCATGCCCAGAGATTTGAAAATCACGGTTCTAAACAAGGAAAGAGAGATTCCTGAGGGCACGCCCGTAGCTGCAGTGGTACCCGAGACTCTGGACGAAGCGCCTGTCCTCGGGGCCTTGGTCAACAACAGACTCGTGGGATTGGACTTCCCCCTTTTCAGCAATGCTGAAATAAAACCTGTAACTTACCTGGACAGGCAGGGAGAGTCGATCTTGTTTCGCAGCACCAGTCTTCTGTTATACGAAGCTGCCGCCAGCCTTTATCCTGAATCAAGAATAGTTATAGGGCAATCACTGGGCAACGGGTACTACTTCGACTTTCATGGTCCTTTGAAATTATCCGACCAAATCATCAGGGAACTTGTCAAACGCATGAAAAACATCGTGGCTGAAGGCCGCAAGATATCAAGGCAAACGTACGATGTATCCGAGGCCGAGGAGATTTTTACCAGGATGGGGTACCATGACAAGGTAAGATTACTCTCCACGTGGAAATCCAGCACAGTGGACCTTGTCAGTATGGGCCTATTCCGGGATATCGCACACGGGCCGGTCCTAAACAGCACATCGAAGATACATGACTTTGAACTTGTTCCATATCCTCCGGGCCTGGTGCTGCGGTTTCCGCGTTCAGGCTCGGGCAGGCCCCGAAAGATCAACGGCCAACCCCTCCTTTTCAAAGCATACAGGGAAACAAGAGAATGGAACGAGATGCTGGGGGTTACAAACGTCGGTGACCTCAACCAAAGGTGCCTGGATGGATCGATAAAGGAAATAATCAGGGTAGCCGAGGGATTCCACGAAAAGAAAATCACTTATATCGCGGACCAGATCGCCAAGGAATGCGAACGAATCAGGTTGATCCTCATCTCGGGGCCGTCTTCATCAGGAAAGACTACTACAACGAAGAGATTGGCTGTTCAACTTCGTGTAAATGGAATAAAGCCCGTATCCCTTTCCATGGACAATTATTATGTCGACAGAGACAAGACACCGAGACACCCGGACGGCAGCTATGATTTCGAGGCTGTAGAGGCATTGGACCTCGACCTGTTCAACCAGCACCTACTGGACTTGCTGAACGGCAAGGAGGTCATGGTGCCGGTTTTCGATTTTCCCACAGGCAAAAGGAAGCCAAAAGGAAAATGGAACACTGCAAGGTTGGATAAAGATCAGGTACTCTTGATCGAGGGAATTCACGGGCTCAATCCACGAATCTCCGAGTCGGTACCAGACACTTCGAAATATAAGATCTATATTTCCGCATTGACCCAACTCTGTATTGACGACCACAACAGGATATTTACCTCCGACTCCAGGCTGGTCAGAAGAATCGTGAGAGATAGGCTGTTTCGGGGGTACTCGGCGGCCAGAACTCTGTCTATGTGGCCCTCGGTCCAGGCAGGTGAACGGAAATACGTGTACCCATGGAAACAGCCGACATCATGTTCAACTCAGCCCTGGTCTACGAACCGGCGGTGCTGATGATTTTTGCCCAGAGGTTCCTTCTCGAAGTGCCCAGGGACGATCCAGGATATCCCGAGGCGTACAGGCTGCTCCAGTTTTTCAGGCTGTTCGTTCCAATCTTCAGGGATGATGTTCCACATAATTCGATACTACGGGAATTCATTGGGGGAAGCACTTTCAACTACTGATCCTTGTCTTTTTCATCAGAATCCAAACCGCATTTCAGTCCTTGATTAATCGTCCCTGTGTTGGTACACGTAATTTCGAAAAACAAAGTTCCGAAAAGGTGCTTTGCCGGGGAGATTCAATATGAAAAGGAAAATAACAACCAATATTATGTTCAACAACACCATCCAGCCCATTATGGTTGTTGCATTTATGTCCATTTCGACTTTTTCCTGCACATCGAATGCCCCCTCGGGGACAGGGCGAAGAAGTGATAACCTGCTTCAACGACGATGATTGCCCAGGAACACAGTGGTGCGAAAACAGCGTATGTGTGGGTGATGACAATACTCATTTCTGCAATGACAGCAGTGATTGCCCGGGCGACCAGTGGTGCAGAGACCATGTATGTGTAGGCCATAGTGACGCGGACACGGATGTCGACACCGACACCGACACTGATACTGACACAGGCACCCGAACGGATACCGGCACAGACACAGGCACCGGCGGTTGTATCGACATGGACAGTGACAGCTATGGAGTCGGCCCGGATTGCCTTGGAATGGACTGTGACGACCAGCATCCTCAAGCCAACCCCGCAGCCGATGAAATATGTGATGGACTCGACAATGATTGCGACGGAAAGACGGACGAGGATTTGACCGCTCCACCGGGCACGTGCTTAAACCTCGGTGTGTGCAGAAACTCTTCCGCAGATTGCATCAATGGGATGTGGCAATGCAATTACCCTTCGACTTACGAAGCCGGTGATGAACGTACATGTGACGGACTCGACAATGATTGCGACGGAAAGACAGACGAAAATCTCACGGATTGCACCTGCACGGCCGGACAAAAACAGCCGTGTGGAACCGATGAAGGCGAATGTGAAAAGGGATACCAATATTGTCAAAACGGTTCTTGGGGGCCTTGTGACGGCATAGGCCCGAAGGACGAAAAATGCGACGGTAAAGATAACAACTGTAATGGGCAAATCGACGAAGACCTCGAGACTCCTCCCAACCCGTGTATGCAAAAAGGCGTGTGTGAGGGAGTGAAAGTGATATGTAAGGGCTCGGCCGGATGGCAATGTGACTATCCTTCAAATTACGAGGCAGGTAAGGAAAAAACCTGTGACGGACTCGACAACGATTGCGACGGAACAGTCGATGAAGACATCCCCGGCTGTGATGCATGCAAGGAAGGAGAAGAACGGCCGTGCAGTTCAGACGTGGGAATGTGCACCAAAGGCAAACAGGTTTGCAAATCCGGTGTATGGGGCCCTTGCAGCGGCCAGGAACCAGTCGATGAAATCTGCGACGGCAAAGACAACGACTGTGACGGAACAGTGGATAACCACTTGAGTGACCAGCCCCCTGAATGCCTGGCCGACGGGGTTTGTAGCGGCACACAACCTGTTTGCGACAATGGATGGAAATGCCCGTACCCGGGTACCTATGAAAAGGATGATGAAAAGAGTTGTGATGGACTCGACAATGATTGCGACGGACAAGTCGATGAAGGACTTGTGACTACAAACGATGTCTGTCCATCAACAAAGGGCGTATGTGCCCAAGCAACAGCGGTATGCAACAGCAAGGGCGATCCCGTATGCAATTTCCCTCCAACCTACGAGGAAGGCGATGAAAAAAGTTGTGACGGTCTCGACAATGACTGTGACGGCCAGGTGGATGAAAACCTGAGCCCAGGGCCTAATACATGTCTTAACAAGGGAGTCTGCGCCAATCATGGTGAACCCGTATGTAAGGGAGCAGAAGGGTGGGATTGTCAATACCCGGATACCTATGAAGCGGGCGATGAAAAAACCTGCGACGATGTTGACAACGATTGCGATGGAGATATCGATGAAGGACTGGACAAGGACCAGGATGGCATTGTGGATTGCCATGACAACTGCCCCGACACGCCGAACCCGGATCAGAGAGATGATAATGAAAACCAGATCGGCGATGCATGCGAGGTCTCGTGTCAAGGCGCGACCAGGGTCTTTTCCGGGACCCATGTAGAAGATGACACGACCGGCAAGGGTGATGAATACAACGGCAAGACCACTACAGATTGGCTTGGCGGGTACACGGGCGGCTGCCGACCAGATGGATACAACGAACTCGGCAACATGAACGGTCCGGACCTGGTCTACGAAGTGGAAGTGCATGGAGGCCAGACATTAAAAGTAACCGCCACGCCCACAACCAACTGGGACATGGGGCTCTATATAATCACGGATTGTGGTGATTCCACCGGCGACACGTGTCAACTTTGGTCCGACAAGGATGGAGCCGAAAGCATCGAAGGCGTAGTTCAAACAGATTCCAGGCTCCTCATAGTGGTGGACGGTTACAGGGGCGCATCCGGCCCTTTTACCATGGACGTGCAAATAACAGATCCTCCGGAAGGCGAAACCTGTTCCTCCCCAATCCGGATGGATATCGGCAAGGTGTATACAGGCAACACGACAAACTTCCGGGATGATGCCGGACAAACTTGTTCGAAAGACGGGGCCCCTGGCCCGGACATCTTTTATGAATGGACCGTACCTAAAGACGGTGACTACCTTGCTGCAGCAGTTCCTTCGTCGTGGGACCTTTCCTTGTACATTTTCCAGGATTGTTCCGATATTAAAAATTCCTGCATAGGAGGCGCTGATTCTTCCGGCACCGGGGGCATTGAGTTCATGAGGATCAATGCCAACTCCGGCGAGAAAGGATTTCTGGCAGTTGATGGTTATGGCTCAAGCTCATACGGCACCTTTGCAACAACAGTATTGGATATCCAGGCCCAAACTCAAGAAAACTGTTCCACGGCAGAGCCTATCGGTATCGGTGATGTCAAGATTGGAGATACCAAGGCGGCTGCAAAGGATCACAACGTATGCAAATCGGCTCCGGGCCCGGACCATGTCTATGCGTATACTGCGCAAAGTACCGAACAAATCCGGATCAATGCGGTTCCCGATAGTTCATGGGATCTTGTGTTGTACTCATTTTCAGATTGCTCCGATCCTTCCGGCAGTTGTGAGAAAGGATCGGACAGCGGGGATGTGGGTCAGAAAGAAAGCATGACAATCACGGTGCAGCAAGGCAAGACATATTATATTGTTGTTGATTCGTACAACTCTAACCATGGTGGTGTCTATGCCCTACAGGTGGTGAAGCCATAAAATCAGTCATGGTGTCCGGGTTACTCGAATACGAAAAATGTTTGCCTTGGATGAGTATATTTAAATTGGCTTCAAGTAAAAAATGCCAATCGCGAGTAAGACGAATTTATACTCGATGGTAACCATGGAAACAGGGACTCGGCCCGGCCTTGAAACAATTGGCGATTTTGTAATTACCTGAATAAGCGGCCAATTCACAGATGTCCCCTGGGGCCGGCCAGGGGAAACAAAACTTATTAATAGCTACCAGACGACCCTTGAAAGATCATTTTCCACGTGGTGCTTCCAGTGTGTCGTAACCGTCCTGCCCAACAGGGGCAGCTTACTTTCAACAGAATATTCCAAGTCGATATAAATATAGTCCTTGTCAGGTTGCTCGAAACTGATAACCAGCTTGTCCGGATCGACCTCTATCCCCAGCCTGGACAAGTCTCCCTTGATACCTTTGCTGATAGTCTCGATATCCCTGTGCCTGTACGCGGTATTGGCCCACTTGTGCAATACCTCTTCAACCGACACGTCATTCCACCAAACAGGGACGTACACGATTGCGCCATACACGAGCACAACCGGGATCAGCACCATTATCAAACCTGTAAAGGAGAATTTCTTGTTTCCCTTTATCGGCTTATATCCGATAGCCATTTCCTGCCATTCTCCTTTGCCGGCATTTACCATCCGACTTTGTACCGTGAAATGGTTACCAAAACATACCTCCCCTAGTCAATCTACAATATCGTTTCGGTACCCAAAACAGTAAAGTCCCAATTTTGCGAAACAAGTTGACATATCGCGTCAGTGAACGCTATTCTCCATGCAATATTTTTACGCTGGAGTTGCGTATGCTTTATCAAAGAACAATATTACGTCCAGTCCGTTGCACTGGGTTTGGACTTCACTCGGGTGCACTGGTTCATTTGAGTATAAAACCTGCTGAACCAAGCACTGGAATACGTTTTTTAAGGACTGACATCTATAACAGCCGGCCGATAAAGGCCTGTCCTACCAGCGTAGTGGATACCAAGCTTGCCACATCACTGGGCAATGGCACTTGTAAAATCGGCACCGTGGAACACCTGATGGCTGCAATTTTCGCCATGGGAATCGATAATTTATTGGTTGAAGTCGACGGTCCTGAAATACCCATACTCGACGGGTCGGCTGCCCCATTCATCTTCCTTCTAAAGACATCAGGTATTGTCAAACAGGATGGTTTTAAGCGTTTTATGGTGTTAAACAAGACCGTAAAAGTCAGAGAAGACGGAAAAAAGGCATTAATCAGGCCCTCCGGGAGATTCGAGGTAAACTATACCATAGAATTCAATCATCCGCTCATCGGCACGCAATCTTTTACCTTTATTCCAGGGGAGATGGACTTCCACAAGGAAATATCAAGGGCAAGGACTTTCGGTTTTCTTAAAGATGTCGAGCTCATGAAGAAAAATGGATTGGCATTGGGAGGTTCCCTTGAAAATGCCGTGGTTCTCGACAAGTTCAGGGTAATAAATCCCGATGGATTGCGGTACCAAGACGAATTTGTGAGGCACAAGATAACCGATGCCATGGGAGACCTGGCTCTGATAGGAGCCATACCCGTGGGACGCTTCGAAGCTTACAAGGCAGGGCATCAGATAAACAATCGGCTGGTAAGAAAGCTGCTTTCCGATCGATCGGCCTGGACTATTCTTGAACCTGACAAGGATAGAGAGCAGGAAAGTCTGCCTTTTGATCCGGTTACCTGGCAAGACCTTTCACCAGCGACATCGGTCTGAATGTGCCGATAAAAAATACCACTTGTTATTTTGGAACATGGACATGGTTCCGATAATGCCTTCTAAAAAACGACCCTGAATCGTACCGGTTCCCCCGGAAGCTGTGAACTCAAAACAATCTATGGTAAGGAGCACGAAAGATCCGGCTATGGCCGGGAGAAATGTACGAGAGAAACCAGGATCTGCAAGGGAAATAAGGAGAAATGAGACAACAAAAAAGCCGGCCTAATGAACCAAGAGGACGATACGTACAGGGCATACAAGCCAAGCCCGACCGGTCGCAGGCGCTTTGCGCCGGGGACGACTTTCCATGCCCTCACCGACAACCAGAGGCATATCCGGGCCGAAATCCGGCAATGTCATGTTTCCATTGAACCAGTACGGTTTATCCAGTCAACCGAAGTTCAAAAAGCATCACCCCATCGGCCGGCAGGATGGACAGTAGTCATAGAAATTATCAGGCAGGTTTACAAGTTTTCTGAATGCATCGAGCTGTTGTTTCGGAGCGAACAAGGTGCCACACGATTTGCACCTGGCCATATCCATTTCAGTGCCCCATCGTTCGATCCTTCGCTTCTCCACCATCTGGGTCAGTCCTATGCAGTCAGTCGGGCACACGAATACGCATGCACCACACCCGATACACTTGTCACTCGGCTCGTCAAAGGGCGGGCCCACCTTCTTCAGCGTGCCGCGATACGACATCGAGAGGGC
>JAADFL010000089.1 GCA_013152945.1 Deltaproteobacteria bacterium | reverse complement strand
AAAAAGATGAGCCATGTCTTCAATGATTACCTGCGTGTAAGGGACAAGGCATGTCTTGCTCTTGTGCACCTCGCCCTTACCGTTGTTTTATCCATGGTCCAGGCAATGGTTTCATGCACCGGATCCGGGGCCTGCAAGATCGATCATGACTGCTTGGGCGCCATGATTTGTTTCAAGGGATCGTGCGTAGATCCCGGCCGTGTATGCGGGTCTGTGCTGTGTCCGGAGGGGTACACATGCGTTCATGGAAGTTGCACGTTACCGGAAGGGGCGGACGCAGGAAACGATTCAGCAGACAAACTTTGGGAAGATGCAGACTTGGCAGGCGATAAGGCACACGATAACGATAAAGGTTATACGGATATCGCTGACCAGACACCTGATCGTGATGTCCTGGACCAGGTGTGGCCGGATGCCGACGAAAAGCAGGTCGAGAGCGAACAAGGACTGGAGCAATGGCCCGAGATAGAGGCTGTCAGAGAGATCGAAAAAGAATTCAAAGATAACACCTCGGTACAGGACGGTATCGAGACAAACCGTGAGTTCAAGCCCGAGCATGAGCTGGAGCCTGAAATGGAGCCGGAGGCTGAAGGCCCTTGCATGCCCTTGGGCTGCAGTCCGGCTCTTTTATGCCAGGGCATTATCGACGACGGCTGTGGAGGCCGCATGGACTGCGGCTGCTCCCCCTCAATGGTTGTGCCGGGACTCGCAGATCCCGATGTAATCAAGGTCGACAATGGCTTGTTCTGGCTGTCCGGCACGCTTTCCGGCAGGAACCTCGGAATATATGTCTCAAGCGATCTGATAGACTTTAATCTTGCAACGACCTATGATCCTTCTCAAAAGGATTCAGGATACGATTATTACTGTGTCTGGGCGCCGGATTTCGCTTACGTCAATGGTAAGTACCGCCTGTACTTCAGCGCCAAGCGCGTTACAAAGGGCCAGGCAAACACCGGGTGCGACAACCTCACCACCTACTATGCAGAAGCACCGAGCCTGAGTCCTGACTTCGGCCGGCCGCAACCCATTGACAATCCCAGGGGCACACCGAGGTCGTACTTCAGCAGTTCCTGCCCGCCCGACGGATGCAGAAACGCTATTCGCATAGACTCGGCCCTGCACGACTTCGACGGCGACCAGTGGATGTACTACGTATGGTTCGAGGAGGGAAACAACATAGCCTCGTTTCCCCTGGAGCGGCCTGGTGATGTGATGACCAATATCACTCCCGTGGAGGCGTACGAAAAGCATGTGGTGGAGGGACCGGACGTGTTCGAGAGGAACGACATCGATTACCTTTTCTTCAGCGGCGGCGGGTTCACAGGACCTTATGCCATGTACTATGTAATGGGCACGTCACCGTACATGCTTACACGTTCAAGGCATGTGTATAGGTACTCCTGGCCCTTGAAGGCCTCCAACGGCGATCTCATCCAAAATCACGGTCACGATTCTGTCGTGGAACACAGGGGAGAATACTACATATTCTATCACCAGGGGGTTTTTGAAAATGGCAGTTATGCCAACAGGAGGGACACGTACCGCCAGCGCCTCTTTTTCGAGCAGGACGGCAGGCTGGTGGACCGGGACCAAGTCAGGGTGACCTGGAACAGGCTTGATAATACCCAGTACTCCCTGGACGTAGTGCTCAAGGACGGGCGCTGGATCGGTCCGTGTATATCGAGCGGAATCATCGGCTCGAAACTGTCGGTAGATTACAGGGGGATTTGTCCGAGCAAACAGGACCAGCTTGCATCGAAATGGGACGTGGCTTATTTCAGATTGTTCTACTCGGATGACGGGCAATGGGTGCACTACGTGGACAAGGCTTATGACGGTGTATCGGACCACGTGTCAATCGAGCTGCCCGGAGGCAGGACTGAACTTGTCGTCCTCGAGTGGAACGAGATGCAGACGAATGCCGAGTATTCCCTGGACGTGCGGCTCAAGAGCGGGCAGTGGTATGCACCTTGCGTAGGCGCCGCTGTCATCGGACACGAGTTGGAATACGACTTCAACGGACGTTGTACCACGGCAAACCTCGATGTCTCGCTCCGGGAAGTGACCTTATTTCGCATGTGCTCTGCAGTCGGCGGGGACTGGGCTCATGCCAGGTGTGGCGAGACACCTTACGACGGCAAGGCCATGCACGTGTTCGTGGATATAGGCCGACCCTGAAATGCAGGAAAAACCATTCTAATATGCCTCAAGGGCCAGGGGCCAGGTAAACGGGTACAGTGATAAGGGAACATTTTTTAGAAAATTTTTGGCTATTTTGTAAGTCGGGGCCTGGATCTCGGCTGACCTGATTTTTTTCCCTTTGATATGTATGAAATAATGGGTCACTTCATGGGCGTCGGCCCCCCAGTGGGCCTTGTAATTGCATAGTCCCTGGTTGAGCTTGTGGTTGGGACCCAGGTCGAAAGTACGGCAACCAAGATTGAACGCGCTTTTGATGGCCGACCAGAGCACTGCGTGGTTGGGCCTATGCCTAAGCTCGATCTTATCGGTTACCGATACTGCGTCGAACAGGTGGGCTATTTCATTGTGTATAAGCACGAGAGCAGCCGCCAGAATCCGGCCCTTTCTTTCCGCCAGGAAGAGCCTGGATCTGTTCGTCTGGTCTGCCAGATCTGCAAGGCAACTGTAAAATTCCATAGGCAACGGAGGGGCTCCCTGTTTCTTCCTCGTGGCGATTGCAAGCCTATGAAAGGATCGATAAGCAGAAAGGTCGCCTCCTGCAATTTCCCTGACTTGTATGGCTTCTCGCTTTGCTTTCCTTATTCTCTGTTTAACGGATGTAGTACTAAATCGTGACCACACTTCATCCAGGCCGTTATTCAAGTCTATTGAGTAATTGACGAATTCATACCTTTTCTCGAAATATGGCAGCGCGGGAAAAGGGCTGCCGGACCTTATTTCCACGGTGTTGCACCCTGTAGCCCGGGCTAGCCCGATGGATGATTGTACCAGTTTTCTCGCTGTATTCGCATCATCTGCCAATATGGGAAGATTCCTGCAGACCGGGGCAGCCAAGAGGCGCCTTCCCCTGATGAATGATGAGACCTGGAACAGGGGCAATGAACCTACGATTTCATCTCTGACCGTGGCGACCAGGAACCGCGGGATTACTGTAAGTGTTTTCGCCAACAGGTCTCTCCATTGTGTTGTGTGATGGAAAGTCGAATTACTTTGCCTTTTCAGAAATTCTTCATAAAGTCTTTCCTGCCCTGGCTCAAGAAGGCTGACAATTGGATCCGGCCGTGTCATGTGGTTTGTCTTAGTATATTTTAAGTGTGCTTACAAATTATAATGCATCTTATAATGCATGGACTTGGTTTGACACCCTTGTTACCCATTGGTAGCTTCTTTTTGTTGCTTTCGATAAATCTTTCGGAGGGTTGACATGAATCTTTTCACTACCTATTTGAGGTTTGCCAACAGATCTCTCCAGTATTGGTCCGGATTGCGGCTGCCTTTCAGAATGTCCTGGTTCGTCAACTCGGAATGCCAGATTCGCTGTGGCGGATGTTTCTTTTTTTCCAGGAGTTTCCCAAGGGGAGAGCCGTTGTCTACTTCCCAGAGGTTCGAGCTGGTGGACCAGCTCATTGAATTGAAACAACCGTATTTGACTCTTCTCGGAGGAGAACCTTTTCGTTGCAAGGATTTGTTCCCGATTGCACAACGCTCCATGGCCGGCGGAATCGCAGTAGAGGTCACCACAAACGGACTGGATATTTCCGAACAGGATCTGGAGCGGGTGGATGGGTCTTTTTTCAAGATATGGATATCTGTCGACGGTCCAAAGGAAGCCCATGAAGCAAATCGCGGGCCGGGCACATATGATCGAGCCATGTACAGCCTGAAACAACTAATTTCCAGAAGAAAGTATACCAGGGTAGGAGTCAGCACTGTGTTGAATCGTCACAATGCCTCACAAATGCCCGATTTCCTGCGCATGCTTCATGACATCGGGGTCGAACAGATTTGTTTCAAGGACAACCTGATCCCGAGCCTGCGTGTCGATGATGAGACACTGATGATTACACTCGACAAGATAAAACAGATAAAAAAGGAATTTCCGGGCTTCATCAGACAGGAGATGGAGTTTTTGGAAGAGCTGCCCGGTCTGCGACAGGATGGTCATGCAAGGTGTTTTCTGGACAAGCACCTGCACATCGCCTTGTTGCCCGAGGGCACGGTATCGGCATGTGTGTCTTTTCCTGTGCCGATTGGCAATGTCAAGGAGAAACCTCTTGTTGAAATTTTGAAGCCGGGACCGAAAGAGCGTTATGCAGAGGCTGCTCAATGTCCGGGATGCACGAGGAGTGATTCCATGTTCTTCCTGCGGTTCCTGGAAAGGCCCTGGAAGGCATTTTTACCGAGCCAGGTTGCAAAATTGATTTACACATTGTGAGACATACGGCACCAACTTAAAGGTGCAGGATCCGGAAAGCTTATGGAATTGTGAACCAATTGGGTGAGGTCAATATGTATGGAAGTGAGACATATTACAGGTTTGCAAACAGGGCGATACAATATTGGATGGGCAAACGGCTGCCTTTCCTGATTTCCTGGTACTTGACCTCCAAATGCCAGTTACAGTGTAAGGGATGTTTCTTTTTCGCACGAGACTTCCCAAAGGCAAGGCCACTGACAAGTACCCAACGATTCGATCTCCTGGAACAACTGATCGAATTGAAACAACCCTATCTGACACTGGTCGGAGGTGAGCCGTTTCTTTGCAAGGACTTGTTCCCTATAGCAGAACGGGCACAGCAAGGCGGAATAACAGTGGATGTTGTTTCAAACGGTCAAGATATTTCCAGGAACGACCTGGATAAGGTAGATGGCAGGTTTTTCAAGATTTGGATATCCATTGATGGTTCCAGGGATGCAAACGATGCGATGCGGGGGAGCGGCGCATGGGATCGGGCCATGCGTACCTTGAGGCACCTTCTTTCCAAGAGGAGGCACACCAGGGTTTGCGTCAGTACGATATTGAACCACTTGAACATAGCTGACATGCCAAAATTCGTGAGCATGCTGCGTGGTATGGGAGTTGACCAGGTGTGCTTGAAAGAAAACTTGATACCTAAATACAGACCCGAAGAGAGCACCTTGCCTGCAGCCTTGGAGCAGCTCATTCAAATAAAGGAAGAATCACCCGGATTCATCCTGCAGGAAAAGGAATTTTTTGAACATTTGCTCAACCTGCGCAGGCAGGGCCATGCCAGTTGCTTTCCGGAAAAACATTTACATATCGGCCTCATGCCGGAAGGAACTGTTTCCGCATGTGTGTCCTTTCCGGTTCCAATAGGTAATGTCAGGGATCGCCCTCTTGTACAAATACTGGAGGCGGGGCACAAGGAGCGCTATGGCGCGACCCTCAAATGTCCGGGCTGTACAAGGGATGATTCTCTCTTCTTTTCAGGAATTCTGGAAAAGCCCTGGAGGTCGCTATTGCCTGGTCAAGCAGGCAAACTGCTGCATACATTGTACGCCTGAAAATTGCGCATGAAAATTACGCATGAAAATCAGCGCGGAAGTTTATAGAAAAGGGAAAGGAGCCTTGGTTACCATAATCATGGTGCCGTTTTTGCCGGCTTGACCTATTTGTCGAAAAAAACTAAAATTTTCATGAAATAAGAGACTAATAGTACAGAAATGACAATAGTCTCTTATACGAGCTTCAGTCATGCCTGGATCAGGAAATGCCTGGTCCTCTGGAGGGAATGGGAATGAACCGAAAAAACTGGACAAGGTGGCTTGCCCTTTCTGCTGCTGTCGGTTTGCTCTTGCCGAGGGCAATCGGCTGTAACGGATCCGGAATGAGCTGTGATCTGGGGTGTGGAGGCGGCAGCGGAGGAACAGGGTGTGCGGCAATACCCGGCGGCTTTCCTGATGATCAAAAGGACAAGTCAGGCAATTCGGTGCAGATGAGGCTGACTTCCAATGGCTTTGCATTCGTGGAGGACCACTTTGCAGAGATCATCGCGAGTTTCCTCCCGGACGGGCTGAGCTTCCCTATCCCGGCCACGACAGGCAAGGCCAATTTGGCACTGGGAGGCGGCGCTTGTTATGAGCTTTGCACATACGACCAACAACTATGCAATGTCACGGTGGATATCGGGGATGTGAGCCTGCAGCTCGCGCCCCCCAACCATATCAAGGTCACCATAGTTCTCACAAACCTGCACCAGCAAATACCTATAAAGATCGCGCCCATGGCTTTCAACGCCTGTATTGGTTGGACGAAATGCAAGGTGACCCTGGACTCTGACAACTTTCCTGCAACCATGGATATAAACTTGAACATCGATCCGAATACTGGCTTGTTGTCCCTGGACATGGGTGATCCCGTGTTTGACTTGAACAACGTGCAGATAGGGCTCAAGGACTGCTCGGGCTTGGGAATAGTATTGGAGTGGATATTCCCGTTGCTCGAAGGGGTGTTGAAAAACTATGCGGCAGGTTCAATAAAAGACGCTGTCAGCAACGCAATGGCAAGCATGATGTGCGCCCAGTGCAACACTGCCGCGGACTGCCCGTCAGGCAGTGGTGCCACGTGTGACAACGGAACCTGCATGGTTGGGGACAAATGCGTTCCGCTTCCGCTCGGTGCCGAGGGAGAAGCTGACATCGGAGCCATGCTTTCGTCGGTGGCTCCCGGATTGTCTGCAAAACTTTGGCTCTGGCTTTATGCCGGGGGTTATGCCGAGGTTGTTGACGACGGATTGAGTCTCGGCATCATGACCGGAATCATGGCGCCTGAACGCTCGATTCTCGCGCCTCCTGCGGATCCTCCGGATGATCCGCCAGCGCAACGGATTGACTTCGGCAATGAATTGGACGGTGACCCGTACATGTTCGGTGTCGGTGTATCCGAAGAATTCCTCGACAAGGCCATGTTCGCAATATACGAATCAGGGGCGCTGAATATCTCCATTGGAAGTGATTTGTCCGACATGATATCCACCAACCTGTTCGGACTGCTCCTGCCGTCTTTGAATACCTTGACCATGGGCAAGAATGCTCCCATGGCCTTGGCCCTGAACCCGAGAGCCCCTGGAGATATAAAAATCGGAGAAGGTTCTTACTACAAGTGTGATGCATGTCCGGATGGCTCGACGTGTGATGACGCAAGCGGGTTCTGCCTCAACAAGGACGGTCAGAAGGTTATCGAAGATCCGCTTTTGACCATTATTATGAAAGACATGGCCATGGATTTTTATGCCATGGTTGACCAGCGTTTCACCAGGTTGTTCAGGGTGCAGTTCGACATGTCCATAGGATTGAACCTTGAATTCCTGCCCGACAACACCGTGCAACCTGTAATAGGAAGCATCGACTTGGAAAACACGCAGGCGTCGAACGGTGAATTGGTGGCGGAAAACACGGACGCCCTGGCCAATTTGTTGCCCCAGTTGATCGACATGGCTCTACCTATGCTCATGCAAAATCTAAACCCCATACAGATACCGGCCTTCCAGGGCTTTAAGCTTCAAATCAAGACTATCAGACCGGAATTGGAGATCGACGATCCGGACAACCCGGGCCAGAAAAAATGGTCCGCATTTGCAATCTTCGGAAGCCTGGATCTGGCGCAAAATCCGCTTCCTCCTGCAGTAGACACAAAGGCGGTCATAGCAAAGTTGAACATCCCGCGCTACCCGCTTCTGAAACGATTCAGGCCAGGCCTGGAGGAACCGCAGGTGGTACTCAACCTGTCCGGTTCAAAACCGCCTGCAGGTAAGGGAAGGCTCGAGTACTCGTACAAGGTGGACGACAGCCTCTGGTCCGCATTCTCACCGGCGACCACTGTCAGGGTAAGAAGTCCCAGGCTGTTACTCCAGGGAAAACACGTGATCGAGGTCAGAGCCAGGCTCGAAGGTGATTACAGGACCTTGGATCCGTCGCCGGCAAAGGTCGAATTCACAGTGGACTCCATGCCTCCAATGCTCAAGTTTGCGAGAGACGGCGACGTACTTCGTGTTTTAGCCAGGGATGGTGTATACAAGCCGGACCAAGTACAAGTATATTACAAGGTCACGAAGGATAAAAACACACTCGTTGACTGGACCAGGGGTTCGAAGCTCGAACTTGACAAGCTGCCCAAGGGCTTGCTCGTGGTAAGTGCCAGAGCAACAGACCCGGCCGGGAATACCGCCACCAAAATCCTGAAGTTGAAAAACAGCACAGCACCCGCTTCCGGCTGTTCCGCAGTGAACGGCGACAACATGCCGGGTGGCATGCTCTTTGCTTTCCTGGCGGTAATGCTCTCCTTACTGGTATCGAGGAAGGGCTCGGTGTCGAAGTATTTGAAGCTTTTGAGTCTCCTGGCCTTACTGGGTGTTTTCTCGACCGGACTTGTTTCTTGTTCCGACTCGAGTCCTAGTCACCATGCAGGCGACACGGACACGGACGTGGATACAGATACCGACACTGACACGGGAACAGGAGAATGCGGGGTCCTCAACGATGCCTGTGATGACAAGGGCAATCCATGCTGTGACGGCTTCGCTTGTGTAAGCGATAAATGTTACAAGATATGCGCCTCGGACCAAGACTGCCCGGATCTTTATTTCTGTGACAAGAGAAGCAGGATCTGTTTGCCGCCGGATTGTTTCAAGGACGAGGACTGCGGAGAGGACCAGTATTGCGACCAGGGCAAGTGCAAGTACAGGCGTTGCTCTACCGATGCGGATTGCCAGGAGCCGGGGAGTCCGTTGCATCTTTCGTGTCCGGACCCGGATTACCCGGCTGTTTGCGACACGGGAACCGGCCAGTGCGTGTGCAGTGAACCATGCGGCGGCGCCTGCCCTGATGGAAAGTTTTGTTGCAGGAAGACCGATGAATGCATGGCTGTGCCCGATGCTTGTGAAGGGTTAACATGTAGACCCGGTTATATCCTGGATGTAATCTCGGAAGGCCAGATAAATGAAGATACATGTGAAATGGACGGAGAGGAGTGTGCCTGTACGGCTTTGCCGCCGCTTGCAACCGGTTACTATGGAAGGTTCGCCGATATGGCCTCGCTGGGAGAGGATAAGGTGGTGGTGACGGCATACAACGAGACCTACGGCGATCTCATGGTTGGAACCGGGGCCTATGATTCTTTAACCTGGGAATTCGTTGACGGTGTGCCGGCCCTTTTGGATGATTACTCGAATATCAGTGCAGATCCGGCAGGCCCGAGAAAAGGTATCGAGGATCCCGGAGACGATGTCGGCCTGTACACCTCTGTTGCGGTTGACCAGGCAGGGGTAATTCATGTGGCCTACTATGATGCAACAAACAAAGATTTGAAGTACGCCGTGTACAATGAACCGTGTGGAGGATGTCAAGAAGGCCAGGCTTGCGTTGCAGGAGCTTGCATTGATCCGACCGACGACTGTAGTGACCCCGGCTGCTATCCGTTCCAGGTATGCTCCAATGGCCAGTGTGTGGCGCAGGACAGCGGCTGGACCACGTACACTGTAGATTCCACCGGGGATGTAGGGTTATACACATCAATTGCGCTCGATCCCGGCACAGGCGCGCCTCTCATTGCGTACATGGCTGCGTCAGACCAGGATGGAAACTCTGGCCTGCGCTTGGCGGTGGCGGCCGGGCCGGATCCGGCCGGAGCCGGGGATTGGAATGTCTACCAGGGAGATAAGGCGCCCGTGATTCCGGAATGTGGTGATCAGGAGGTCTTGTTCAAGGGAGAGGCAACATGCAAGCCTGTTACGGATGACTGTGACCCGGCCTGTGCAAAAGGGCAGGCCTGTGACAACGGTAATTGCCGCGACACGGTGCAGGCGCCTTCGCTCGTGGATTTGCCGCATGGTTCGGGACTCTTCGCCGACCTGGCTTTTGATCAGGACGGTGCGCCGAACATTGTCTACTATGACAGGGATTCATACGATCCGGATCAAGGCGGGTACGTGGGCACGGGTAACCTTATGTTGACAAAATTTGTTTCAGGTGCATTCCAGACGACCCTCCTGGATGGGGAAGACAAGGATGGAAACGATACGGGCGACGTGGGAAGATTCTGCAGACTCGTAATGGACGGGTCCGGAGGCATGCACGTTCTTTATGTGGATGCCGATCTGGATGACCTGCTGTACTTGGATATGACTCAAGCTGTTGTAAAAGTAGTGGATGACGGCTTCAGAAAGGACAAGGATGGAAACGTAATATCAGTCAACAGGATCAACGGTGATGCTTCCCCTGACTTCGATAAAAGCGGTGCCTTGTGGGTGGCATACGGTGATTCGACGAGTCACGAGTTGCGCCAAGCCGTGCTTGCTCCTGATGGAGATGCATTTTCATTGAATGTTTTGAAAGACCCGGCTTGGGACCCGGATTCACCCGAGTTGTTCACAGGGGCTTGGGGGTTCTATGTCGGACAGGTTCTGGCACCGGAAGGACTACTGGTCGGTTCTTTTGTTTACAATCTCAAGACTGACCCGTATTCAAGTACATTCAAGATAGTCAAGAAATAGCAAGTCTACCAAGGAAACTCATGGCAGGTTCATATTCGACCCGCATCGCGATATTGTGGTTTTCCTTTGTTTGGTCGAGCCTGCTTTTGTCATGCAATATGCCAGGTTCGACACCTTCACGATGCCAAGGGCCGGATCATTGTCCGCCTGGTACGAGGTGCAACCAGGAAACAGGTGCCTGTATCCCGTTGTCCAGGCCCGAACCGCCGAATGACATCGGACGGTATTGCAGCCTGGGAATGGATAAATCAGGAACCATATTTGCAGCGACGTACTCGGCCGACTTTGGAGACCTTGAACTGCTTTCCTTCTCTGATCCGGATAAGCCCCCGGTTCTTACATCTATAGATGGAGCGCCAAGTTCGGCTGGATCGGATCCGGATGTTGGGAGGTACGCCGACCTGGCTGTTGGCAAGGACGGCTCTTTGCACCTTTCCTATTATGACGCGCAAAGCCAATCCTTGAGGTACGCTGTCCATGACCTTCAAGGATGGAAGATACAAGTGGTCGACCATAAAGACGATGCGGGCCGTTATTCATCTATCGCCCTGGATACAGCGGGCCGGCCATTGATTGCTTACGCGGCAGGCCATGGGACGGCCATGCAACTCCGGTTGGCCTGGAAACAAGGGAGCACGTGGAAGGTCCAGGTGGTGGATATCGATGGTTCCGGAGAATACGCATCCTTGATCGTGATGCCGCAAGGGGGATTACGGATAGCATATTATGATTTAAAGGAAAGAGTTTTGAAACTGGCGGCTCAGGGCGTGAACGGCTTCGGCTCGATTGTGGTGGATGATGGTAAAAGGGTATCAGCGCTTTCAGGCCAAGAGGTGAAGCATGATGTGGGGCGATGGTGTTCAGCTGCAGTATCGACCGCAGGTGATTTTGGAATAGCATATTTCGATGCCACAGAGGGATCATTGCTCTTTGCACGTCCGGGTCCGGACGGCAAGGCTGCTGTCGAGACCATAGATTCGGGCAACGGTAATACCAGCAAGGGGCAATTTGCATCACTGGCTTTTGACCGGAATCAAAGGCCGGTGGTGGCATACCAGGATTCAACCAACCTGGACCTGCTGGTTGCATTCAAGGACGGCAAGGGCTGGCATACACAGGCTCCCGGCGGAGCAATACAGGTATCGGCAGGCTTTTGGACCGATATCATGGTGGGAGATAGTGGTGCGGTTTATATTTGCCATTACCTGCCAGGCACCGGTAAAAACAACAAGCTGGCGGGAACCATGCAGTTACTGCAATGGAACAACCCATGAAGCAGTTGGTTTCAAAAATAGCGGCAATCAGTCTGGCCATGTCCGTAACGGGAGGATGCTCACCGGGTTGTGATTATCGGCAATACGCGGGTAAGCCGTCCAAGGGCGCGGAAAAGGGGGTTGTCACACTGTTGACCAAATCCGGTCTGGATAACAGGACCAAGACGATACTGGATCGGATCGACATGACATTCGAAGCAATTGTAGAACCTGGAACAATAGACGTGGATGGAAAGATCTACTACAAATATTCCAGAGCAGTTGCAAACATGCAGCCCGAAAGCCTGTCCGCTGATTTTTCACAAGAAGATGGTACAGTTGAATTCATTCTCCAATTCAAACCGGTAAGATTTACTCTTATCGTAACACAGTATGATTCCGGCGCACTGGTCAGCGTATGCAAGGATGTTGAGGTGAATGTGCAAGATGTTTCGTCTCTGGTGGACCTCGATCCAACCGGAGGGGCGAACGGGCCTTCTTTCATAGTTGCTGATGCAAATGGAGGTATTGGACAAGTATCGGTCAATCTTGGGAACGATTGTGGTTTCGAGCATGCAGATATCTTGAAGCAGGAATTGACAAAGGTGTTTTCCAGGGCCTGCATAGATGCTGTTAAGGAATTTCCTCCCCGATTGACCCAGCTCGGCGATACTTACCTGGGATTGGACATATCACCGTACTCGTATTTCAAGATTGATTCGTCCATACCACCTGTAGGTAAACCTGCCTTGGAAATGGGGGCTTCACTTGGTGAGTCCAACCTGGAAGTGACTTCAAAAGGATTGGTTCTTGAAGCCCCATTGTGGCTCAAGGGAACCCCAGGGCCGATACCTGCCGATTCTCCTCCGTCGTTTCCGGACTTGGACCCGGAAGGTGACAGCTATGACTATGCGATAGCCTTTAGAAAATCAGTAATAGAACAATTGTTCGACTCGGCTTTTAATAGCGGACTTCTGGACATTGATTTATATAGTACGTCACTTCTGAACGGACCGACGACCAATGATCTGGAAAAATGGTTTCCCGGTTTGGAAGAACTTGCACCCAAAGCGCCCCTATTGCTTAGATTGAGGCCGAAACTGGAGCCGTCATTGTATTTTACAGGTGAATCATTGATGATAGATTTGAGCGGTTTATCGGCGGATTTGTATTTTTTGATGGATGATGCATTTGTGCGCTTGAGTGGCGGCTCGATGAGTATGAAATTGACATTGAAGTTCATTCAAGGAGAAGATGGACCGGCTGCATCGATGGAATGCAGCGGCTTTGTACATGATTCCCCTTTGTTCAACGAAATGTTTTCTGAAAAAACCAGTCAGAAGAATGCAGAAAAAGGGTTGGAATATTTGATTTCAAGGCTGATATCCAGAAACATGGAAACCGTACTACCTTGGATATTGGCTTCTCCTTCGGAGATGCTCTACAAATCCTTCGAAGTTCGCGGGAGCGAAGAACCGTACTTGTACATGTATTTCGACTTGAAGGATAGTGCAGGGAGTTGAAATCGGTATTTCTTGGCATTTTCCTACACCTTGACATAGAACCGTGATGCAAGCTAGTTACAAACACCCCGGCCGAATGCCGGAAAAATCTTGGAGGTGAGCTATGGAGGAGATAAACCCGATAGGCTTGGTCTTGGATGTTTCCCGGGCCTACTCAAGCCACATTGGAGAAAACGGGCTCAACAAGCAGGATATTGACACCTTGGCACCAAGGATCAGCGATGTAATGGCCAAGCTTGCCGGAGAAAGGGAAGTCGGCGTAGTGGATTTCTACGGGCTGCCCGGTGACGATGAAATCATTCAAAAAACCTTGCAGATGGCATCCAGTATCAGCGGGAGGTTCGATAATCTCGTAGTACTCGGAATAGGCGGATCGAGCTTGGGCCCAAGGGCCCTTGTTCGTTGTTTGAGTTCAGGCCTTTCAAATCTGCGTCCACCCGAAAAGAGGGGCCGGAGGCCCAGAGTCTTCTTCCTCGACAACGTTGATCCGGACAGTATTTCAGACCTGCTGGATATACTTCCGCTCTCCAGGACGGCATTCAATGTAATTTCCAAGTCCGGTTCGACTGTGGAAACACTTGCACAATTTTTGGTAATACGTGACAAACTCGAGTTGCTGCTCGGTAATAATTCCAGTGAACATATCGTGATAACTACGGACCCGGAAAACGGCGCATTAAGAGATATCGCCGGGAAAAAGGGATACTCAACGCTGGACGTTCCGCCAAATGTTGGCGGCAGGTACTCGATTTTCTCGCCTGTTGGACTTTTCCCAGCCGCAGTTGCAGGGACGGATATCGAGATGTTGATGCAAGGCGCGTCTGAAATGGAAAAGGCTTGCTGGAATGACGATGTCCGGTCCAACCCTGCTGCCTTGTTGGCCTCGACTCTTTACTTGTTGGACAGGAAGAAGGGCGCTCATATCCACGTCTTCATGTCGTACAGCGACGCAATGGAATCCGTTTGCAGGTGGCAGAGACAACTTTGGGCCGAATCCCTGGGCAAGACGACCTCTGTGGAAGGCAAAGATGTGACAGTCGGCCCTACTCCAATTGCTGCACTGGGCACGCCCGACCAGCACTCAATGCTCCAGTTGTGCCTCGAAGGGCCAAAAGACAAGGTACTGGTATTCTTGACTTCAAGGAGTTTGAATAGTGATGTTGAAATACCTTCATTTCCGGGCGAGCCATTGTTTGAAACCCTTGGAGGCGAATCTTTTTCCAGACTTCTTAGAATAGAAAAAAAAGCCACTGCATTGGCCCTTGAAGATTCTGGCAGACCTTCAATAGAAATAGAATTGCCGGTACTGGCGGCAAGGCCGCTTGGGGCATTGTTTATGTTGCTGGAGGCCAGCACGGCCATTGCCGGCGGCCTGTACGGGATTAATCCGTTTGATCAACCTGCGGTTGAAAAGATAAAGCAATATACATGGGGACTGATTGGACGCAAAGGCTTCGAGGAATACAGAGAAAAGGCAAACGCAGAACCCAAGCCGGAATCATGGCAGACTATCAGGCTGTAGCAAGGGAAACCACTTCATGAGTCTGAATCTGAAAAACATCGTCCGCCGGGTACAGAGGCCGGGGCGATACTTGGGTGGTGAGTTCGGTCAAGTGGTCAAACCCGATGCAACTTTGAAGACTGCATTGCTGTTTCCCGACGTATACGAAGTGGCCGAGAGTTATCTGGGCCTCAAGATACTGTACAATATCCTAAGTCATAAAGAGGATGTATCAGTCGAAAGGGTATATGCGCCGTGGCCGGACATGAGAAAGGCAATGATCGAGGAATCCCTTGAGTTGTCTTCATTGGAGACGGGCCGCCCATTGTCCCGGTTCCATCTAATTGGTGTAAGCCTCCAGTACGAGGCAAGTTATGTGACTCTGTTGCAGATGCTGTCCCTGGGCAATGTGCCCCTGGAAACAGAAGACCGGGGCATGGGAGCCCCATTGGTAATCGCGGGTGGGCCATGTGCTTTCAATCCGGAGCCGTTGGCGCCTTTTCTTGATGCAGTTGTTCTTGGTGACGGCGAAGACGTGTTGGTGGAAATAACAGAGAGTCTGTTGAAACTTGGCAACCCGGCCATGGTGCCCAGGAATGATTTGCATCTGGCCCTTGCCCATATCGATGGTGTCTATGTGCCTTCTCTGTACGGCTCTGAAACCATAGGTGACAAGAGTATTGTAGTGCCTGTTCCAGGGGCGGGCGCTCCCCGGGTCGTAGAGAAACGAATAGTTGCCGATCTGGAGAATTCTCCTTTTCCAAAAGTACAAATATTACCCAACATCAAGGCGGTACACGATCGTATCGCGGTGGAGATACAAAGAGGATGCACCAGGGGATGCCGCTTTTGCCATGCTGGAATGATTTTTCGTCCGACAAGGCAGCGTTCAAGGACAAAGATCGTTGAGTTGGCCGGGGATGCCATCAGGCTTACAGGCCACGAGGAACTGGGCCTGCTTTCCTTGTCTGCAGGAGACCATCCCTGCCTGGGGGATATCTTGACGGATCTATTTCGAATGCCTGGTCCACCTGTCGGTATTTCTCTTCCGTCCTTGAGGGTAGAGACCTTAAAACCTGATTTGGCTTCGATGATTGCATCCGCCAGGAAGACGGGGTTCACTATTGCACCGGAAGCCGGATCCGATCGCTTGCGAAGGATCATCAACAAGGCACACAGCAGGGACGATGTGTTGCGAACCGTCAGGTCTGTGGCTGCGGCAGGATGGAGAAGCTTGAAATTATACTTCATGGCCGGCCTTCCGTACGAGGAAGAAGCAGATATCGAGGAGATGGCCGACCTTGTCATGGAATGTTCCAAGCAAGCCAAGATGGGCGGAAGGATGGATATCCACGTATCCGTGGCCTCAATGGTTCCAAAGGCTCATACCCCTTTCCAGTGGCAGGGAATGCTGGAATCAACCGTTGCCATGAGGCGCTTTCATTACCTTGCTGACAGGTTGAAGAGTTCCCGGAGGAAGATAAGGTGGCACGATCCAAAACTGTCCATGTTGGAGGCGGCCCTGGGCAGGGGGGATCGCAGGATCGCGCAGGCTCTGCTGAATGCAGCAAGGGCAGGGTGTTATCTTGATTCGTGGTCGGAGAATTTCGATTTCAACACATGGCGTAAAGCATTCATGGATGCGGGTTTGGATTTGTACAAGGAAGCAATCGATTCATTGAAACCGGATACGCCCTTGCCATGGGAGCATCTATCCTGCGGCGTATCCATGGATTTTCTCAATTCCGAGCGCAAGGCCGCGGCCAGGCAGGAAATGACGCCGGACTGCTCGCTGACAGGTGAATGCCAGAGCTGCGGTGTGTGCGATTTTGAAAAAATCATGCCTATAGTTGTCGAGAACTGCCAGGGCGACAGAACACCCAAGCGATCTTTCATGGAGTCGCCCATTCGCAATAAATTTAGGGCGGAACTCGACATCTCGGGTCCGGCAGCAATGCTGTCGCACCTGGAATTTCGCTCCGTCCTTATCAGGTCGCTGCGAAGGGCAGGTTGGCCTCTTGCCTATTCGAGGGGATTTCATCCTCATCCCAAGTTGTCTTTTGAATGGGCCAAGCCTGTCGGCATGGAGAGCAGGTCGGAGAAAATGGATGTCGAATTGTCGGGCCCGGTGTCTTTAGACGCCATAAAGGCTTCCCTGGCCGGTGTGTTGCCGCCGGGAATATCCCTTGTTTCTCTTGTGCGACTGGCCGATGCTTCTCGATCTTGTGCTTCTATGTTGCAGGAGATTATCTTCGAGGCCGATCTTTCACCAGTTCTGGATCCATCCCAGGTTGATGATAAGATAAAACAGTTTACTTGTTTAAAATCGCTTGGTGTGGAAAGATTATCCAAATCCGGTAAGTTGAAGAGAATGGATTTGAAGAAAAATATCGCAAAAATACAAGAACTACCGGATTCAAGAGTGCGGATCATGGTCAATGTATCCAAGGATGGAACCCCCAGGTTGTCTGAAATATTACAGGCGATTTTTGGTATTCCTCGTGACAAGATACACTTGGTTGAAGTGGAGAAGACCGGATCCGTACTCAAAGCGTCCGGAACATCCCGCGTTGACGATTTACAGGGGACCGACCATGGCTAACCGGCTGGTCATAAATTCCACTTCCCAGGAAACAAGGGTGGCCCTCATGGAAAATGACATGGTCACCGAATTGTACATCGAGCGCAAGAAAGACTTGGGTTTCGTGGGCAATATCTATAAGGGCGTGGTTGTCAGGGTTCTGCCGGGCATGCAGGCGGCCTTCGTTGACATCGGCCTCGATAAGGCCGCCTTCCTGTACGTGGATGATGTATTTGAGGCAAGGGGCAGGCTGGAACACTATCTACAGGCGATCGAGGAATACTCCGACGCAACAGGTTTCCTGGACATGGCCGATGAAATTCCGGTTATATCGGAAGCCAGGGAATCGGCCAAGATCAATGAGTTGCTGGTAGAGGGCCAGGAAGTAATAGTTCAAGTGGCAAAGGACCCTCTGGGCACAAAGGGCGCCAGGATCACGACTCACCTATCTTTGCCGGGCAGGCACCTGGTACTGATGCCTACAGTGGATCACGTCGGTGTTTCAAGAAGGATAGAAGACGAAAAGGAACGCAAGCGCTTGAAAGACATGTTGGAGTCCATGAAGCCCCAGGGTATTGGAGCTATCGTTCGGACTGCTGCCGAGAAAGTCTCGAGGACCAAGATCAAAGCAGACATGGACTTCCTGCTCAAGCTCTGGAAAGAAATATTGAAACGCAGCAAGAGGGCGAGTGCGCCTACCATGTTGTATAGTGACTTGAATTTAGCCTTAAGAAGCGTAAGAGACCTTTTCACTGCCGAGGTCTCGGAAATATGGGTTGATAGTTCATCCGAGTACTCGGCTATGATGGAGTTCATCAGCCAATTCATGCCGAGGCAGTCCAGGGGGTTGAAACAATACAAGGGAGATGAGCCCATTTTCGATTATTTCGGCGTGGAAGTGGAAATTTCCCGTGCGCTCAACAGGCGTGTATGGCTCAGAAGTGGGGGGTACATTGTAATAGACCAGGCAGAAGCTTTGACCGCCATAGATGTCAATACAGGCAGATTCGTTGGAAAGAGGAGCCTGGAAGATACAATCCTCAAGACCAACCTGGAGGCTGTAAAGGAAATAGTCTTTCAGTTACGTCTAAGAAATATTGGTGGAATTATCATAATCGATTTCATCGACATGGATCGTGAAACGAACAGGCAGAAGGTATTCAGTGCACTGGCAGAAGCATTGAATAGGGATAGGGCAAAGACAAATATTCTAAAGATATCGGAACTCGGCCTCGTGGAAATGACCCGCAAGCGTGTTCGCGAATCACTTGGGCGAACACTTTGCAGCCCGTGCCCGTATTGTGAGGGCAAGGGATTTGTCAAGGATCCGATTACGGTCTGTTATGAGATTTTCAGGGAAATCAAGAGAGAGGCGAACAATTTCCCTGGAGTCGATCTTCTGGTTAAAGCGCATCCTGATGTGGCTGATTTGCTTTGCGACCAGGAAAGCCCGGGCATAACCGAGTTGGAAAAAAGCTATGGAAAGCGGGTGGCTGTTGAACACCATCCCGAGTTTCACCTGGAACAATTCGAAGTCATCGGCTCATGACCTTTCACTTAATTCTGCAATAAGGCGACTTAACCAAGGTGGATCTTAAGTGGGGATGTTTAGGCTGCGCCGGCACCCTGGGACCGACCGGCTATTACCCATCGCTCCCGCTCTTCGGCGATGGCTTTGGGTAGATCCTGCGTGATGAAGTTCCCGACCACGCCGCGCTCGTTATTCATGATGCTGTAGATACCGGAATACAGGCCGGCACGTTCGAACCGGAAGAAAACGCACAGCAGTGTCTGGAACCTGTCAATCGCTTTTGTTTTGCTTCCTTACGTTTCTGCCTTCTCAGGCAGTAGTATTCTATTTTAATTCAATTTTGTTTTTATCATTGCCTATATAAATTCTTCCATATTTATCTTTTTCAAGCACCTGAAACATTATAGAAACGCCCGTGTAAGTATAAAATTCATTATCAACTATCTTTCTGTTTTTTAAATCGACTAAGTGATATTGTTCTTCCACTCGCGTACCAATTCCGCCTGCATCATTCGTAACATAATGTAAAACAGCATAATTTCCGTTTGCGATCCAATCAACCATTGTAAAAATCGAGCTTAAATCTTTGAAAATAATCACCCCTTGTTCGTTAATATAGTCTGCAACCAATGTGTTGCCATTTTTAATATAAACCCTCTTTGCTTCTCTATATTTTAGCGGATACGGTGTGATAAATCGGTTGTTAAAAAAAATTTCCGAAATACATATATCATCATATTGTTTACCTTTATATACATCTTTTATTTCTATTTTCAAAATAAATACAGAGGTGAATTTTAACATATATTCATTTTTATCATGCATAGATAATTTGTATTCATTCTCTGTTGCTTTTTGAAAATCAAGCAGATTATTTTTATCTAAATTCAACGGAAAAGATTGTATTCCAAAGCTGTCTTTTAATTCAAGATACTTTTCTAATGAATATTTTTTAACTAAAAACCTATCAGAAACTTCTGTTGCATATCCATCGGGCTTTATTGCTGCATAAATTGATACTTTCAGTTTTTTGGGCCGGCAATTTTTATAATAAAGTATTCTGCTTTTCCCATAACCCGGAAAAATATTGAGTATAATTTTATTGAGTTCAATTTTTTCGGGTAATTTAACATAAAGGAAGTTGCTTTTACCTGTTTTTGAATTACCAGCCACCCAGCAGGTATTGAACGAACCATCGAATAGATTCGCAGAGGGATACCGCGATGATTTTTTGGGATGATAAAAATCTTTTATATCAGTTGAGAAATAATCTATATAGTCACCGCCATTTGCCTCCACAAGATCGAGTTCATGAAGTTTATTTTTTTCTCGCGCATATAATTTATTTGGTAATAATAAACTAGAAAAAAGCATATTAATTAATAAAAAAGCAAACAATTTTGACTTCTCTAATTTCCCGTACCTTTTTATTAAATAAACACATATCAAGAAAATAAAAATAAAGATAAACAATGTAATGAGTGAACTCTTAGTCAAAGTGATACCATCTGTTATTAAAAATGAGATAAAAGCCAATAAAATTAAAACCAAAAGTAAATAACCTTTTTATCATCGATATCTATTTGGACTCGTGGCATTTCCTCTCCAGCCTTTTTTGATATATCATTAACTATTATTGAATCACTTTTTTATCACGTAAGGAAGTGAGAAATGACATGATTAATAAAAAGCAGCATTTCTTTGCTCTTTTATCATATATTCCGCACTTCTCAGAAGTGATTTTGGGAATATTGGCCACCAGAGTTGGGTCCATTAGGCGTAGGCTGACAGGTCCATTACGAGAAGACCGAGTAGTTGCTTCTGCAATTGTGAGAGTTTGATTGGCGGGGGCTTTTCCCTACCGAGGTTGATTATAACCATCCTGAAAAACCTCGTACCTCTAAATAGATAAGCCGCTGAAAACAAGCAACGCCAACGAAACGGCTTGCTTGTAAGCCATGACAGGTCGCACCTGGTATTGAATCCCCTGATTTTTATCGCCGGCTTAAGAGCCATCACCAATCTCTGGACAGCAGGCAGAGTTGGTTGATCATGGAGCATACTCCCAATTAGCTTGTACCCTTCCTTTGGATGGTTTTTAGGGACCGGGTATAACAGCGCTTTTCAATGCCTATGATTTCAACCTCGGTGGGGTTGGGCGCCCGCAGCCCCTGGAGATCCCTTGCAGCAGGTTGTTAACCCTTTATTTCAATATCGTTTTCACTGCACCATTTTTTAAGTGCCAGTTCCCGCTGTTCCTTTTCAAATCTGTACCAATCTTTAAGAGCACCCTTTCTTTCAAGAAGATCTTTGTATCTTGAGTATGCACCCTTATGACGAAAGATTGAGTAAACCTTGTCAAGCTCTTCTGATAAATACTTTGATGTGAATTCAATAACCAGAGCTTTCCCAAGGTTAAGTTCCTTTTCTTGAGGAATGGCTATATATTTCTCTGGATCGTCAATATCTTCTGGAAGTTCATCTGAATCATCCATTTCGAAAGTATAGAATATTTCCCCAGTTTCTTTGCATATGTAAGCATTATGCACGAACACTTCGTCCATACTGACAAAAAAGAATGCATCTTCTATATCACTGAATGAAATTGCCATGATTTATTTATTCCATGTGGGGTTAACGGTACGCATAAGGGACGACAAGAGTGCGCGACAGTAGTTTTTGATAAACCCACGAACTTGGTACGTGATACGATGCTCGAAAAACCGCCGAGGTTTTACCTTCCCTTTAATGCGATTGTTCTCTTAATATCTTATCCAACACTTCCAGTTTTTCTACAGAGTTAACCACAATTTTATTATTGGCAGGATAGTCATTGAATAGTTTTTCCTGCTTCTTATTTAGCTCTGCGTAAAACTTTGATTCAATCAATATTCCATCATCTGTAATGAAATCAATCTCAATCATATTTTCATATAGATAATATAACGTTCTCTTGTTTCTCAACAAAAGATAAATATAATTTTCAAAATAGCTACCAAGATCTCTTTCTCCGATAAACAGATGCTTTATACCAAGATCAGAGGCATATATTTTCTTAGCTGATAGTAATTTTTGATTTGTTTTTCCCCAACGAGGAAGAAGGTGAATAAGATAGGTTGATTCAAAAAAACTCAAATATCTTTTTGAGGTGTCAGGTGAGATTCCAAGAATTTTACTTATTTTATTGATACTCAACTGTTTTCCGCTTCGTTCCATCAAAAGGGTGAAATAATCTCTCACAATCTGGTGATTTTTTATGGCATGGAACGCTGTTATGTCTTTTTGAATAATATCATCCACGAGATTCATTAAATATTCTCTGTTTGGATTTAAGACATTTTCTGGCAACCCTCCAACTTTACAGTATTCAAGAAAGTATGATCTATATAATTGTTTATCTCTCTTTTTGATAATAATACCGTTGAAAAATAGATACTCTTGGAGGTCGAGGGGCTTTATTTCAAGTGTTATAGCCCTGCCTGTCAAACTTGCTTTTTTGTCACTAAGCATTGATGCTGAGGAAGAAGCAACAAATATTTTAGCGTTCTGGGAATCGTAAATATTTTTTAACTGAATATGAAAATCTTTCTTGTATGTAACCTCATCAAGGAATAGAAATATTTTCTCCTCTATCTCTATTTTTTGAACTTTTCTAAATTCATTAACAATCTCTAAGATATTGTTTTTATGTAGTAAATAATCATCCAGGCTCACGTATAGGACATATTTTGGATCAATATACTTGGCTATAAGCTCTTCAATAATAAGCTTCATCAAAGTTGTTTTTCCAACACGGCGAAGACCTGTTAATATAACTATTTGCTTGAAATTTAAATATTTTCTGAGTTCATGCAGGTATTTTTCACGGGGTTTCACATCTCTATTTTTAAACGTGTCTTCCCACCACGGATTATATTGGTATAATAAATCTTCCATGATTAAACTATATGATAGTGTCGTAAATTAGTCAACAAATTTATTCGTTTGAATCGTATATTTTAAAAGGAGAATGGCAATAATGAGCAGTGCCGAATGATGTATGCAGCAATCCCATATAACAGATTAAATTCAAGAAACCACCATATCGCAAAGTGCCATCACGTTAGGCATCTGCTCCATTATTTTGTTCGGTGATTTTTGTCATTTGCCGCTTAAGATTGGGATTTTACATCGTTTAGCGACTGTTAACAATTTTTTATCAAGCGTAGCTATGGGTAATCCTTTCCTCATTGCGAGATCCAAATATGAGGCGTCATAACTTGAAAGTTTGTGTTTACGGGCTAATGCAAAAATTTCCTTGATCATCCTTTCCGGTGGTTCCTGTTCGACTATTATTGGAAGCTCGGTAAGTAAAGAAATGAAACGTGTGCTGTCCGCCTCACCAATTCGCTTTCTGCGCTCAGCGACCAGTAGTACGTTGCAAACTTCTAAAGGCCAAATGGATGGAACGAATCCAGTGGAAACCTCAAGCCTATCCAAAATATTATCAGCATATTGGCTTGCTTCATCTTTAAAACACCATGTCATAACTACAGAATTGTCAATAACGAAATCATCGCTCATTTATCGTCTTCCTTCTTCAATCATATCTCGGATAGATAGCCCTTTAAGCGTAAGTTTCTCACGGAATTCCCGCAATTCGGCAATAACCTTTTTGGGTTCAGTCTTTCTTAAAGGTGGCGGCGGCTGCAAAACGGCTACTGGTACGCCATGTTTTGTAATGGTTATCAGCTCTCCTTTGATTACACGTTCAAGCAACTTCGGGAGATGGGTCTTTGCTTCGTATGCACCAACTGTTTCCATAATGATTCTCCTGTTCCAATCCGACTAGTCTAAAACTAGTCTAATCCAAACATTTCTATCTGTCAACTTTCAATGTCTAATTTTGACGAAAATTAATGAATATGCCACCAAACGTGTGCCTTGCCGGGTAGCCTTTAAGCCGTACCGTCCACGGCTTGGTCCGCAGAGTCCCTTCCTTCTGCAATGGCCTCAACCTTCCGCCAATTCGTGATCTTCTGGGTGAACGGCCAAGACATTTTGATCCGGCGAAGCCAACCGGCGTCACGGACAAGTGCGCCGAAAAACATGCCGATTGCCCACAGGCAGAATCCCTTGAGCCAGAGATCGTCGGTGGCCTGGAAGCCGACCAAGAAGGCAATGAGGATTCCGATGTGAAGCGCATAGCGCCCCTTGGACTGACGCAACACGTATGCGATTGAGTATCCCGTGTTCCGGTGGGCCAGAAAGTGTCGGGCGAGGTCTTGTTCAGTTGGTCTCTTCATATTTTCTCCTGCGAACGAATAAGCTGTACGGCGCAAACGAAGCGCAGCGTAGTTTGCGTCCGAACGAGCACCTTGTTAGCCCTTTTAGTTCGTTTGAATATCATAATCTCCGTCTTCTTCATTCCATCGCATAGAGACAGTTGATGGGTAGTCATTTCCGACAAGCTTGAAAATGGATATGATTTCTTCAAATTGAGATAGAATTATCATTCCCTGCCCTTGGCATGTCAACACAATCTCTTCAACGTGTGGTAGCCGAATTAAAATGTCAGTAGGAAGGGGATTCGTCCCATACGGATTCA
>JAADFL010000088.1 GCA_013152945.1 Deltaproteobacteria bacterium | reverse complement strand
TCCGTATCCGTATCCGTATCAGTGTCCGTGTCTGATCCACTCCTGGTTACCTGGTCACTGCAACCCGGAACCACGAGCAACATAACCAGAAAGAGAAGTGACCATAGATTCATGTTGCGGCTCATAAGCATCTCCTGTCTTACGCCAAGTTGAAAAAAATATATCATGTCGGCACAGGCGAGTCCAGGACCGGTAAAACAAGCTATTCGGTCGGACTCTCCACCCGTCGGACTCTCCCCACCCGACTCTCCCCCCCCCGACTCTCCCCACCCAGGTTGATTTTGAGGGCATCAAAAACGTGCTGTCATTTCAGGAAGTTTCGCATCAGTAAAAATCCATACGCGCAAATACCGATCACTCGCACCATGCTCAATCCAAACGATTTGTATTTTTGTCTCCTGGACCAGGCCGGCTTTACGCCGCCCTCACCTCCTCTTGTCCCCCTCTCCCGCACAGCGGGCGAGGGGGATCGTTGCGAACAGCCTGAATCCGTATGGGACGAATCCCCTTCCTACCGACATTTCAATTCGGCTATCACAACCGGGAATCCTTGCTTGACAAATAAACCGGTATACGTTATTCGACCCATTGACCATTTTGGTTATTTGGTCGGAGGTTGCAATGGCCAAGGACAAAGGCGAAAAGATACTTGAAGCAGCCGAGAGTCTCTTTGCCAAGTACAGCCTCAAGAAAACATCCATCTCTGATATTACGGCACAGGCAGGGTTCGGCAAAGGAATAAGGCTTTGATTCTGGTTGGATATGTTGATGCGACAGGTGACCAAATGACCAAACGGGTCATTCATTTCAATACAGTTGTGGTAACCACGAGGTGTGAAAAATGAAGATCCTGGCTGATATCGTCGTGCGCTTCAGGGTGCCCATTATAATTGTTTCAGTGCTTTCAATAGCTTTCATGGTCTATTCCATGAAAAACTTTCGGGTTCAAACCGATATCCTCAAAATAGAAAAAGAAAACAGCATTGGAGCCAAAAATCCGCATTTGTTTCGGGCCTTGAACACAATTGTTGTTATGTATTATATTTTGTGCACGTGGGGTTGCCGGAGGTGGTGGAGTGTATAGTCGATTGGAATTCTGGCTATCAATAGGTCCGATGGTCGCATTACCCCTGATTGCTGCTGTTACATTGATGTTTTTTTCCATCCTGGTTGCATTCAGGGGTTATCCGAAAAACAGCAAGGCGGCAAGAGTCGACACCTGGTTCGTAACAAGGCTCCTGATAGAGTATTGGTACTGGCTTGTCAGTCCGATTGAGAAACTGGCTGTTCGATGGAATGTCAGTCCGGACACCATAACATGGGTGGGATTGTTTTTTGCTCTGGCTTCCGCGCCTGCATTTGCGACAGGTCACATGGGATTGGGCGGTTGGTTGATAATCATCGGCGGCTCATTCGACATCATTGACGGGCTGGTTGCAAGGGCTGTGGGCAGAACAACGACCGAGGGAGCATTCCTTGATTCAACACTTGATAGGCTGGCCGACCTTGCTACTTTCGGCGGCCTTGCAGTCTATTACAGGAACACGTGGGTAATGGCCCTGGTAATGGTGGCCCTGGCTGCAACCTACATGGTCAGTTATACAAGGGCCAGGGGAGAAAGCCTCAACGTGGAATGCAAGGTAGGCGGAATGCAAAGGGGTGAACGGATTTTTTTCATCGGAATTACGAGCGCACTAAGCCCGATGGTTTCGCTGTTCGTGGAAACAGGCGTATCCCATCCGGTTCACTACTTGACGGTAGGCGGCATTGGTGTCATTGCCATTTTCGGGTCTGTTACTGCTGTCATTAGAGGTGTCGCCATCTATCGTGAATTGAGGTTTCGCGAATTAAAAAAGACTTCCAACGTGGTTGACTTCCAATCTTCGAAACTTCACGGACAGGGCGGAGCCAAGACCTTGAAATAGCCTGCCGGCTGCTTTTCAAGGCTTCCAGCAGGCAGGAAACAAGCGATTGGGCAATTATTCCATAAAACAAAACAAATTGGTCGCGAAACTGGTCGGGCACTTGGCAGGCAGGCCTTACCTGGTGTTGGTGTCGGCATTCCTTGTTACTCTTATTTCGTCGTACATGGCCCTTGGCTTGCACCTGGAAGCGGACATGGCCGCCTTGCTTCCCGAAAACACGCCGAGCGTAAGAAACTTTCACCAGGGCATGAAGATCCTTGGAAACGTCGACTCCCTGGTCATTCTGGCTGATGGGAAAAACAAGAACATTATCACCAGGGCCTGTACAACACTTGTAACTCATTTACGTGCGTTAAAGGAGATCAAGAGAGTCGAGTACAAGTTGCCGAAGGAATTCTTCGAAAAAAGGGCCTTGCTCTTTCTTGATGAGAAAAAGCTATTACATATACTCGACCGTCTCGAAAACGCGAAGAGAAAAAAGATTCTCGCTTCCAATCCATTGTACGTCGACCTCGAGGATGAAGATGAGGGAAACGGTAAGCAAGGAGACGCAAGCGGTCTCGATAAAGATATCAACAAGGCATACGGCAAGGCCAAGGACCTCCTCGGGCGGCAATACTTGGCTTCGAAAGACGGCCTTAAACAGGTGGTGCTTGTCACTCCCAAAAAATCTTCAACCGACCTCGGTTATGATGCAAAGCTCCTTGGTTCCATAAATCATGTCATCGGTATTGTGAAGGCGGACTATCCGGCTGTTCGTTTCAGAATAGGAGGAAGTTACAAGACAAGGCTTGACGAACACGGTGCATTGATGAGGGACTTGAAGAAAGTCACGCTGGTGTCCTCCCTCGCCATATTGGCGGCGGTGGTGATGTATTTTTCAAGGTTTGCAGCGATACTGTACGTCATCGTTCCCCTGATTGTCGGTATCTCTCTTACACTTGGATTGAGTTTTCTTCTTTTCGGAAGGCTGAATACGGTTTCCGGGTTCATCGGCCCCATATTGTTCGGTCTGGGTATAGATTTCGGCATACACCTGCTGGCCAGGTACGACGAAGAAAGAAGAAAAGGAGCAAATCTAATCAGAGCCATCAATATTTCGCTGAGTAATGCAGGCAGATCCGGTTTTACAGGGGCAATCACCACGGCTGCCGCCTTTTTTGCTATCTCCGTGGCCGACTTCAAGGGGTTCTCCGAATTCGGAACATTGGCCGGACTCGGTGTTCTCATCTGTTTCTTCTCTTTTGCAATCATGTTGCCCCCCATGCTTATCATCGGAGAAAAAGTCCGTCCCGGCTTCCTGGCCAGGAAAAGACCCGTAGTCGACGAAGCTTCTGCAGCCAGATTCGTGGGAAACACTAGAAGGGCAGGGCGGTTCTGGTTGCTTGCATCAGCCTTGCTTGGGATCATAGGGCTTTGGTCGGTTCCGAATTTGCGGTTTCAGTATGACTTCAGGAAACTTCGCAGCCAAAACCGGGCTCCGATCATGTTGCAGCATGATTACATGAGTGTTCTCAAATTATCGATCATGCCCGCAGTCATCAGCTCGGTCACACTGGATGGCGCCAGAAGGGTCCTGGATGCATGTGAACTTGTACACAAATCATCCGGGGAAAAAAGCTCCTTTAAAAGTTGTGTGGGCATTTCAGATTTTTTACCGGCCCATCAGGGCAAGCGACTGGAAATAATAGAGGAAATCAGCGACTTTTTCGAAGAAGAGCCTGTTTCATCCCTTTCCAAGGACGTTCGGACGGCTGCCGAAAGGTTGAAAAAACTTACGAATGTGCAACCCTTCACCCTCGATGACCTACCGAAACAAATACTGGACAGGTTTACGGCCGGCAAATACTTTCTCACTTTCATCTATCCTTCGGTCGAGCTTTGGGATGCAAGGAACGACATGAAATTCAGCAATGAACTGGCCAGGATAAGGACCGGACCGGGAGATCTCGGTCCGTTGAGCCAAGCCCAGGTGTTTGCAGACATGTTTCACTTGATAAAGACAGACGGTGTAAAGGTCCTCTTAATGGCTCTTCTGCTCATCAGCTTTTTCTTATTGGCCGATTTCAGGAATTTTAAAAAAGCCGGTTTGGCCTCCCTGCCTTTGTTGTTGGCACTATGTACTACCAGCGCGATCCTCGTGCTGGACGACACAAAGATATCTTTTTACAACATGCTGATAATTCCAGCCATGCTGGGAATGGGCGTGGACAGCGGCGTACACCTGGTGCATCGTTATTCCCGCGAGGGACCAGGCGGGCTGGGCGTTGCTCTTCGTGCAACCGGAGGAGCCGTTACAATGTCCCTCTTTACTACCATACTGGGCTTCTTCGGCTTACTCTTTGCAGACCACCCGGGACTTCGATCCATGGGGGAACTGGCGGTAATCGGTTTGACCATCACATTTCTTGCAACGATGGGTCCGCTCCCGGCATTGTTGTTGTGGCTGGAAAAGAGGAACAAGAGGATTTAGAAGATAATTTTGAAAAGACTTTTGGACCGGCTTGCATTAACGCTTTCAACATTTTTCGGCGTGGGTTTTGTACCCGTGGCTTCCGGTACGGCAGGGGCGCTTGTGGCAATGCTTCTGGCACTGCCTCTCATCGGTCACATGAAATGGCTTTTGGCTTGCACGGCTGTAGTTACGCTGGTGGGACTTTGGGCGTCATCAAGAGCAGACAAGCTTTTCAATAACCATGACTCCGGTGAGATTGTAATCGATGAAGTGTCAGGGATGTTGCTCGCCCTGTCCCTGGTGCCTGCCTCTTTGCCGGCCTGGATTGCGGCTTTTCTCGTTTTCAGATTTTTTGACATAACCAAGCCCTTTCCATGCGGCCTGATTGATAAAAAAGTCAATGGCGGCCTTGGTGTAATGGCGGACGATTGGATGGCCGGGCTGTACGCCGGATCAGTTGTTTTCCTGGCATATTCGGCCCTGAATCCTTAGCGCTGTTGCAGGTGGCAACCATGAATAATTCCCGGTTCCAATCAGAAATATGAAAAACCGCCGGCGATGGCTCCATATGTCACCTTGGCATGTTGTAGAGCAGGTTTTTACAGTCCCTGTTTTCCGGATCGAGCGCCAACCCTCTTTCAAGCAGTTCAAGTGTTACTTTCGGCTTGGTCAGTCCGGTGAGTGCGGCCTTGAGGCAATAGAACCCGCTGAAATCGGGGTAATCTTTCAAGCCTTTCTCGGTCACCATCGATACCTCGGATGTAAGCCCGGCCTGGAGCAGGGAGCGTCCAAGCATGTACATCGAAAGGGGCCTCTTGTCGAGTTTGCCCATTGCATCGATTACAACGGCTCGTGCTTTTTTCATCTTCCCTTTCAGGGCAAGGAGTCTTGCGAGTGCGGCGTAACCATGGCTCGTTTTCGGATCCTGCTCGATGGTTGACAATGCCAGGCTCTTGTCATCCTTCAGGTCGGAAATAAAGAATTCGAGTTGGCTTCCCATTGCAACAAGGTAGATCGTCGCTCCAATGCCTGCCGCTATTGACAGTCCCCTGCGGCCGGCCAGCTTTGCCAAAACAAGTTCACTTGCCAACCCTATCAAGGGCGCAATACCTGCGAGCGGCATGTACAGGTACCTTCCGAAACCATAGTAATTGGGAGCCGGTGTAATCAGGCAGGCAGGCGCCAGAAACAGGATGAACCACAATCCCGAAAGGCCCGACAGGGCACGGTGTGATACCCGGTTTTCCCGCACGGTTCCGGAAACTGTCCCAATGGGCTGTCCCGTGCTCCCGGGCCTGCCGCCCACCGGGAACAGCAGGGCCAGCAGGAAAAGAGATAATGAGAACAGCAGGACCAGGGCAAGGATCTTCCACCACAAGTCAACATGGTAATAATCCTCGTACAGGAACCTCAGGTGTACGTTCGAGGGCATGACGGCCTGCCGCATACCATCGAAGGTCAGCAGCCCGAGATTGGTTATCGCCTCGACAAGCCGGGAATAATCCTCCACTACTTTCAAGCTCCCTGAAAGGGCCATGGTTCTCATTGAAAGATAGAATGCCGCAGCGCCTGAATATAAGATGAACAAGGGCGCCAGGGGGCGTAGTCTTGTCATGGAAAGTCGAAATCCGGACAAAGTGTTCCTGTTTCCGGATTCGTTCCGAATAAATGCGAACAGCGTCAGGATGATCGGAAGTAAGATGGCTATTTCCTTTGACAGGCATGCCATTATAAAAAATACGATTGACAGGCATAAGGAGGCTGACTTGTACCATTGTTTTCGGCCGTCGATGTGCTTGATAAATAGCAGGACGGCCGCCAGGCTGAAGGCGGTAGCCAGAGGATCGGATCTTCCATTGATCCATGCGTATGCCTCCGCCGACCATGGTTGAAGGCCGAACCAGGTCGCTGCAAGCAGGGCAGGGGTTTGTTTATTTTCACCCAATAATGCCAGACATAAAAAATAAACAAGTATTGTACATATCGCGTGCAGCGCCAGGTTGGTAATATGGAAACCTTCCGGGCCCGGGCCGAAAAGGCGATAATCCAGGGCGAATGTGGTCATGGTCAGGGGCCTGTACGTGTCCATTCCCTGCCTGGCTTCGTACTGTCCGTTGTCGGAGTTGTACATTGTATCGTGACTAAACAATTCCGGAATGTTTGAAAGGTCCTTGATCAGCACACCGCGTTCGATTACATGATGGTCATCCCAGATGAAGGAACCCTTTACAGCAGGTCCGGCGCCCACTGCAACAACCAGGAGGAGCATGACTACACGAAACCCGTTTATCCTGCCGGATACATAGGTATTAATCCGAAATTCATTGTTGTTTTTTTCTTTCATCGTGCAAATCTATATCATGAAGACCGGGAAAAAGAAAAAACTATTGACGAGATTTCATCATTGTGCTACCGAAAACATCCATGGTAACATTAAATATTAATCTAGTTTTATTCGTGTTACTAATGCCGGTCGGTCGGGGCGAAACAAAGACGGTTTCGAATTCAACCCCTCCGGTACTAAAAAAATTCGTAAAAGCTGAATATCCCAGGTCTGCGGTTCAAGACAAAGTCGAAGGAACAGTGATCCTGGAACTTCATGTCGACAAGGAAGGCAAAGTAAGCAGGGCCATAGTTATTGAATCTGTAAGAGATGACGTTGACAGGGCCGCGATCGAGGCGGCACGCAGGTTCAGATTCCAACCTGCCATGGTAAAGGGCATACCGGTCGGTTCAGTAGTCAGGTATGAATCCTCCTTCGTGCTTCCCAGGGACAACAAACAAACAGGCGAAAGAAAAAAACAGCGAAAGAAAAAAACAATAGGGTACGGCAAGGCTGAAGCTGCCGGTAACACCGGGAAACCAAAACCCGGTTCAGATAGTGATTCCATTGCAGAATTCACCCAGGTTGTAAAGGGCCGGAGACCGCCGAGAGCCGCTTCTGACTGGAGAATAGAAGTATCGGGTCGATTGGATCCGGGTACTGTGTCCCCGGGCCGCCTCTTGGCAATGGCTCCGGGGCTGCACGTGGCCCAGCACGGAGGAGTCGGAAAGGCACAGAGAATCTTCCTGCGCGGTTTCGATGCCGTCCATGGCCAGGATCTGGAAATCAATGTCGAAGGAATACCTGTAAACGAGGTCTCGAACATCCATGCTCATGGTTATGCGGATCTGAACTACCTGATTCCCGAGGTCATATCGAGCATGAGGGTGATTGAGGGAGCATACGATCCAAGGCAGGGCGATTTCGCTGTTGCGGGTTCGGTATGGATCGACCTGGGTCTCAAGCATAGAGGCCTGACCGCAAAAGCAGGAGGAGGCTCTTTCGGCAGGGCCAGGGCATTGATTGCCTGGGGACCGAGAGGAGAGCCTGATGCGACCTTTGCAGCGGCGGAGTATGCAAGGGGTGATGGATTCGGCCCGGCAAGGTCTTGGAACAGGGCTGCCGCGATTGGACAATATGTGCTCAAGATTTCACCCGGTACGAACCTGAAACTCCTTGCCACATCATACACCGGAAGATTCGCCTCCGCCGGTGTTGTAAAGGAAGAGGACTATGACAACGGCATTCAGGGCTTTTATGACACCTATGATCCGCACCAGGGTGGATTATCTGTGCGGCACCAGGCAATGGCGGCCGTGGAGCATGAGTCGAACGGTTCCAGGGCCGAACTGGCATTCCATGCAGGGTACAGGGAACTTCGATTGAGACATGATTTCACGGGATTCATATTCGAGTACAGACCGATAGACAATCCAAAGGAAAGAGGCCGGCACCTTGGCGATCTCACCGAGCAGTACCAGGAAGGGCTAACCCTTGGAGGCTATGGTTCCTATGCAAAAGAGGTTCGTTTCCGAGGCGGAACATACGCGCTGGAAGCCGGTTTCAGGTTCAGGCACGACAGGGCCGATCAGTCACAGAAAAGACTTAGGGCGGTTGACCAGGAACCGTACTGGGATGAGATAGAAGCCAAGTTGGCGGTGACCGATATAGGCTTGTACCTGGATGCAGAGGCAAGACCTTCAAGTTGGTTACGGATTCGCGGCGGGGTTCGATTCGACACCTTGTCGTACATAGTAAACGAGCCCATGGAATACTATGGCAAGGGAAACCGGCGGGATGCCCAGGGGGTTCACATAGGCCCCAAGGCCACGCTGGAATTTGTACCCGGGCATGGTTTGTCGGTTTTCCTATGTTACGGAAACGGGTTCAGGTCGCCATATGGTATCGCCCTGTCACAAGGAGAAAGGACACCGTTTGTAACAGTTCATGCAGGAGAACTGGGCTTGAGATGGAGACTGGGTGACTGGTTGGATGTATCGGCGGCAGGATTCTTCACCCACGTGGCAGAGGACCTCGTTTTCGACCATGCTACCGGTCGATACCTGTACAGTGGAGCCACCAGCAGGGCAGGAACCACTGTTTCAGCCAAGTTGAGGCCTCTTGATTGGCTGTACGCGTTTCTTAGTGGCTCCTATGCCTACTCGGTCCTGGACGAAACAGGCAAGCTGCTTCCGTACACGGTTCCCATCACCTTCCGGGCCGGTATGGGTGTGAAGAGGAACTTGACGGTTTTGTGGGGACATGAACTATCGATATCGGCGCGGTTGATTGCAGATGTCATCGGTCCCAGGCCACTTCCCTACAGTGAGGAGACGAACACGGTGTTCTTGTTATCCGCCGACTTTGGCCTCACATGGGGTGACTTGGAGCTTTCGGCGGAGGCATTCAACCTCTTGGATACAAAGTGGCGGGACGACGAGTTCGCATATGTTTCCAACTTTCATAATAACCAGGAAACACCGAGCCTCGTGCCGGACAGGCATTTTACCGCGGGAAGGCCCATCACCATCATGGCCTACCTGACCTGGCACGTATTTTAGAAAGGAGGTATGAGAATGCCCGGAGCAAATAGATATCGTTCTCACAACTTGGTGTTACTATCGTTTTTTTCCCTTACATGCCTTTTTCAAACATCGTGTGGCGACACAGGTGAACAGAGAACATCCTTCAAGATGGCGGTTTCAGCCCCTGATGACATGGGTACGGATTTTGAGAACGACTTGGGTTGGAAGGTGGTATTGGATTCTGCTTCGGTAGTGATAGGCCCCATTTATTTCTTCAGCGGAGAACCACTATTTTCCATGTCGAGGCTGCTCGATTGGCTGGATCCCATACCCACGGCCTTTGCCCATCCGGGACATTATGTTGCAGGCGAGGCTCTCGGACAAGTGCTCGATCAGGCACGAATCGATCTCTTGTCGGAAATGCCACAGGTTCTGGGCACCGCAACAGGAGTAACAGGCCTGTACAATTCGGCGCGGGTCTATCTCAAGCCTGCCGGCGATGATACTTATTCCGTGCTTGTCACAGGGACTGCGACAAAGGATCAAGATCATGTTTCTTTCAAGGGAGAGCTGGACGTAGAGATAAAGCTTGAAGGGCTTCCGTGCGGAATACATGTGGAGCCGGGAAAAGCCGGGGGCATGGTCATGTTCGTGGACCCGAGGATTTGGCTGAAGCGGGTGGATTTCAGCACCTTGGCGGGTCCTGATCAAGATGGTTACATGTTTTTCGAAAAAGGAACCAGTAATCATAGTGCATTTTCAAGAGGTGTGGACAATGCCGGTGCATTCTCCTTTTCCTGGAAATAGGTGATTTCGAAATTTTTGTTGTAAAAAGGAGGTTTGAGCAATGAAAGGAAAAAGCTTTTCTAAAATGACTTGGGTTGCGGGGGTTCCGGCTCTCTTGATGATCTTTTCAGCTTGCGGTGATTCCGGGACAGGTGGCACTGGATCAGGGGAATTACAGGTGACGACCTGGGGCGAAGATTACATCGAGAACAATATCCCGGCATCGGCATTCGAAGACGGCTATTCTGTAAAGTACGCGAAGTTTATGATAGTTCTCGGAAATATCAAGATAGCGGATCATTCGGGCGACGTAGGCGCAACAATGAGTGGTCAAAAGGTGTTCGACATGACCCTGAAAGGGCCGCACCAGGTACAGGATTTCAAAAACATAGGAGCCAAGCGCTGGGATCGGGTGAGCATAGAAGTGAAACCCGCAGGTGCGGATACCCAGGCCGGAAACGATATCGATGCCAAGGACCTGGCCTTGATGAAGGACAATGGATATTCATTCTATGTCCAGGGCGAAATGACCAAGGGCCAAAGCAGCAAGACCTTTTCCTGGGGATTTTCACTTTCAACCGAGTACAAAGAATGCCAAAGGGCTCCGGAGGACGGCGGCGAAGTCGGAGTAAGCGTTCCTGATGGAGGGACAGCGGTATTGCAGTTCACGATCCACGGAGACCACTTGTTCTATGATGACCTGGCTTCGCCTGATGCGGTTCTGCGCGGGGATGCGATCTTCAGTTCCGACAAGGATCAGGACGGGAAGATTACCATGGATGAACTTGACAGCGTGGACCTGTCTTCCCTCCCGGAGAACGAATACGGAACAGGCGGTGCGCCGGATGTCTATACTCTTGCGGACTTTGTGAAGGCTCTGTCCAGGACGGTTGTGCATTTCCAGGGTGAAGGGCATTGTCATTCTCACGTGGAAGATTGACAACAACGTCAAAACGATTTGGAACATCCGGATACATTCTGCTTTTCAAATGGATTTTATTTGGGTATGGAGCTTTTGGGACTATAGGAGCGGGCAGGGAAACATTACAAAAAAAGTTTTTACAATCCCCACTACTCTACGCATCCGCCATCAGGCCAGTCAGGGGGATCCCCATCGAAGAATGTGACCGGCCGGAACCTTGGATCATCTTGCTCCGAAAGGTAGTCTTTTGATCCCGGGGAGTTTCTCAATTTCCAGTTGAAGAATGCGGTTGCGTAGTGGTCGATTATCACGGTCGCGTCGTGCCGGTCGATGTTTTCAGGCGAGCAACCATCGTTCAGGGCTTCTTCTGCCGGGCCGAAATCCAACTCTTTTGAAAGCCGTAGCAAGTCCAGGGAACAAATATCGGAAAATGTGTAGTGCCCTGCCTTGTCGATCTGGCATAGGTACTTTGCCGGCGCCTCTACTTCCCTGTATGAGCAGTACTGATCCTTGTAGTTCAACGTCTGATCCATTGTGCCGCCCATTGCCATCAGCGGCACAGGATATTTTGCAAGGTCACAGCCCCAAATAGTGGAGGCCTTGATTGCAGGTGACTCTCCAAGGGCGGCCTTTACCCTGTTGTCGACACAGGGCATGGTTACTGCAGTGAAGCCTCCAAAGGAATGGCCTGATACACCAATGTCTCGTCCATCTACGGTTCCTTCCAAGAAAGAACCTTTTTTCTCGTTTTGATCGATGAGCCAGTCGATTACGAACTTCACGTCGTCAAGCCTGTAAGGCGCTGACTGCATGGTGGAGCTGTCGGAATAACCATCCCTAATAAGGTCCCAGACAGTATTTCCCTCGTGGTCGGGAGCAGCGACGATGTACCCGTGTGATGCGAGGTGAACCACCAGGGACACTGACTGCCATCTTATGCCGTACGAACCATGTGAAAAGATGATCACCGGGTACGGTCCGTGCACTTTGTCGAGTTCTGCGTCTCTTACCGCCCTTGTTGCCATTCCCGGCAGGCCGGCTTCCACGATCTTATCGTATTTGTCCCCCAGGTCCTGGTCCTTTGCCTCCTCGGCCAGTTCATAGGTCCAGAATGGGCCGTTTCTTACACTTTGTACTGCTGGATAGAAGATTTCGAGAGGAATCGGTCTTGGCCTGCCGGTATCCTTGTCTGTTCTGGTATCATCTTGTAGCATCACTGTAGTCACGCCCACGGGAAAAGGGCCGTTTTTTGCAGGGTCCGGTGCGCTCTCGGGCCCGGCCGGCATGAACGGCAGTATTTGTCTCGAGCCCTGATTCGAGCAAGACAAAGAAAGCAAGAGTATTGAAACAAGTGGAAACTCAATGCACTGTTTTATTGTCCTGTTCACTTTAGTACCTGCTTTCACCTTATAACGGCGGCGGCAGACATGACAATATGCAATTTTAATTTTCCACCTGCCTTCTCAAAAGCCAAACCAGGAACGGACCGCCCAATATTGCAGTGATGACGCCTACCGGTATTTCTGTGGGTGCAATCAGCACCCTTGCCAGGAGATCGCAAAGGATCAAGAAGCCTGCACCTGCGAAAAAAGATGCAGGCAACAGGACACGATGATCCGGACCTGTAAACATGCGAACCACGTGAGGCACCACCAGCCCCACGAAACCGATGGGCCCTGTGGCGGCAACTACGGAGGCTGTGAGCAATGACCCTGAAAAATATATCCGGCGCTGGACCTTGTCTACATCTATGCCCCTGCTTTGCGCCACTTCCTCGCCTGCTGACATGACATTGAGTCTCCTGGAATTCGAGTACAACAGGATGAAGCCTATGATGGTGAGAACGAAAACCTTGAGAGGAACCATTATATCTGTAATGTCCAGGCTTCCCATCAGCCATCGAATCATTCTGTAGCTGTTGCCGAAATCCGCGAGATAATGGAGAAACAACATCACCGCGCCGAAGAAGAAGGCGAGGCACACACCGGCCAACAGAAGTGTGTTCGTCGAAAGCAATGAACCCCTGCGGCGGGCCAGCATGTACACTACGGCAACTGCAAGACCTGCGCCGGCAAGTGCAAACAATGGAACCGCCGCACTGCCCAGAAGCGCCGTGTCCAGTCCGAGAAGGATGGCCGAAGCCGCTCCCAGGGACGCTCCTGAAGAAACGCCGAGTGTGAACGGTGTGGCCAAAGGGTTTCTAAGCAATGCCTGGAATCCCACCCCGGCTGAAGCCAAGGCCCCTCCCGTCAAGGCAGCCAGGAGTACCCTGGGGAGCCGCGCTACAAGCAATATTTGTGCATCAGGACCGGATCCGTTCAATGCCCTGACTATGTCGATACTCGTACTTCCGATTAGAAGGCCTGAAAGGCCGCAGGCCAAAAGCCAAAGTCCGCCCAGGATACAGGCTAAAACAAGTTTTCTCCTGGTCTTGTCCATGTCAAGCATTCGTATTTCTCTTGCCTCTTGGCGCGATTACTATTCTTCCATCCAGGTCGAGCCTTTTTACAGAGTCTCCATAAACGCTTTTCAACCTGTCAAAACTCAATACCCGTGCCGGCTCTCCAAGAGCGTTCATACGGCCCTGGTCCAAAAATCCGAGCCTGTTGCACCATGCCGAGGCAAGTGATAAGTCATGGACAGCCATTATTACCGTCAGACCCTGATCGGAACACAGGCGATCGAGTAAGGCCATCAGGTTGTCAGCATGGTTTACGTCCAAAGAACTTGTCGGCTCATCAAGCAGCATCAACTCCGGTTCCTGGGCCAATGCAGCGGCCAGGACGGCCCTCTGGCGTTCGCCTCCTGATAAATCCTCGAACTTTCTATCAGCCAGGTTTTCAAGGCCCGTCCATTTCAATACCCTGCCCGCTATTACCCTGTCTTCCCTGGTCTCGAATATTTTCAGGGCGCCATGTGCGTACCTGCCGCTTAAGACCACGTCCATCACCGTGAACGGAAACACCAGGTGATAATCCTGGGGGACATATGCAATGCGCCTGGCCCTGTCGTCGGACGCCAGGCCGTGAAGCATCAGTCCCTCCAGCAATACCGAGCCGTTCTGAGGCTTGAGCAGTCCCGCCATTATACGAATCAGCGTGGATTTGCCTGCACCATTCGGCCCAACAATTCCCAACATTTCACCTGGTGATGCAGAAAGACTGACGCCTTTGAGTACAGGATCGGATCGCCTATAAGAAAAATATATTTCCCGGCATTCAATTGAGGGCACTTGCGATCTCCGGGTGCAGCACTCTGGCTACTTTATCGATCCAATCGACGACATTGGGACCAGGTATCAGTATACGCGGGTCATCAAATATGAACACCCTTTTGAGGCGTACTGCAGGAATGGTATCAAGGGACCTCCACGAATCGATGATCCGTTTCTTGCATATGCCGCCGCGTTTCTCGTCTACAACCTCAATTATTACATCAGGCTTCAGACCAATAACATCCTCGGCCGATATCTGGGGAAACGCGGCAGGGCTGTTTGCCATGATATTCCTCCCGCCTGATGCCTTAATGATGTCATCGAGGTAAGAACCTGGTCCTACGGCGAACATGCGTGACGGCTCATCATCTCCCCTGCCGATGAGCAAGAGGACCTTCGGCTTGTCCAGGGGCCTTACAGCCGTCTCTATCCTGTCCAACCTGGATTGCATCACCTGGATAAGTTTTTCCCCTTGCTTTTTGAACCCAATCGCATTCGACACCAAGGTAATCGCCTTGATGACATCTTGCAATTTGTCGGATTTTACAAGCAAGTAATTCAAATTCAACTTTTTCAGGTGTTTCAATACGGGCCTGCTTTCAAATGGTACAAGCACCAGGCCGGGTTTCAGTCGTATCAGCGTTTCCAGGTCGGGCATGGTGTTGTACCGGCCGATGCTGACGGGCTTTTCTTTTCCTTTGAAAATTATTGGGCAGTCGGCTGTTACTCCGGCCATCATGCGATCTGCGCCTAGTGCATGTACTATCAATGACAGGCTTGGGGCAAGTGAAACCAGCCTGAGTTCTCCGCCTGTCCGTCCGGTCGCACGTAAATTATTCTTGGCGGAAGAACGTGGCTTGCATGAGAAACAGGCAAAAGAGAAAAACATTAGAAGCACGAAAACCGGGAACAATCCAGTATTGTTGAACGGCTTGTACTTGCATGCCGTATTTTTTTCTCCTGCCTTGCTTTTCATGTTCATGCTGTTTTTATTCAATGACACGGGTGTTTCGATATGTCATGGTTCAATGCCATATCAGGATATCATTCAGAAGCCGATTCCAACCGATGTTCCAATGATCAGGTTGTTCACTTGGCGGGCATCGTTGTCAAAGCCGTGATACAGTCCTCCGAACAGCTCGAGTTGCAGACCAAACCAGTATCCGAAACGAAATTCGTAACCCAGTTCTGCAAGTGCCGCCAAGCTGACCACGGACCGGTTATTGTCGCTTTCGTTGTAATGTTCATCTCCTATCCAGATATCTACATCAGGCTCGGATGAATTCGATCCGTTGATATCATTGTCAATGGCCGTAATTCCAAGGCCCAGGCAGAAGCCGAACGTAAGGTTGAACGGGGTTCTGTACCTGTATTCCGGGCCCATTGTGATCTGGAAAATACTGCCCAGTTTATAATCAGGTTCGTATTTATCCAGTATCGCCTTTGTAAGATGTATAAAGGTTTGGAGCCGTCCTCCTATCATGTGCCGGTTGTCGATTATTGCGCCGCCCCTGAAAGTAAGGCCGATTCCGGCCAATGCATTCGATTTTCTGTCAGTAAACTTGTTGCCTTCGTCCTCGCCTAAAACCGCGCCTGTTATCATCCAGTTCAAATAGAATGCCGGCCTCCCTCGTTTGGCTCGGATAGCAGCCCGCCTGGCTCTTATCATTGCCCTCCTCTTGAGCCTTTCCTGCCTGGCGGCCCTGCGCCTCGCCTCCCGTTCCTCTCTCGGGGAAAGGATCACCTGCTCATTGTTATTTTTATCAATATTTACTACCGCCGGTTCCGCCGGCTGGCCGGAAAATTCGCCTTTTGCGGCCTCACCGGGCGATGTTCCTTCACCTTTTAATTTTTTCTCTGCCTCTCTCCTGGCTTTGGCGCGCTCAAGCATCTTGCGCGCCTCCTGCATCGCCTTTTTCGCCGCCTTTTCCAGTTCCTCGGCGGTCTCCTTGTCATCCGAACCGCTGTCGTTGTCATCATCGGCCCTTGCCTTTGGGACAAAAGCGAAAAGAACCAGCAGAGATCCAAGGAGGAACACTATAAGCGGCTTTTTTGAATAACTTCCGATTTTCATTGCCTGCACCCCGTCTTTTTCATTGAACATAACATCTGACAACTCATAATATCATCTATTGTTCAAAATACGGCAACAAGGAAATTGCGGGACAAAAAATAAAATTTTGACCGCCCAAACAGGGCGGGACAGGCCAAATCGGGGGCCAGGTAGAGATAAAGCCCCTGCAAGAACTAATAGCCGCTTGCAATATGAGCGAATCTTGGATAGAAAATTCAAGCGTATTATTTTGGTTTTGGTTTTCATGGAATAATGGAGCTGTTTCTGGATATTTCAGATTGCAAATGTCTTGTTACCGGTTCGGCAAAGAGACTGGGCAAAGCCCTGGTTTCGGCCTTTGCTGAAAAAGGCGCGGATGTAATAGTACACTATCGGAATTCGAAAAAAGAGGCCATGGACGTAGTAAATAGCGCCCGGGGTTACAGGGGATCCGCCAATGCAATCAGGGCCGACCTCGAGGAACCGGCCCAGGCGATCCGCCTGGTTGAAGACGCGATAAAGGCCATGGATGGCTTGAATGTGTTGATCAACAGCGCCTCTGTCTTCGACAGGCAAGGATTCATAGACACTGATCTCGATACATGGAATAGGAACCTTGCCGTGAATTTAACTGCCCCGTTTGTACTATCAAGAGAATTCGCGAGACATCTGATAAGCAACGGAGAAAAGGGTATAATCCTAAACATGCTCGATTGGCGGGCCTTGCGGCCGGGCAGGCAGGACTTTGCTTACACGATCGCCAAATCCGGTCTGGCCGCAATGACCAAGGGCTTGGCCAAAATATTGGCACCCAAAATTAGAGTCAATGGTTTGGCCTTGGGCCCGGTATTGCCGCCCGAAGGCTCCGGTGAAAAAGATTACCAACGAATACTGGAAATGGTCCCCAAGAAAAGAGCGTGTACAATCGAAGAACTCGTAGAATCAGCCCTGTTCCTCGTAGCAGGACCGGATTATATCACCGGGGAGATACTCAATCTCGACGGAGGAAGAAACTTGATATAGATTCCGACAGGATAATGATGAACATGGACAAGGTTTTTATCAGGAACTTGAGAGCCAGATCGGTAATCGGCGTGAACGACTGGGAACGTAAGACCAGGCAAGATATTATCATCAACATAGAATTATTCGTCGAGACAGACGAGGCGGGCGAGAAAGACGACCTGGCGCATTCCGTGGATTACAGGGCGATATCCAAGGACGTCTTGGAGCACGTCGAGAACTCATACAGGTTCACTGTCGAGGCCCTTGCAAAAGACGTGGCAACGATCTGCCTTAAGCACCCACACGTAGGTTCAGTTACAGTCAGGCTTGAAAAACCCGGCGCAGTGAGGTTCGCGGATTCTGCAGGAGTGGAGATTCACAGGACCCGCTGACAAGAGTTGTTGCCAATAATATTTCCGCATTTTACCCGGGCCGTATCGGTCCGTTACAATCCTTCATCCAGGTGGAATACAATTACAACGTCGTATGCAATCCCATTCAGCCGATCAGATTGGATGCCCGGTTTCCTGATCTTGAGCCTTGTATCTTTCTTTAAAAGCAGGCACGAAATCAGGATGCTTTGGATCCGATGCGCCGGGAGTCACCCTGTGGCAGTTGGCACACTGGTCCAGGCCTTTCAATGCAGGGTTCTTGGCAGCCTTTTCCTGGTGGCAGGTAATACACATCTTGTGCATGGCGTTCCGGTACGATGGCGCCGGAACAGCGAATGACTCATTCTTCAGTTTTACCCTCGATCCTTTTGCCACCATGTCGCCATGACATTCGAAGCAACGGCCTGCAACGGCCCTCGTCTTGGGCTTGTACGGATCGATGTGGCAGGTCATGCATCCCTTGTTTCCGCCTAATCCGCTTGCATGCTCGTCATGGTTGAATATATCGGTTTGTCCGTCCATATCACGATGGCAGTCGGCACATGGTCCGGCCTTGCTTTTGGGCAACCTCATGTGATGGCACTTGCCGCAGGAGGCATCATCGCCCATGAATGCGATGTGCCTGTTGTGCTCGAACTGTACAAAGTCTCCATCCCGGTCTCCGTCGATGACCATTACAGCGGAGGACACGAGGGCCGGCCTGGCAGGACTGGGTACGGGCTCGGCACTCTCGAACGCCCTGGATGGTGATATCGCAAAGGCAAGGGCCGCGCCTATCACGAAAGCCAGGGACAACCTGGCCGGCCTGCCCATGTATATGCCTGCCGCAGGATCCGGAACCCATAACTCGCCGTTGGGTTCCAACAAAGGCGCGGCCTTGGAAAAGTCCGAAGGGGACAATGCCGGTTTCTCCCAGACCTTGAGCCTTTCCGCCAGGAACATGAACGCCAGGGCCGCTGCAGCGACGATTGCGAAGCTCACTGCAAACTCCATCCATGACGGGAAGTAATGGTCGCCAATCCCGGCCTGCATGGCAAGGCCTGCCACTGCAGTACGGTTCAACACGAATCCCAATACTCCTATTACCGCTGCAGAGAAAAGGCCCCCTGCGCTGCCGGATACCCTGGGATGCAGGAATAATAACGCAGGCACTACAGTGGAGAGGAGAAGCTCTACAATGTATAAATTCGAAGTGAACGAGCCTTCCCACAACAGGCCGAGTTCACCGGACACAGCCAATTCCCCTATTCTAACCACGAAGTACAGCCATAGTACCGCCGATGCTCCCTTTCCGAGCTTGGCAAGCAAGTCTGTCTCCTGTTCCCTTTGATAGAGATACGATGTAACCGAGGCCTCTACCATGACTACCATCAAGCCGAGTCCGACTGCTGAAATGAAGAACAATACCGGCAATATCGGTGTGTAGTACAAGGGAGGAAGCCTGTGCGGCATTATCAACGCCAGCGATCCCAGGGAGGACTGGTGAAGCGTGGAAAGCATAATGCCCAGTATTACCAGGGGCAGAGTAAACCGCTTGAGAAACCCATGGATCCGGCCCAGTATAGGATGATTGGCCATCTCCAGCACCACGGGGGCGAACTCCAGGGCCAGAACCGTAGTATACAACATCACGCACCAACCGACCTCGAACAATGGAGAACCGGGGTTCCAATAGACAATCATGTGCCATATGTTCCAGGGTAGTCCCAGGTCGAACAAGAGCCCGCCGACCACGGCGACATATCCAAGGAACGCGGTCAGGACCGCAGCCCTTGAAATAGGTTTGAATTCCTTTAGATGAAAGACGTAAACAACCGCGGCCACAACGAATCCTCCGGCAGCCAGGGCCACACCACCCATAACATCGAAACCGATCCAAAAACCCCAGGGTGTCAGGTCGGTAAGATTCGTGGTTGCCCCGAGTCCGGACAAGAATCTGGCTATTCCCACGGCCGCACCGAATCCAACAAGGAACCACATAACAGCCTTGAACTTGTTTATGCGTGTCATTTGCCTGGTCCCTCCTCACCGGGTGTCTCTTGGTTTGCTGTCCCCCCGGGTTGGGCCTGATCTCCCTCGGTGTCAACTGCTCCCCCGCCTTGCCCGTTCCCGGGCGGCCGGTGATCATCGGGGCCGCGCTTTTTGGCCATGTTCTTCTCGCGCCGTTCGCAGACCCACCATAGTCCGCCCATCAAGGCACCCATGGCCAGGAAAACCGGAGGCACTGCGTGCATCGCCGCCTCGGTCAGTTTCGGAAACACCTCGGTCCTGCTCTCACCTCCCAGGAACAGGAAATTTAGGTCAACCGGAGAGATATAGAGCACAGAGGTTCCACCTACTTCCTTTTCACCAAAGACTTTATGTTTATATTTTCCGGGGTTTGCCTTTATCCTGGCCTTGGCCTCATTCAACAGATCATTCCTGTCTCCGAAAATAGTGGCCTTGACCGGGCATGCCTCTGTGCAGGCGGGCTGCCGGCCCTGCTCCAACCTCTTGTAACACATAATACACTTGCGAATTCCGGGAACCGGCGACTCCCACTCATACCTGGGTATGCCGTAGGGACACGCCATCATGCAGTACCTGCACCCCAGGCACTTTTCCTTGTCATATACAACGGGACCATTCGGCAACCTGTGCAAGGCTCCCACCGGACACGCCGAAGCGCAGGCCGGTTCAATGCAATGCCTGCACTGTTTTCTTACGTACAGTCTGCCCGGCCTCCGCAGGACCGAGCAGAAACGGCTTGCCGACAACCCGTCGCCGCGGACCCACCGGAATTTTTCGTACTCGCCGAGGTGGTACTCCTCGACACAGGCCTTGACGCAGCTTTCACAGCCAATACACCTGGTTACATCAGTAAGTATCGCTTTTGTCATACCGGCTTACCCTCCTTACCCAAATCTGCCAAGACAGCTTCGCCGGAGCCTGACACGAATCGCCATCCCATATCGTTCACGTACCTCGAAAAAGGCAGGAGTATGCAGTGAATGAGCTTGGAAAAGGGCAACAGGAGCATTATCAAGTCCGCGCCCAGCACATGCACGATCATAACTTCCCTGTATCCGATAGGGCTGCTCTGCGGGTGTGCGGCGAGATAACCGGTAATGAATACCAGCACTATCATCGGCGTGAAGAACCAATCCTGGAACCTGCTAAGGGCCCTTGACCGGCTGTTCCAAAGCCTGCCGGCAATGAGCCCGATCCCGCTTACCACGGTCAGTAAAGCCAGCCAATCCGAGATAGGACCGGGCAGGGCAGGCCATGTTATTCCGATCGCCCCGGCCCAAAGCCTTATGTGACCTGCGAAAAAGATAGGGACAAGCACCAATCCAATGTGGAACAAAAAAGAGGTCAAGGAGTAAAGTCCCCTTTTTTTCACATACCGAAAAGGCACCAACCACTTGATTGTCTCGATCGCAAGGCCGCCTGTATTGATGTTCTTGTCCCCGGCTTTCTTCCTGGCCTCCAGGTACCCGATAATAGTCAAGATGACTTGTCTCATGGTCCCCAGGATCATGAGGGCAAATGCCAACCTGAAAAGGGGGCCTCTCGCAAGTTCCAACAGGTTGTCCACTTTAAAAACCTCCATTTGCCGCGTCTCTGTTTTCAGTCCAGGATGATGGCTTCGAGTATCAGGTCGTGCAGACCTTTCACTTCCATGTCCAACTCATATTCCTGGATAATTTCCCCAAGCTGCTTCTTGCAGTTGGCACACGGAGCCACCACGATATCCGCACCCGTCGCCTTAAGTTGTTCCGCCTTCTTCCTGCCTGCAACCTGCATCCTGAAACGATGAATCTCGTCAAGAGATACTGTTCCGCCTCCGCCTCCACAACAATAGTTGGCCTTGCCGTGGGGGGTCATCTCTACGAAATCCTTGACAAAGGATTTCAATATGAACCTTGGTTCGTCCACTATCCAACCGCTTCTGGCAAGGTTGCACGGGTCGTGATACGTAACACGTTGCTTGATTTTGTCCTTGTCCAGCTTGACCCTGCCTTCTTTTATCACCCGCGCCGTGTATTGCATGATGTTTGATACGGGCAATGGATCACCGTCGCTGTATGTCGTAATAAAGCCCTTGGCCGACCTGGATGCGTGTCCGCATTCGCCTATCAGGACTGACTTTGCCTTGAGCCTCCTGGCCTCCGCTATCTCGCGCCGAACCACCCTCTCGAGTATCCAGTCACTGTAGAACAGGCCGTAATTTATTCCGTCGAAGTTTTCGCTGCCTATGGTCCACTTGTCGCCGGTGGCATGAAAGAGCGCGGCCTGTCCCATGAGGGTATCAGGCTCCAGCAGGTAATCGCTCACTGCCACGAAGAAAGCAAAGTCAGCTCCCTCGACATCCACAGGGAATTTAATTTTCTTACCCGTGGCTTCCTCGAGTTCCTCCTCGAGAAATTCCAGCGTATCCAGCATGGCCGCTTTCGGGATGCCCGAGGTATTGCCTGTCTTGCCTTCCAGTTGTTCCCTGGTAGCCACCACCAGGGCCTTTGGAACTACGCCGATTTCGCTCAAGATGTACCTTCCGAGGTGAGTTATCAGGCCATGATCCAATCCCATGGGACAATCCAGGTTGCATCGCCTGCATGCAGTACACCTATAGAATGCCTCGGCCATCTCATCTATTTTCCGGTCGTCCAGGCCGGGATCTCCAAGCAGCCTGGCTCTTAACTTACCCGAAGGAGTAAAGTGACGCCTGTAGACTTGGAGTAGCAGGTCGCTTCTCCTGCACGGTATGTCTTCGATCCTGCCGGTGACTTCGTATACCGGACACGCCACGGCACACCGGCCGCAATGGGCTGAATTCTTGGAAAAGTGATCCAGTACGAACCCATAGTTCGTATGCTTGAGTATCGAGGCAAAAGCCTCGAGGAACCTCCTGGGCCTTTCAGTCGAATCACAGGGTTCGATATGGTAATCGCACCTAAGATCTTTTACTTTCACTGTTGCTGAAACCCGGTCATTTTCCTTCTTGTCAGCCATATCTTTCTCCCTGGCATTCACGGCCAATCATCTACTTCCGCGTACCGCGTTCTGTACTCACACCCCCTGCAACCTGGAGGTAAAGAACTGCTGGAAGTGAGTATCTTCCTAAGTTCATGGCAAGCTCTTGCCTTGGCTGATTTTACCGGGCAAGTGTCACAGTCTCCCGCCATTGGATCGGTCCGGCGGTTGGAACCGCCCTGGAAATATTCCCAACAGAAAGGAACGATGCCCGAGTCCTTATCCAGCAGGTCAGTGCTCATGCCATGGTCCTTGAGGAAACTCCTCAGGTCCCTCACCCGTATCCTGTACTGCCCGCCCATGGTCCTCTGGGCACACAGTCTCCCGGTCCTGATCCAGTTCAGTATCGTCTCCGGGGTCACGAAGCAGTACCTTGCAGCCTGCCCCGTGGATAATGCCAACATGCCCGCCTTCCTGGTCACGCCTCCTCCAACTCATGCCACGCTTGTTGCACATAGCATGCCGCAATTTCACTATACTTGACTCAACCATGGCACTATGGTAATTTATTAATCATTTCCATACATTTTTGGCTTTTTGGAAAATCACCAAGATCAGCATAATTCACCAAAAACGTCTTTTGTTGCTACACTATTGCACTACACTATTGCATTTTGCTACAATAAACCGGCGATAGGAGGTAGGCATGATAGAAGATCCCCGCAAGAAACATGACGCCTTACCCGGTAAGACACAGCATGTAAAACTTGATACCATGTACTTTCCACTCGTACTCGACGTAGTGAGCCAGGGTATCTTCACCGTAGATTCAAATGGTATCATAACTTCTTACAATCGTGCCGCCCAGGAGATAACCGGTTACACCGAGCCGGAAGTCCTTGGATGCTCGTGTGCCGAAATTTTCAGGACCAATCTCTGCGATACCATATGTCCCCTGAAACAGAGCATCAGATCAGGCAAACGCATCACCGGCCAGGAAGTATACATTGAGACCAAGGATAAGAAGACCATTCCCATAAGCATCTCGACCGCGCCCTTGTGCACGGACCAGGGCGAACTCCTTGGAGGCGTGGAAGTATTCAAGGACATGAGCCAGGTCGAGGACTTGAGAAAACGCCTGGATATGCGCTTCTGTTTCGAGAACATGGTTAGCAAGAATCCCAAGCTTAAGCAAATCTTTGATCTGGTCCCGCTGCTTGCAGAAAGTGACAGCACCATACTGGTAACAGGAGCCAGCGGTACCGGGAAAGAGGTGATTGCGAGGGCGATTCATAACAAAGGCCCAAGGCGCAACCATTCTTTCGTGCCGGTTAACTGTGCCGCCATGCCGGATACGCTGTTGGAGTCTGAACTCTTCGGATACGTCAAGGGAGCATTCACCGACGCAAAGAGAGACCGTGAGGGAAGGATAGCCCAGGCATCGGGAGGGACGCTTTTCCTCGATGAAGTCGGTGATATACCGAGGCCGGTGCAAGTGAAGCTCCTGCGGTTCCTGCAGGACAGGATTTATGAGCCGTTGGGCTCCAACAGGTCGATAAGGGCCGACGTGCGGGTAATAGCCGCCACCAACAGGGATATAAAAGCGCTGGTCGAACAAGGCCAGTTCAGGGAAGACCTGTATTACCGCCTCAACGTCATGCAGATAGACCTGCCGCCGCTTTGTGAAAGAATGGAGGATGTTCCATTGCTCGTAAGGTTCTTCATAGACAGATTCCGGAAGTTATCGGGCAAACATATCCGAAAGATGTCCGACCGGGCCATCTCGTTGCTCGTTCACTATAACTTTCCCGGCAATGTACGGGAGTTGGAGAACATCATCGAGCGTGCCTTCATACTTTGCCAGTGCGACACCATCGACATAGATTGTCTTCCTCCGCATATCATGGAATCCTCCAGGAGGAACGCCCGGGCCTTCCATGCACTCGATCCGCTGGAGGAACTCGAAAGGGATGCCATGGCAAAGGCGCTCGAAAGAAACAACGGCAACAGGACAAGGGCCGCCAAGGAACTGGGCATCCACAGGACCACCCTGGTCAGGAAAATCGCCAAGTATGGAATCAAGGCATAAAGCCGGCGCCGACAGTATTATCCGCGTCCCCCGGCTTTCGAAGACCTGGCCGTGTTCTAGCCCGAGTTTACCGCCTTCGGCGGCAAACTCGGATCGAAGTTGCCTGAGCTCACTGCGCCGAGAGGCGCGCAGACCCCACAGCCATGTGGTTTTCCTGTGTTTGCGGCAGCGCAATCACAGCCACTTCCAAGCCACCGAACA
>JAADFL010000087.1 GCA_013152945.1 Deltaproteobacteria bacterium | reverse complement strand
AGAACGCCGTTGCAAGCTGTTGGACGGCAGCAGTTTTGCAGACTTGGATCCCAAGATTCCGGACGACTTGAGCGAACTTTCAAAAGCTTTTGGGAAGACGCCTGATTCGGAATCCAGGCTGACCATTGCTCTGCATATTGCATGTCATGATCCTGGAGCAGGAGCGAAACGGTTGCTGGATGTACTGAAGACCGCCCAGGTGCCTTTTGTACGCAACGAAGCCCTGTCAGCCATTTCCAAGCTGGCAGGCAGAAAATTTCCAAAAGTTGATCCGGATCGTGATGCATCTGCAAATGCTCCAGGTCTCCAGAGCATCGAAAAGTGGATTCAGAACACATGGGCAGGGAAGCAGGAGAAATAACGGATGGATCAACCGGATTCAGGACTCACAAGATGCTCTTCAATTCAGTAAACCGGAATTTTGCCTGAGCCCAAATCCCCTCCGGTCCTGCCTGACGAACCCAAAAATGACCATCCTCTTATTCTTATTTTTACACTATATGCATCTAGTTATTTTTTCGACCTTTCGCTTTGATCCATCTGGTGCCGTTTTTCCATTCGGCGGACAGGATGTCCAGCTTGTCACTACCAATGAATTTCATGACATTGGCAATGGCTTCGATCCAGTCTTTCTTGGAACCCGACATATGGGCAAGGGCCAGATGCGATGCATCCACGGTGTACTGGCCAAGCGTTGGATCAACCTGGACCCATCCCTGTTTCCCCACATAGACTTCAGGCCACTGGTGATAACCAAAAAAACCGTTGATATGAGTGATTCCCAGCAAAAGTCTTGCCGGAATACCTATTGACCGTGCGAGTGCCACAAAAAATATGGAGTGCTCCGTGCAATCGCCCGATCTCTTTTTTAGAACCTCCAAGGCGGAAAGATAACCCTCATCGTAATTCTTGCTCGAAATATATTCATACGTAAACCGGACGAGCCTCTTGACTGCAGGCCAGAGGCGTTTCTCGCCATCCACGGCCTTTCTGGCAGCGGCACGGATTCCTTTTGCATCCGATTGAATATACGCCTCCGGGGCCAGGTATGGAGAGAGCATCTTGTCTTTTATGGGAAAGAAGATCTTGCCTTCGGGTACGGCTTGTGCTTCCAGGTCTATTACCAGGGTATTTTTCGATGAGAGCTTTCTCATGATTGTCTGTCTCGAATCCTCGACAACACCGGGCAACGGATCTCCCTTTATCTCGACTCTCAATTTTTTCAATTTCCTCGTGGGCATGAGATTCCTGGGAGATTTAATTACTATTTCAGAGAAAATATCAGACTTGTCAAACTTGGCTTTGGCCTCTTTTTTAGTGGTTATTTCAATCTTTATGTTGAGGTTGGCAATTTCGCTCCTTACACCAAGCCCTGAATTTTTGCAGAAGACATCCTTGGTCACCATGTTTAAGAAGGTGGTTTGCATGACAATGGCAGTGCATGATCCATTGGGCAGCTTTTCCTTCCTCTCTTCCAGGATTTTGACCTTGGCGTCCACGACGCGGTTGAAGTCGGCCAGGAAGAACTTGGATGAAAACACAGATCCCGGCTTGGGGTTGGATCTCATTACCATGAATCTGGCTAAGCCTGGAACAATGGTTCCGGCCGCAAGTTTTATTTTCAAGGTTTTTTCGCTGCCTCCGACATTTTGTTTCACAATCATGACCCCTGCATTCAACTTCCCTGTTGTACGTGTAATCTGCCCGTTCATATTCTGGTAGATCGAAAAGTCGATGGGCTTAAGATCCATTCCGACTGTATATGATTCGGATCTCTCAATCTTCATTTCAGCTCCGCCCCTTTTTGCCTCCCATGACTCCTTGCTCTTGTATAAGAACCTGGTCCGGTCCAAGGGCTGTACGGTTTCATGTATGTAACCGGCCTTTTTCCCCATGAAGAAAATATTGTAGTACCCTTCCACGAAGGGTATGTTTCGAGACGCCGCATAGCAAGGCGCCATTAAAACAAACATAGATATTGCCAACGTCAAAACAAATCCGCCATTGAATATGCCCTGCCGGTGCGGTCTCCGTTTCCTTGAATCCGATCCCATGCCTTCCTCCAAAAACAGTAAAATTTTTACTATAGTCCTTTTGTCTTCTGTCTCCTTCTCTTTTCGATCACCAACAATACTAATTTCCAGCAAACAGCCGATATGGCGATAGCACCGATGATCATCCATACAACAAACGAGTACCCTCTAACAAGAGAAAGTAATTCCTTGAAGCTTTTCCCTATCTCCATGCCTGCTACAAGCAACAGGATGTTGAAAAGCAAAGCGCTTATGCCTCCAAGGACCAACACTACCCATGCCTTCATCCCGGACATACCCGCTGCAATGAAGAAGAAAGCCCGTATTCCCGGTAGGAAACGGTTGGCCAGGATCATCCATACTCCGTATCTCTTGAACCATGAAGTGAACCTTTCCATATCGGACTTGTCCGGAATAATCGGCTTCAATAACCTGGGTATCTTGAATTTCCGGTCCTTTCCCGCCAACCAACGGCCCAAGTAGAAATCCATCGCAGCCCCTGCCAGGCTTCCGGCCGTGACACACGAGAGTACAAGCGCCAGGTTCCAGTTTCGGTTTACTACCAGGAACGCACCAAAAACAGTTACAGTATCTCCTGGAAAAGGCGGAAACAGGTATTCGACAATGGATGAGAGAAACAAGAAGGCCGGCCCCAGAAAGCTTTCATGAGATGAAATGATCGCCAATAATTGTTCCATAATATTATATCCTACAGCCTTGCCGGGGTTGACAACAAGCCTTGATACAAACATATCATGATAAGAATGTTTTTAAGGGTCGAAAAAGGAAATCAAGGCTGTTGACTCCTGCATGTCTTGGAGTATCCTGTATCCATTGACAATGATTTTTTAGGCGCCCTGTACAAAGGTGACTTCAAGGCAGGTACTCCGTGGAGGGTGTAATGAAATTACCGAGAATTCTTATCGTAGAAGATAACCCTGACCACTTGTTTCTTGCCATGCAAGCCCTCGAAGCCTTGGCCAAAGACTACAATGTAGAGAGTAGAACGAGTTGTGCCGAGGCCATGGAAATTCTGGAACAATCGAACTCGTTCGATCTGGCAATAATTGATTACAGCTTACCGGACAAGGATGGCCTATGGCTGATGCGGGAGATCGCCAACATGAATGTGAATATGCCCATGATCATGATAACAGGCCAGGGCGACGAGGAAATCGCAGTAGGCGCCATGAAGCTGGGCGCCTATGATTATTTGGTAAAAGGAAAGGATTTTCAGCACCGGCTGCCCATTGTCGTGGAAAGGGCATTGAGTCGCCATGCACTACGCGATGAACTCGAACAATCCAGGGAATCGATCCTGCGGCGTAACCGGGAACTTGCCACAGTGAATGCACTGGACGAGGCAATCAGGAAACCACGCGATCCTTTTGAAGTCAGAAAGGCCGCATTGCGCGCATTACTGCGTGAAATGGAATCCGACTGTGCCCTGTTCTTCCTTCGTGAAACCAAGACGGTTTTCTCGGTCAAAGATATACTTTGCCTCGATCCCGGCAAAAAGGGTGCCTTCGAAGGGTGTAGGCTGACTACGAAATCGCCGCTTTTTCAGGGGGTCGAAGAATCCCGGGCAAGCATTGTCAGATTGTCCCTTGCAAAGGATGAAAAGACCTTTCCTTTTGAATTGTTTTCCGCTGCCAAAATGACGGACATGCTGTCATGGGCAATTATTCCTGTCGCTTTGAAACAAAGGAATACAGCTTTGATTCTTCTCGGTTCCAGTGATCCTGCATTTCCGATGATAGAAGACCCGGATGTACTCACTACATTGGGCAACCAGGTCGCAATAGCCCATGAAAACGCAACGATGTACCAGGAAAGCTTACAGGTAGCGGAAAGACTTGAACAAAAAGTAGTCGAACGAACATCTGATTTACAGAGGGCCAACATGCGGCTGGACAGGCAAGTGGAACGATTGAGGTTTGTACAGGAGTTGGGCAGGAGAATTACCCAGGAACTGGATGTCGAAGCTTTATGTTCCCGCGTCTGCGACGGTGCCAGAAGCATGCTTGGGGCAGGATGGGCCGGCATAGCCAGGTACAACGAGTTGAAAGGAGGCCTTATATACGAGCATCACTATAATATGCCCCAGGAATTTCTAGGCCGGCTGTTCCATCCCGGAGAAGGAGCTACAGGGACCGCATGGGTCGAGCGGAGGCCGGTCTATGTAGAATCATACCTTGACTATCCGAATAAAGTCGCTGATGTCAGGACATCGGGAATTGCATTGCCCTTGGTATTCAAGGACTCATTTCTCGGCGTCTTGTCAGTTGGTTATACCAATGAAATTCACAAGCTGGATCAGGATGACCAGGACTTGGCAAGGCTTCTCGCCGACCAGGTCGCCATTGCAATGGCAAATACCAGGCTTGTTACCGACCTGACCAGAAAGGCCGAAGAACTGGAGTCGGCAAACGAGAAGCTAAGAGCAGTAGATCGCAGGAAAACCGATTTCCTGGCATCCATGAGCCACGAACTCATGACTCCATTGAACTCGATCATCGGATTTACCGCGGCATTGCTGCGAGGGCTTTCCGGCCCGCTCAACTCGGAGCAGACCAAGCAACTTTCAATAGTCAAAGACAGTGCGGGCAGCCTGTTGGATCTGATAAAAGATTTATTGGATCTTTCCAAGATAGAATCCGGCAGGATCGATATTAGGCGGGAGACCTTTGATTTGATACCATTGATGGACGAATTAAAGGAAATAGCAGAAAGGTTGGCCAATGATTCTCCGGTGAATATCAGGATTCATCTGCCTGAATTTCTTCCCAGGATCAAAACCGATAGAACAAAGTTACGGCAAATAATGCTCAACTTGGTTAGTAACGCAATCAATTATACCGATGAGGGATACATCGAACTTTCCTGTGCAATGACTAAGCACTTGAGAACTGATTTAAAAGAAGAACCTGCACAGGGCAATATGTTGCGTTTATCGGTAATCGATACGGGCCGTGGTATTTTCGATGACGATCTTCCTTTCATTTTCGATGAGTTCAGGCGCGGAAAAAATGCGGAATCAATGTCCACCAAAGTTAGAGGGACCGGCCTGGGCCTTGCCATCAGCAAAAAACTCGCCGATGCACTCGGAGCCAAAATAGAAGTCGTTACAAAGCCCTATCAGGGTTCCAATTTTTCCTTGTTCCTGCCCGAATCCGTCATTTGCATTGACTGAATATCGGACAGCGTATCATCGTCGTTGCATTCCCTTCTGTGTTTGAATAGAAGGAGTTCTTCTGTCGGACCCATGACAGTATAGGCCGCCAACACTGACAACACCATGAACCAAAAAGACGTCACCAATGCGAGAACAGAAAATGCGAGTGCCAATGTAAGCGATAGCGCCCAGGTCAACGGGACCTTGGGAACATGCTTGAAATTCCTATACCTGACATTACTTACCATTAGGTAGGCAAGTACGACTACGCAAGCCGCCACCCCTGTTGAATCATGTACGACTGCTCCGGGTTCCTGTTGGTGCACCAGGACGAGCAGGGCCAGCAGTCCTGCCGGAGCAGGAATGGGAAGGCCGATAAAGTAATGAAGAGAGCCTTGCTCATTTTCCTTTTGCTTGTCTGCCAGCACATTAAATCTGGCCAGCCTCAATGCACCGCATGCCAGAAACAGGAAAGCCGCAATAATTCCAAAAATACCAATAGGAGCAAGAGCCCATTCATAGACCAGGAGTGCAGGCGCTGCTCCAAAGGACACTAAATCGGCCAATGAATCGATTTGAACTCCGAATGCACTCTGGGTCCTGGTCAACCTTGCCACCCGGCCGTCCAGCCCGTCAAAGATCATGGCAAAGAAAATGGCCATGGCTGCTTTTGTAAGGTGAACCTCATCTCCTGAAGCCGCCAGTGCACTTTGAATCATAGAGTAGAATCCACAAAACAAACTGGACAATGTTACCAATGTTGGGAGGGCCGGAAGTAGTTTTGCTATTCCATACCTCTCATCATTCTTGTTCATATAGCCTCCAAGTAACTTTTAAATAATTTTACCACCTTTACAATTGAAAGCAAGGGGCATGCCGAATTGCCATAAAATGCCGAATAAAATAATCAGTTGGTATTACAGCAAATATATTGTTAAACACCTTAAATGCGATCTGCAAATCGTGTACAATCTGCGTAACAGACTTCGCACCAACTCGTAACCGGGTATTTCTCTTCGCACCAATGTTATAACGTCAAACCAAGGAAATAGTGCGGGTTTGAAAGGACCAGGCTTGAGAATAGATTATAAAGGGCCACCCACGGGGGGATTTGGGTGGCCCCTGCCGATTCGATCCCAAGGCACCATACCAAAGGAACCGGCTGTAATTAATAAGGACAGGGTAATATCTTTCGTCAAGGCTCGTCGTCCAAAAAATTATAAGAAAAAAACAACCATGAAAAAACGGGAATAGTTTTTTCGCGTCAGGCGTTGACATTATTGAACGTGGGGCAATAGGCACAGCTTATTGCCTTGCTCTGTTCAAGGTTTTTTCTTGACCTACCTCCTTCTGGAAAGGCGGGGTCGATTGAAAGACCGGCCCCGCCCCCCTCCTTTTTTTTGCAGTTTTTCATTTATCGCCCGTGCCCAATAACAATTAGTAAACAAGTGGTACGAGATCGTTTCCGAACACGTTTCCACCAAGGGATATGATAACCCGGTCACTGAAACCGCCTTCCCTCAAGGGTTCTATTACGTCTTGCTTGAGCCTTGGAACAGATGATGCGACAAAGGATATCGTTTCCCCGGGTTCAATCTTGACTTCACTCAACCCTGCGGGCAGGAAAATGTTATCCGGCACTGATACCTCAACTCTTCTGCCTCCTGCTTCGAAAACACCTGTGCCGCGAATAATGGAGGAAAACATAAAACTACCATATGACAAGTTTAGTGTTGTGGCTTCACGCACATGCACTTCCTCCAAGAGGAAGTGCCGGCATGCAGCCCTGAACTTTCTGACACCTCCAGAAAAGGGAAGTTCTATCACGGGATTCAGTGCAGGCTTTTCATCGCAAGGCTTTATGGATCTTACCGCCTGATCGACATGTAGGGGCCTTGGTTTCCCATCCAGCCCGGGCCTGTTGTAGTCGTACAGCCTGTAAGTTGTGTCAGAGTTTTGCTGAACCTCGAGCAACCTGACCCCAGCACAAATGGCGTGAACCATGCCTGCAGGCACAAAGACGACATCACCCGGATGGACCTCGATTTTGTTGATTACTGCCTCGAGTTGTCCATTCCTTGCCAATTCCCCCACTTTTTCAGCCGGTACTCCGGTACGGACCCCGTATATTACGGCTCCTCCCGGATCCGTATCCAGTATATACCAGCACTCGGTCTTTGGCTCTGCTCCACTTCCCACCTTCAGTGCGGTTTCTTCGTCCGGATGAACCTGTATTGAAAGATCGGTTGATGCTGCTATCCACTTCACAAGCAAGGGTGTCCGTTTGCTCTTGGTCAGACCGGCTGTCCCGAACATTTGTTTCACCCCTATTTCTTCGACCAGGCTTGTTATGGTCTTCCCCTCGTGCGGCCCGTTCAGTACACGATCTCCATCTTCCCAATCTCCCAAGGTCCAGACTTCTCCAATGGGATCACTGGACTCGATATTGTATCCCAACAAGGAAGTGGTATCCGTTACTCCCCAAACCCTGTTTACGGGCCTTCCCACGAGTTTCATTGGATACAACAATTCTTGCATGAGAGACCTCCTTTTTTTACGGATGTTAGCACTCACTGCAAGAAGGGGTAAAGGCGAAAGGCCTCAAGGAGATTTTGATTCGGGTATGGAGCCGTTGCCAAAAATATTTTCAGCATCCTGATAAGAACAACCAAGATTGACGCACCAGCACCAGAACTGATAATACTCATTCCACACTATGTGATGCTCTGCCCGGACAAAAGCCAGGAGGAGTCAAGTATGAGCAAAGTATCCTGCCTTGCTGTTCTCTCACTATCCATTATTCCCCTGCAAACAGGATGCGGCCGCCAGGACGGATCATCATCCCCGCCAAAGCCCTTTTTCGAAAAGGGTCTTGTGGCGCCGGAGCAGAGCATACCATGCTATTATGATGACACGGGAAAACAGGCCGACAGTTGTAACCACCACGGATCATCCGTGGCAATCGAGAAAGATGGGACCGTGCTGGTAGCTTGGTACACCGGCGTGTCCGAGAAATCCAGGGATTCGAGCATTGTATGGGCCAGAAAGCCTCCGGGCGAAACCGAATTCGAAAAACCCGAGGTATTGTTCGATGAACCCCACCTTGCCGAGGGAAATCCCGTTATCTGGGTACGCGAGGACGGGGACTTGTTTCTCTTCTTCGTTACCATCTTCGGTGAGAGCTGGAACGATGCAAGGGTAAGGATGATCCGAAGCAAGGATCGGGGTGAGACCTGGAGCAAGGTGGTCGACTTGAGAGAAGAATGGCGCTGGATGACCAGGAACCATCCCTTGCGCATGTCAAGTGGTGAACTGTTGCTCCCTTGCTACAACGAAAGGGAGTACATTCCGGCATTCCTTGTAAGTTCGAATGACTTTGAAAAGGACTGGAAGGAAATCACCATGGACATGAACAACCTCATTCCATTTCTCCAACAGATCCAGCCGACCGTGATCAGGAAAAAAGATGGATCCTTATTAGCCTTGAACAGGAATGAGACCAGCTTGGGGGGCGACAATAGGAGGGCCACGATGATGTCGTCCCTGGACAACGGCCGCACCTGGTCTGATCCCGAGTTGTCCGAAGTGCCGAACAGCGGAGTCGGGATTGAAATGATCACCTTGGAGGACGGCAACGTGGTACTGGCATTCGACAACAGCCCGAACAGGAGGTTTCCGGTGGCGGCAGCCCTTTCAGAGGACGAGGGCCGGACATGGTCCCACGTAGCTGTTTTGAACGATGAGTGCCCGGAGGGCAAAAGGTGCGGTTACGGTTACACCTCAATAGCCCAAAATCCGAGGGACAAGAGCCTTTGGGTAAGCTATACATACAACCGGGATACCATAGGATGGATCCACTTCAATGAGGAATGGTTGAAACAACAGGACGACGGTTTCAATTACCAGGACAATTGAGCGCTTTTTACCTGCCGTTATTTCCCGTTTTTCTCCACGGTATATTGCGTCACCCGACTAACAAAATTAATCGAATTTGAAAAAAATCCGGCAGTCATTATGTAATGCAAGTGTATTAAATTGCTTATTCGGGCTGGCGGCATCGACTATAGATGTGGAGTCAGTGCCTTAACTACTGTCCATCAGGCTCTTGGCCGGGAACGGTTTCTGGCTTAGCCTTCGGCGTCGCTTCGTCATCTTGTACAGACTTGCCCAACACCTCCTTGAAACCGGGCATTTCCTCGATCTTGGGTACGAACACGATCTCGACCCGCCGGTTCTGAGCCCGGCCCTCCTCGGTTTCGTTGTCTGCCACAGGATCGAACTCGGCTGCACCGGCAGCACTTATCATGGATGGATCCACCCCGGCATTGATGAGCAGTTTAACCACCTCGACCGAACGCTGGGTGGAAAGCTCCCAGTTGGAGGGAAAACGCCTGGTGTGGATCGGCTTGTTGTCACAGTGGCCCACCACCTGGAAACGCCGGCCCTTGAAGCTGGCCAGCGTTCCGGCAAGTTCCTCCAAAGCCACGCGTGCCTCCGGCTTTATCCTTGTTCCGCCCGGCGGGAACACTATGTCCGATGACATCTCCACCACCATGAGGCCGTTGCGTATACGCACCTTCAGGGTGCCTGCATCCATCATCTTGCGTAGCTTCTCGATCAGGGTGCGGTAATCCGCGGCACGGCGCTCGAGCGCCTTGCTCAGCTTGGACAGCTCTTGGATTCGGCCGGCCAGCCGCTCCTTTTCATCCTCCACCTGTCCCTTCTCGGTAAACAATTGCTGAAGATCGGAACTGACCTTGGTAAGCTGGGTTTGAAGGTCATGCTGGAGCTTGTGTGCATTGTCCAGCTCAGACTGCAAAGACATCTTGTCGGTAGCGAGTTGCTCTCCCTCCTCTGTGCATTTTTTTAGTGATTGCCGGGTATCTGTCAGTGCTTTCTGGGTGCGGCTTAAGTCGGCCAGCACCTTTTCGTGCGTGCTGCTGAGCACACACCCGGCCCCGGACCACGTCATTACCGCTGATAGCCCCAAGGCCAAACATAGGTTAGTAATCAATCGCATATTTTACCTCCAAACATTTTATACCGGCTGCTTTGAGCCTCCAGTTCGGCTGAATGTCCTTTTAGCAGGAATACTACCCCACCCCTTGGAGATGGGCAAGGCTTGTCACATTCCGCCGTCGAACCGGTAACCCACAGCTCTTACAGTCAGGAAATGCCTAGGCCTCTTCGGATCTTCTTCGAACATCCTCCTTAACCGTACCACAAAGTTGTCCACGGTCCTGCTCGTGGGAGATTCATCCATTCCCCAAACTTCTTCTATTATATCCGCCCTTGAAAGAACTCTGCCCTGGTTCCTGGCGAAAAGCTCCACCAGGGAACACTCCTTTTCCGTCAGTAATACTTCCCCGCCGTTTACAGTCGTGGCTTCCCTGGTCTCCAGGTTTACCTTGCAACTGCCTATTGAAAAAATCCTGTCTGAAGGGATCTCTGTCTCGGATGTGCTCCGCCTTATCAGTGCCCTGGTTCTGGCTGAAAGCTCCCGGATATCGAAAGGCTTGGTAAGATAATCATCCGCTCCCGCCTCCAGGCATCTCACCTTGGTTTCTATATCTCCCAGCGCAGTCAGCACCAGCACCGGGATACTGTGCCCCCTGGCTCTAAGCTCCTTCAATATCCCTTCTCCCGAGTCACCCGGCAGCAGGAGATCCAGTATGAGCAAATCGTAAACCCCGCCATCCAGTTCGGCCAGGCCCCCCCGCCCGGTTGTACACCATTTGACCACGTAGTTCTCGGCCTGGAGGTTTAGCTTCACTGTAGAGCCGATGAGTTCCTCATCCTCGATGAGCAGGATTCGGTTCATTTTTCCGCCTCTTTCAGTAACAGGGTAAAGCAACTTCCATTGGCCGTACTTTCAGCTCTCAAGTCTCCCCCCATGAACCGGGCCAACGACCTGGCCAGGTAAAGGCCCAAGCCGCTTCCATGCTTGATACCGTCATCGGTCCAATCTCCACGTCTGAATGCCTTGAACAGGTCCTGGCTGCGTTCGGGCGGAAAGCCCGGCCCCTTGTCCATGACACAAATTTCCACCTTACCGGCCGACTTGGATACTTCAATAATGACATCGGAGCCATTGCCGTACTTGTCTGCATTGTCCAACAGGTTCTCCAGGATAACCCTCAAGGCGTCCGGTGCGGCAAGCACGCTTGTTTGCAGGGTTTCATCGCCCTTTAGGAGTATGCTGCCGCCTTTCTTGTTTGAGTACAACCGCCTGTGCTCTATCAGTTCCTCCAGGAAAAGCTCCAGTTCCACGGGTCTTAGTTTCAATCCGGGCCTCCTCCTCTTCAGCCTGGAGGAAAAGAGGAGGTTTTCAACCAAGTGTTCCAGCCTGTCTACTTCCTTTACAGCCATGGATGCAAGGTTACTCGCATCCTTTGAATCCAGACGGCCGATTTCCACGGACTGAAGAAAGGTCTTTATGCCGGCCAACGGCGTCTTCAACTCATGGGTGACGGTGTTGAAAAAAGAATCAAGATCCCGTCTAAATCGTCTTTCCGACAACACGCTCCAATACAACATAAATAACAATATTGCCAGCAACAGCAGGAATACCGCGCTCTCACCCGTCACCATGAGTTGCTTGCTCTTGTGCTCGGATTCGATACGCTCCAGTACCGCCCTTCTAGGAGCAATACAAAGTCCGTCTTTATATGGCACAAGAATAAGGTTCGTCTTACTTGATCTGCAAGGCCGAATAACAAGCGAAGATCCTGTTGGCACATAACCGCGAATTGCCGCCATTTCGGCTTGGAGCTTCAATTCTCTCAATGCAGATTCGTGACTTTCCTCGACTGATTTAGAGATGAACAAGGACCACCAGCCGGCCAAAGAGGCAAAGCTGGCAAGGGATACTACAAATATAAGATGCATGCCGATGTCGCGATTTATTATCTTTTTCATCCGATTCACCGCCTATTTACTGCCGGCAGTCCGGCATACGGGCCGTAACACCCTCAAGGATTATCATACCGGACGAGTATAAATACAAAAAAACTCTATCATAAAACACGAACAATAATGATAGTACAATGGCATTACGGTGACGCCATGATGACATTGGTGTTTCTTGTTGCAAAGGTGGATAAATGACACTGCTGACAAATAGAGAAAGAACAATCCTCATGGATTTGGCCAGGCAAGTGATGCCCCGAACAGGTAAGCTTCCTGCTGTGGATGCAGGTTGCACGGAACGTTTTGAAGAGATGTTGAAGCAAGCGCCAATGGGTCTTCGTATGGGCTTGCGGGTTTCCCTGAACGCATTCGGCGCAGGCTCTATCCTTTGTGCAACAAAAAAAAGCAAGGAAAGATACCTTCAATCCTGGCTGCAGGGCGGCATGTTGAGGCGTAACCTGCTTCGCGCCGTGTTGATACCTCTCAAGATAAGCAGCTTCTCACATCCCTTGCCTTATCGCGCTCTTGGTTGCTCCTATGGTTTCGATGTGCCAAAAAGCGAAACAAGGCGGAGATGGCGGGACAAAGTAATAACACCCGGCCAAATCGATACAAAAGAGATTGAAGCGGACGTAGTCGTAGTTGGGACTGGTGCGGGCGGGGCGGTAGCGGCAAAAGAATTGGCCGAGGCCGGGCTGGCCGTAGCCATGGTGGAAGAAGGGGATTATTTCACCAGGAAGGATTTTGACGGCAGGCCGGCCAGAATGCAGCGTAAGTTATACCGCGGTCTGGGCATGACTGTTACTGCGGGTAATGCCATAGTGTACCTGCCCATGGGCAAGACCGTGGGAGGATCCACCACTGTCAACTCAGGCACTTGCATGAGGACTCCCAGGAAAAAGCAGGAAGAATGGAAACGCGATCTGGGCCTGGAAGACCTCGGTCCGGGCATGCTGGACGACTACCTGGAGCAAGTAGAGAGTTTCATCGGTGTGGCTCCAGCCTCCAGGGATTTACTTGGTGGTAATGCCAGGGTCATAGCCCGTGGTGCCGGCATCCTGGGCCTGCAACACGGACCGCTTAGAAGAAATGCACCGGAATGCGAAGGAGCCGGGCTGTGCCCGTTCGGTTGTCCCACAGGGGCAAAACAGTCCATGGACATAACCTATGTGCCTGCCGCCTTGCGATCCAATGCATTTCTGTATACAGGCTTGAAGGCCCAAAGGATCATCATCGAGGGAGGCAGGGCAACAGGAGTTGTGGCGACCACCCCCGGAAAAAAGAAGATCAAATTTTTCGCCAAGGCCGTGGTGGCTGCTGCAGGCTCGTTGTTCACGCCGGTTCTCCTGAAGAGGAGCGGCCTCAAGAACCGTTGGATTGCAAGGAACCTATCCATACACCCTTCTGGCCAGGTTACAGCCCTAATGCCCGGGCGGGTGGATGGTTTCGCAGGTATACCCCAGGGTTACCAGGTAACGGATCCCGCTCTCGATTCCGTCAGGTTCGAAGGCGTGTCCACGCCTTTGGAGTTGCTGGCGGGAATGCTAGACCTGGATGGAAGAAACCTCATGAGGTTCCTGGACGGTTACAGGAACATCTCGACATTTGGTTTTATGATCGACGACACGGCAAGGGGCATTGTACTGACCGAAGCCGATGGTTGGCCCTTTATATTTTACAACTTGAACCGGCGGGACCTGTTGAACGTCAAGTCAGCCATCGCCAGGTTGGCCCGGATCTACCTGGCTGCAGGAGCCGGGGAGGTATACCTGCCGGTCCGGGGACACAGGCTGATCCGAAACCAAAGCCAGGTAAAGGAATTCGAATCGTGTAATCTGAAGCCGGGTGACCTCGAGTTGGGTGCTTTTCATCCTCTGGGCACATGCCGGGCCGGAGGATCCCCCAGGATATCTGCGATAAACCCGGAGATGGAGACATGGGAAGTGGCCAACTTGTACGTCACCGACGGATCCGCGGTTCCCACCTCGCTGGGTGCAAACCCCCAGGTCACGATAATGGCCATGGCTGCAAAGGCGGCAAAAAGAATAGCCGCCAGACTCGTCCATTGACTTTATCTGTCCGGTCAACCTGTTCGCCCAAGTATAGTACAGTTTAAGTAGTGATCCTAAAGAATGAGTGATTCCGTCGTCACATGCACATGAGTAGTCAACCGTTTTTTTCTATACTTTCGGCAAGTGGTGTCTAATATTCCTGAGCAAGGAATCGAAGTAAAGGAGGCAAATATGAAAAAGACCATGGTTTTCCCTGTATTAGCATTCTTCTTCCTGTCCTGTGGAACCGGCCGGACCGGTTACGACCAGGCCAAGCTCTCGGCCTTTAGAAAGGCGCTACCGCAGCAAACATTGATTTCAGTAAAGGTCCCGGAGGCGACCGACCAGCCCGTCCCCCTGGCCGTCGGAGATCCTGCGACATACCCGCGCGATGTCATGCCGACATCCCAGGAGATAAACTCGGTCATCAAGGCACTTTTAGATCAGCTCGACTTGATAACAGACACTCCTCCAACCTTTTATGACAGCGAAAAAATGGAGTTTGTATGGGGTCCCTTTGATGACTCGGATTCTGCCCTGCAAGGCGATAATGTGTACCTCTGGGTAAAGGACAATGGCGAAAACACGAGCGAGGATTTCAGATATTCGTATGCCCTGGTGAGAGGCATGGGCAGGGACATTGCCAAGAATACTCCCGTCATCTGGGGCGCAGCCAACCCGGATCCGAACAACGACGACTTTGGAAACGGCGTGATATTATGGGACTTTGAAGCAAATTATGGCTTCGAGGAGGCAAACGACCCCGGACACGGAAACTTGGACAGGGGAAGGTTCGCCTGTGCATACTTCAAGGGACAGGACAAGGACAACCAGGACAATATAATCACCCTGGTCGTGGGAGCATTCAGGAATTTCGTGTCAAAGGACGACGGCGACACGGCAACCCCGCTGGATGCGGATTACTTCTGGGGCCACGTGAAGACACCAAAAGAGTACTTCGATTTCATTGACTTCAAGCTCGCAATGGACCTGGACCAAATCAAGGATAGCAAGATCGAGAACTTGGACATTCGCATGGCCTTTTACAACAGCGGCGTGGGCAGGGCCGAGATGCTGGCGTACGGCGGCGACATTCCGGATGAAAGTCGCGTAGAAAGCACCGAGTGCTGGAATTCCCTCATTATGAGGGAGTTTTTCAACATCGAGCTGGTATCCCAGGATGGTTCAAGAACAGAGATTCAGCCTACCGAGGGGCTGCCAGAAAATTGTGCCATGCAGAACCTGGATACAGTGCCCTCACTGGACGATGTGCCGGCTGATATCATGAACGCATTGTCTGATGTTGCTGAAAACGGTGTGCCGCAGTAAGGCTTTTTTTAACTCGGCCCCATACTTGCGGCTGCAAATACGGTTCCGGCCTCTGTTCCCTTTTCGCACTACCCTTTTCGCACTATGAGGCTCCAAATCCTGGAACCTTTTTCCGTAACTTCAGAAGGATTGCGCCTGTATGAAGGAAACAAGTCGGCCCTGCACATTGTACAAAGCGAAATCGTTTCAATGTGCCTGCCTTCCAGTCCCGCCCGCTCCAATTCTATCCTGTTGGCCTTCAAGAGATCCACCCGCATTTTACGATCGGCCCCTCTTGAAACAACGGCCCGGCCGATTCTGCCTTCGAAATCACGGGCCACATTTTCGCCTACCTCAAAGCAGCATGGCCCGATGGCGGGACCGATACATGCTATCAACTCTCCCGCAGGGCATGACAAGAGAGAACACATCTTTTTTACTGCTTCGGAAGCAATGTTTTTTAAAGTCCCTCTCCAACCGGCATGTGCTGCTGCGATGCATTTTCCATTCTTGTGCGCCAGGAGCAATGGCACACAGTCCGCCGTTCTTATGCCAAGTGCGATATTCCTCGAGGATGTTACGAGTCCATCCGCGCCCGGAATCGGCACCGGAGGAACATCCGGGCCGATGATTTCTACACGGTTCGAATGCACCTGCTCTGCTGTTGAAACGATTTGGATATCGAATCCGGGTTCGTGGTTTCCCGGGATTGCATGAAGATTGCATGAAAATCCATGCACTATACCCGGGACACAGCCAAGCAGTGCGCTTGTCAGCCAATGAGAACCCTTGATCCATTCATTGTCCGGCGGCTCGAACATGCTTTTAATGGTAATTGTTTTCAGGGCCTTTAAGCAAGTCCCGGCCAAGTATCCATAAGACAGACAACGCACTGTCCGGGGAAAAGGCGAAACTGTTGACCTAAGCTTGAATTTGGTAAAAAATAGGTCTAGTAGGATTTTGGAGGTGGAGCAATGAGAACCATACGTTTATTGACCGCTCTAATACTGGCCTTTGCTCTGCTCGATGCCGTACCCGCAAACGCCAGGGCAAGGAGAGCCAAACCAGGACCTAATTGTTATAAAGAATTCAAAGGGAAAATAATACTTGACACAAAGGAGTTCCCGGAGAAGTTCAGGACAGGCAAGGCCTGTGTCAGGTACATGAAGCCGAGGAATTTGAAAGATAAGTTTCACAGGAGCCCGAGCAGGGACTGGAACCTGTACATGTTCGCCTTTTTCAATGAGCCAATTGGCGGAGATGAGTTCACAATGCAAATCTACAAGATCAATGGAGAGGAAGAGACTTTTGTTACAGAGGAGACATACCCGATTTCACCCAGGCTGAAAACGTTCTTTGGCCAGATAACGCTGTCCGAAGACGAATTCGAGGTAGGTCCAACATACGAAATGCGTGCAACGAGAGATGTGGGTGATGAAGAAAAGGTTTATGCCAGGAAAAAGTTTACATTACTGGAAATGAAGCCGGTCAAGAAGAAGAGAACAAGAAAAAGAAAATAAAAAATAAAAATCGTGAACAAGGACTTACGTAGGAGAGTAGGACATGGCTATGATAACCACTCCGGAGGCTGCAAACAGGCTGGCCCGTGCAATTGCTTCTGACTTATCACTGTACAATGAAGACAAGATTGTTCAAGGTATAATGAACGATGACCTGTTCGAGGTTATGGCTGATGAGATAGAAGAAGGAAGGGCACTGTACGAAAGCAGGTTGGATTCAGAACTCTATAAAACCACTAATTTCTATTACAGGGCCATAGTGGACATACTCGTCAAGTCCAAGGGGCACGTAAACAGCCCGATTTGGTGACCATTACTATTGGCACGCACATTCAGGTTCACTGTAAGTGAAAAGTATTCAAGGTTGAGACTGGATCATTTTCTCGGTGTTCAAGGACTCAACTATTCCAGATCCCAGTTGAAGCGGCACTCCGACTTGGACATGGTCCTGGTGAACGGCAGACCGAGAAAGGCCGGATGGAAACTCAAGGCCGGGGACGTAGTCGACTTGACTGTCATAGATCCGGAGCCAATCGGCCTGGAACCCGAGGACATTCCGATAGACGTGGTGTACGAAGACAAAGATCTTTTGGTATTGAACAAGCAGGCGGGTTTGGTCGTCCATCCGTCACCCGGCCATTCCAGGGGTACGCTCGTAAATGCCCTGTTGCACCACTGCGGCGACCTCGTATCTGTTGGAGGTTACTTAAGGCCCGGGATCGTACACAGGCTGGACAAGGACACGAGCGGCCTCATGGTTGTTTCCAAGTCTGATGCGGCTCATCGTAATCTTTCCGAACAGTTCAAGAAACACACTATAGACCGGGCTTACATTGCAATCGTGAGAGGCAACCCAAGGTTCGACCAGGGGGCATTTCGCTCTTTACACGGCAGGAGTACCAGCAATCGATTAAAGTTTACTTCCAGGGTAGAGCATGGCCGGCAGGCAGTGACAAGATTCAGGGTTATCGAGCGGTTCAAGAACTTCGCCCTTGTCCAGGCCAGACTGGAAACAGGGAGAACACACCAGGTAAGGGTGCATTTTTCTGAAAACGGAATGCCCATTCTCGGAGATCCCCTGTACGGCCGTACCAGGAAATCGACCATACGGGACAAAGAATTGCTGGATGCAATAAAAGCACTGGGTCGACAGGCGCTGCATGCCGCCGAGTTGGGATTCGACCACCCGGTTACCGGGGAACATCTCAATTTTACTTCAAGTCCGCCCGAGGACATGGAGGCTGTGATTATAGCCTTACGGCGCCTGAAAGATTCTTGACTTGATAAGGACCGCCTCCGGGATTATTAGGGAGTAGTGTCCTTTTGTACTTGGCCTTAACAGGGAAAGTACGGATGAAATACAAGGAGAACTTGCAAGAGGAGCGCGGAGATATGAGCCGAACGAATGATGTTACCAGGGAATCATTACTGAAAAAGGCGGAAAAACCATCAAAAGATGCCATGAAGTTTCATCCCTTCTACAAGGGTAAGCTCCAGGTCATGCCCAAGTGTCCTATCAGGAGTTCGGATGACTGGGCCATATGGTATACACCTGGAGTGGCAGCGCCTTGCAAGGATATCGAGGCCAACCCGGAAAAGGTATTCGATTACACGAACAAGGGAAACACGGTTGCAGTCGTAAGTGACGGAACAAGAGTGCTGGGCCTGGGTGACATAGGACCGGAGGCCGGTCTTCCGGTCATGGAAGGAAAGGCAATCTTATTCAAGTACTTGGGAGGAGTGGATGCATTTCCACTATGCCTTGACACCAAGGATCCCGATGAGTTGATTAAGACCGTGCTGTTGCTTCAGCCTTCTTTCGGCGGAGTGAACCTGGAAGATATTTCCCAACCTAAATGCTTCAAGGTATTGGACACCCTGCGACAGGAAGCTCGAATACCGATATGGCACGACGATCAGCAAGGCACGGCCGCAGTTACCTTGGCAGGACTTATCAATGCATTGAAACTCGTTGGTAAAGACATCTCCCAAATAAAGGTGACCATGGTAGGTTCCGGCGCTGCAAACATTGCAATAGCCAGGTTGCTGATAAAGGCAGGCGTAGATCCCAAGCTGATGTTGCTCGTTGACAGCAAGGGCATCCTTCATAGGGACAGGCGGGACAGGCAGACGATAATGGAAAATTTCCATGAAAAATGGAAATTTTGCGAGCTTACCAATCCTGATTGCAAATCCGGAGGCATTGCAGAAGCCATGAACGGGGCCGATGTGACAATATCGCTTTCGAAGCCGGGGCCTGGTTTCATCAAGCAAGAGTGGATCGCTTCGATGGCAAGGGACTCCATTGTATTCACCTGCGCCAATCCCGTTCCTGAAATCTGGCCGTGGGAAGCAAAGGAGGCAGGTGCCAGGATAGTTGCCACCGGAAGATCCGACTTTCCAAATCAGGTAAACAACTCACTCGGTTTCCCTGGTATCTTCAGGGGCACCCTGGATGTCAGGGCCAGGACGATTACAGACGAGATGTGCATAGCTGCTGCAGAAGAACTTGCAGCATGCGCTGCAGACAGGGGAATGACGGAAGATCACCTTATCCCGACAATGGATGAGTGGGAGGTGTACCCGAGAGAGGCTGCTGCGGTCGGCGCAAAGGCCGTTGAGCAAGGTGTTGCAGGTATTCCTTTGGCTAAAGAAGAAATATACAACATTGCAGAGGAAAAAATAAGAAAGGCCAGAAAAGATCTCGAAGTGCTGGTCGATGCAGGACTCATTCCAATGCCTCCTGAATGATTGGTTGTTGATGTGAGAAAGAACAGAGAAAGCCACCTGGCATCGATTATTCTGGCTGCCGGAGAAGGCACCAGGATGAAATCGTCTCTGGCCAAGGTGTTGCATCAGGTGGCAGGCCTTCCCATGCTTGCGTTCCCGGTGCGGCTGTCTGGCAAACTCAAGGCCGATCCGATAGTGGTTGTGGTCGGCAAGGGCAGGACCCGGGTCTCACGCGTTGCTGCAGACCACGTGAGGCCGGGTTGCAGATTGCTGACCGCCTTTCAGGAGAAGCGCTTGGGCACGGCCCATGCAGTGCTTCAAGGTGTCAAGCTATTAAAGGGATTTTCAGGCAAGGTCTTGATCTTGTACGGCGATGTGCCCGGACTTTCACTACAGACATTGAAGAGGATGTTGTCCAGGGCCGAACGAAAAGGAGAACCCATGGTAATCCTCTCCGCCATGATGGACGATCCATTCGGGTACGGCAGGATAGTCAGAGATTCGAAAGGAGAAGTCCTTAGGATCGTGGAGGAAAAGGATTCATCACGGACGGAAAAACGGATAAAAGAGGTGAATGCCGGAATATATCTTGTCGATTTTACGCTACTTAAAAAGGGCTTGTCCAAGATAGGCAACAAGAATGTGAAAAGGGAATTCTATCTTACCGACCTGGTGTACATGGCTGTCTCGTCAGGCCTGAAAGTCGGGGCATTGCAGGCCGGTGACCCTGGAGAGATAAAGGGAGTAAATGATCGCGCACAGTTGGCGGATGCCATAGAAAGAATCCAAAATAAAAAAATAGAATCACTTTTGAAAAGCGGCGTAACCCTCAGGTCTCCGGGAACAGTAAGGCTCGATTTTCTTGTTCAGGTCGGAAGAGATACGGTTATCGAAGCAGGGGCCGCTCTCGTCGGACAAACCAGGATCGGAAAAGGCTGTTTCCTTGGCCATAATTGCACGATCAACAACTCCTATTTAGGTAACGACGTTGTAATAGGTCCCGGCGCAGTTGTTTCAAACTCACGTATCAATAGTGGAACCGTAATTCGAGCCAACAGCGTGATTGAAGACCGGGATTACGACAAGAGGACCTGATCATGCATATGCCTACAATGCCTCCGTTGCCTGATGACCTGGCAGAGAAGCTCAATCCTGCACAAAAGAAGGCAGTGGAGCATGCAGGCGGACCCCTCCTGATCCTGGCGGGCGCAGGCAGTGGCAAGACCAGGACCATAACCTTCAGGATTGCCTACCTGGTCAGGTCATGCAATGTCATGCCCGAGGAAATCCTTGCCTTGACATTTACCAACAAGGCAGCGGGTGAAATGAAGGAAAGGGTGGAATCTCTCTTGGGCGGTTCTTCATACAGGGCTTGGATCGGAACATTTCATGCCACTTGCGCAAAGATACTGAGACGTCATGCCGAGCTGGCAGGGCGTACCACAAGCTTTACCATCTATGACAGGAATGACCAGAGAGCCGTGCTGAAACGTGTATACAAAGACCTGAACCTCGATGATAAATCGCTGGCCATGGGTCTCGCGTTGTACTATATCGAAAGCCATAAGAACAAGGGACTGGATCCTGTAAAAGGAAGTAAAAAACGGGCAATCGACAAGTTGCTCGTAAAAGTCGCACAGCACTATCAAAAAAAGATGAAGGAACTGGATGCATTTGATTTTAGTGATCTGCTCTGGTTTACCCACAGGCTTTTCAGGAAAAACAGGGAAATCCTGGAAATATACCAAAAGAGATGGAAGCATATCCTCGTGGACGAGTACCAGGATACGAACACGGTCCAATATCTCTTGATCAAGGAGCTTGCATCCAAGAGTGAAAGCCTGGTGGTAGTGGGTGATGATGACCAGTCCATTTACGGATGGCGCGGAGCCGACATAGAAAACATCTTGCGGTTCGAGCATGGTTTTCCGGGAACAAAGATCGTGACATTGCAGGAGAACTACAGGTCCACAGCAAATATTCTTAACCTCGCGGGGTCGTTGATAACCCATAACAAGAGGCGAAAACCCAAAGAATTATTTACGGCCAATCCCGAAGGCTCACTTATCGAGTCATGGAGCCTCTCGGATGATCGCGAGGAAGCTGATTTCGTGTCGAGAAAATTGAAAGAGTTGTTCGAAACAGGTTTTTCTCCAAGCGAATGCGCGGTTTTTTTTAGAACGAATGCCCAATCCAGGTTATTGGAGCAGGCATGCAGCCTCCGGGGAATTCCGCATGTCGTAGTCGGAGGACACAGGTTTTTCGAAAGGGCGGAAATCAAGGATGCACTGGCCTACTTAAGGGTTATCAAGAATCACGCTGATTCCATCGCCCTTACCAGAATAATTAACTATCCGCCAAGGGGTATAGGCAAGACTACCTTGGATAAGGTGTTGAACCTGGCGACAAGAAAAGACATCTGCCTGTTCGATGCATTGAACTTGGCAATCGAGCGTAACATCCTAAGCAAGGGGCCGGCGTCGTCGATACGAAATTTTCTCGACATCCTACAGAAAATCAGTGAAAAGGCCGGGAGGCTGTCCGTGTACGAAACGATGAGCCTGCTTATCGATGAGTTCGGGTTGGTAAGACACTTGCAACAACAAGACACACCGGAAGCGGACAGCAGGGTGGAGAATCTAGGCGAGCTGTTGAATGCTGCAAGCGATTATGAGGAAATGTACGGCGACAGATCTCTTGATGGATTCCTGGAAAAGGCCGCCCTTGCTACGGACGTGGACCAGGCGGACATGACAAAGGACTCGGTGGTGTTGATGACCGTTCATCTTGCCAAGGGCCTGGAATTTGATGCGGTCTTTATCGTAGGCCTGGAGGATGGCCTCTTTCCGCACGCAAGGAGTATCGAGGACAATGACGTGGAAGAAGAGAGAAGGTTGTGTTACGTGGCCATGACCAGGGCGAAAAAAAAGCTTTTTCTGGTCAATGCACAAAGAAGAGCCACATTCGGCACGACCAGGGTCAGCAAGGACAGCAGGTTTCTCAATGAAATCCCACCGGATCTGGTCGAATTCAAGAACGTGCATCTCGCGGACAGATCATATAAATCCGGCCTTTTCCAGGGGCAACGATTTGATCCGGAGTTTGACCAATCATTGGATAGAGCACGAGTACCTCCCGGGATCGAACACATCGAGCCGGTTTGGGAACATGGCATTTCCCTGGGAATGGAGGTACACCACCCGACTTTCGGCACGGGCAGGATCCTTGAAGTCCGCGGTAATGGGCCTGATGCGAGAGTGGACGTGAATTTCATCCAACACGGCCGGCGTACAATAATAGCCAGGTTCTTGTTTCCAGGCGGGTGAATGGTTCGTTACAGCTTTTTAAATGTTTGGAGGAAATCATAGATCCTTGATCTTTGGTTCTTACTGTGATACCCGGCTTTTTAGATGTACGGATGTATGAAAAGCAAGCCTTAAGGCCGGCATTATTGCCGCGCTACAAAGGGAGCGTCCAATGGACGTAAAATGCCCCAAGTGTGGAACCCTCTATGATTTCGACGACAATCGCGTTACGGCTACGGGCGTGGTTGTCAAGTGCACACAGTGCGGTCATGAATTTCTTGTAAAGAAACAAGAGGCACCTTTGGATGCGGCCCCTGTGGAAAACGAGTGGCATGTACGCACGGTGAACGGAAGTGAGTTTTCTTTTCGCGATCTCACCACGCTTCAAAGATGGATAGTTGAACGCAAAGTCTGCAGGGACGACCAGATATCCAAGACAGGTGAGGTGTGGAGGAGATTAGGCGACATAATCGAGCTGCAGGCCTTTTTTGCAGCAGTCGAGGGCACGGTTGCTCCGGTATCTCCTTCACCGGGCGATGCCGTTTCACAAACACCGGCCGCGACCGCGCCTGGTCCTGGAGCCTCATATCCTGCTGCCGATCCTGCATGGGCTGCCGGTTCGCAGCAAGCAGAGCCTGCCCAAGCATTTCAAACCCAACCCCGGGCCGGCGGCTCATACGAGGTCCCGGCTCCTATCTCGGTGCCCCAACCTGTGGCCCAACCTGTTGTGCAACAACCTGAACCACCCCAAGTCACACAGGAACCCGTGCAACAGCAACCTGTTGTGCAGCCGGACTCAAGCGCACCGGCAGAGCCGGAGGCTGTTCAACCGGCATCCTTGACGCCCGAGCAGCCGGCAGTGTCACGGCCGGAACCGCAGGCATCTCAATCAGGCGGCGGATTTGCCGGAAATGAAATGGAAGAATCCGCTGCTCAAATGAGAACGGATACCGGTGAATGGATGGCCAAGGAGCCGGTGGCCGACGAGTACGATGATTTCTCGGACCTGGATGAAGGCCATGTCCCTATCGGCAGGGGTAAGATCATTGCGGGAGTAGTAATCGGCCTGATCTGCATTATAGCCCTATTATTTGTTTTTATACCCGATACGATGAAATCCCTTTTGGGAATGGGAGGGGCCAACAGCGAGGCCGAGGCAGCCTTTGAAACCGGCATCAAGGCACTGTACAAAGACAATTATCATGGGTTCGAAGAAGCAAGGAAAGACTTTGAAAAGGCTCATAAGGCAGATCCGGTCTGGGCAGGAGCCCTGGCCGGAATGGGGCTTGTTGACTCTGCAGAGGCCGAGCAAATCAATGACATGATGGTTCCGTTGAGAAAAAGTCTTAATGAGTTGAAGAAAAAAATGGCATCCATTCCTGCTGATGATGAAAAGGCCAAGCGGGCTGCCGTGGTTGAATTCAATGACCTGGTGCGGAGATACAAGAGCCTCCAAGACAGGATAGGACCTATTCACGGTCGAGCCTGGAAAAATATCGAGAAGGCTCAAAAGGACGAGCCGGAAAGCATGTGGGTCAGGCTTGCGCTTGCGGATTTTTATCGGGTCTTTGGTGGAGATCAGAAAAGGAAAGATGTAGCCGACTTGGTGGGTGCGATTATCAAGGAGCATCCTGACAACCCGCTTGTAGTATTCGAACGCGGTGCATTCAAAGTTACTGATCCCAGGCAGTTCAAGGCAGGTCTCAAGGACCTTGACAAGGCCTTGTCCATGCAACCGGACATGATCAGGGCATCGTATCGCAAGGCAATGGCGATGATAGCTGCAGGAGATCTTGTAAAGGCAAAGAAAAACCTCAAATCGATACTGGGGAAAAATCCTGATCACGAAGCTGCACAAGCAGCGCTAAAGAGAATCAACGCACTGCTGTCGAAGAGTCATGCCGGACAAGAGAAACATTTTACCGGCAAAGAGAAGTCAACACAGCCGTCAAATAATAAAGAGGAAAACGAAATCAAGAAAGCACAAAAAGAGGGGACCTCCTCTAAAACAACCCACAATGTCATGTCCACGAATAAAGAGCCCCTGAAGAAAAATCGCGGGATGCAAACGAGCAAGGAGATAAGAAATAAAGAAAAACGGTCAAAAAACATCGAGGCCGGTTTTGCCAGGATGCTGGCACTTGGAAACAGGTACAGGGCCAGGGGAAAATATGAAAAGGCCCTTGATGCATTTGAAAAGGCGGCGGATCTCAAGCCGGATGCTCCACAGCCCCATGCAGGAATGGGGTGGGCCTATATTGACCTCGAGGCCTTCAGGGCCGCTATCAGCGAATTTCAAAAAGCACTAAAGGTAAGCCCCCGCTATAGTGATGCACTGCTGGGCATGGGCGAGTCCTATAAGTTCCAGGGAAACAAGAAAATGGCTATAACCTATTACCAAAAATATTTGAAATATGTATCAAAGGGTGAAGGCGCGACCATTGCCAGGAAATACATCGAAGACAATAAGTAGGATTGCTTGTTTTCTCTCCGGTTGGATGATTTTAAGTTGGATGATTTTAAACTTTAATGTTTTTTGATTCTCTTTGACGGCTTTTTTACAAGTGATTGTGCAGCCAAAGGGAATCATGCCTTGGAAGATGAAATGTCCTGCAAAGTGTGCGTACTGCCAGATGTTGCTGTATTGGCGAGGCCAAAATTCCTCGCTCTCAACACGTGAACATTAGGAGAGTAGAGAAAAATGACCAATGTGCGAGCCATGGAATGGACCAATCAGGGATTGAAATTGCTCGAGCAGACCAAGTTGCCAATCGAAGAAGTGTGGATTACCTGCACTAAATGGCAGGAAGTAGCTGATGCAATCAAGAGGTTGGCTGTAAGGGGGGCTCCTGCTATCGGTTGTGCGGCGGCCTTTGGAGTCGTGCTCGCCGCCAAGAGTTTTATGGAAATGGACCGAAAATCTTTTTATTCGGCTTTGAGTGAGGCAATTGAAGGCTTGACTCGAACCAGACCCACGGCGGTCAACTTGTTTTGGGCATTGAACAGGCTCAAAGAGAAATTGAAAAAATCTTTACACCTGGACAACAGTGAAATCGTGTCCGTGCTCGAGCGTGAAGCCATGGCAATCCTGGATGAAGATTGGAATCTCTGTAAAAAAATAGGCCGGTTCGGCGCCGATTTGATTCCAAGAGAAGCGAGTATCTTGACGCATTGCAATGCAGGCGCACTAGCTACCGGTGGCGAAGGCACCGCACTTGCAGTGATCAAGGAGGCTCATAACCAGGGAAAAAAGATCCGGGTTTTCGCCGACGAGACCCGGCCTCTTTTGCAGGGCGCCAGGCTCACAGTGTGGGAACTCATGAAAGAAGGCATCGAAGTTACCCACATTTGCGACAATGCTGCCGCTACCTTGATGAAAAGCGGAGAGATCGATTTGGCTGTCGTCGGTTCGGATAGAACGGCTGCAAACGGTGACGTGGCAAACAAAATAGGAACATACTCGGTTGCGGTTCTTTGCAAGCACCATGGAATTCCTTTTTATGCCGCCCTACCCATGTCAACCCTGGATCCTTCGTTGCCGGATGGTTCACATATTCCCATAGAGGAAAGGGGGCAGGAAGAGGTCTTGTCGGTCTTTGAAAAACGAATAGCACCTAAAGGAGCCAAGGCCAGGAACCCGGCCTTTGATGTAACCCCGGCTGAATTGGTGACAGCGCTCATTACAGACAAAGGTGTTTTGCGTCCACCTTTTGATGAATCGATAAAAGAGGCATTGTCTTCTTGATTGCCTTTCTTCTGAAATCAACGGGAATCATGGAAAAACATCCGTTTTGTCCGTCAATTCTCACTTCTTGACATGCGACTTCCATCTGATAATCTAGCCATCGTGTTATGGCAGTGAAAAGGACTTGTGCACTATTCATGGGATTTTCCGGTAAGTTGGGGTCTGCCGGTTAAGTGATTCCAAGGGTTCAAATGAGTTTTGGTTTAAACGATTATCTCCTAAAGTCCGGCTTGGTCTCCAAGGAGGACATTGTTAGAGCCGAAACAAGGGCGAAACAGCAAGGATGGAGGCTGGACACGAGTCTTCTTGCTCTGGATCTGCTGGACGAGGCCGGCTTGAACCGGGCTTTGTCCGAGGTATATGGCCTTCCAACTGCAACAAAAGAACAAATTGAATCTGTTGAAAGCAGGATTATCTCCCTGTTCGGCAGAAGATATGCAGAAAGATATAATGCGGTTCCAATAGATTCGGACGAACGAAGTATTACCATTGCCATGCTTGATCCATCTGATTTGACGGCATTGGATGAGATCAGGTTTCTTACCAACCTTACTGTTCGTCCTCTTGCTGTTTCCGAATCCAGGCTCGCCTGGGCCCTCAAAAAGTTGTATGGAACCGAGATCAAACAGGAAATTTCCGCACTCCTGGAAAATCTTGACATAAAGACCGCAACAGTTACGAAGCCGAATGTTACGGAATATTCATCAACCAAACCCATGCCCTCCTTACCCGATGCAAAAGAGATAGAAAAAAGGGCGAGGGAAAAGGCCGAACAGGCTGAGCTGGAAGCGGAAAAATTAAAGGCGCTGTTTGCCAAGGAGGAAAAAGAACGAAAACAATTGGAAGCCTTTGAAAAGAGGCGATTCAAGGAAAGCAGGAAAGAGGCGGAAAGAAAGGCTCTGGACGATTCCTGGCACCAGTACGTGCAGCTCGACAAGGAACTCAAGGAAAAGGAATTGCAGTACCTTGTCGAGGGTCAGAAGAACAGGGCTGAAAAAGCGGCCGCCAACAGTAAGAAGCGGGAACCCATTACCAAAGATTCGAAAGAGATTGAAAAAGCAGAAAATGTACATGACAAGAATTTGCCGCAGGCTGCTTTCAATCAACCAGAAGTCCCTGCCATTCAATATTTTGCAGAAGAAGAGGCAAAGGTCATTTCAGAAGAAGATACTAAAGCAAGGGCAGCAAAGGAAGAATATGCAAGGCAAGAGGAAATGGCTGCAGAAGAAGAACAAACCCGATTCTTCACCATGAGCGAGGAAATAGAGCCTGAAGCCGAGCCGGAGCCTGAAGCCGAACCGGAGCCGGAAGCCGAGCCGGAGCCTGAAGCCGAGCCGGAGCCGGAAGCCGAGCCAGAGCCGGAAACTAAGCCGGAGCCTGAAGCCGAACTTGTACAAGCAAAAACTGGTAATAAGAAAAGAGAAGAATTAGGTGACGAAGAATTCGAAAGGCTATTGGCATCAGGATCAAGGGCCCGGCCGATAGGCAGACATTATGCCTCTATCCAAGAGGCTATAGCTGCCATGACAATGGCGGAAACAAGGGATAAGCTGATTGAAATCGTGTTGGATTATCTGGGACAAACTTTCGGGTATTCCGCCTTTTTCGTGTTTGATTCGACCTCGGCCCGCGGCTTGGAGGCCCGTGGACAGGGGCTTGGAGGCGATGACCTGAAAAAAGTGGTCATGCAACTGGATAAACCGTCTTTTTTCAGGACAGTGATGGATATCAAGGCCCATTACCATGGGCCTGTCCCCCCGCAAGAAACTTCGGAAAATCTTTGCAGAAAGCTTTATAGAGGGAGACCTGCGGCAGTGCTCGTGGTTCCCGTCATCTTAAAGAGCCGGGTGGTCGGTGCCCTTTACATGGACTCGGGCTCAGGTCAGATGGACCTGGCAAAGCTACCAGAGACATTGACTCTTACAGAAGCGCTTGCAGACAATTTCAGGAGAATAATAGCAGAGCACAAGAAACCCAAGGCCAGGGGAGCGGACCAGATCAAAACCGCGATCAAGTCTCCTGACAAAAAGGATAAGGGCCGGTTACGTCTCAAGGAAGAGCAGGAAGAAGTAATTGAGCTGCCGCTTAGCAATGCTGTACCCGGCTTTCGAAACGCGGGATCTGCTTTTGATACACGTAGTTCCAAGGCAGGCGCACGAACCAGGGAAAACAGCAAGATTGAAACCGGCTCGGGAAATAACTTTCCAGGTATCGGCTCATCCTCTTTGACGAATGACATAGAAGAGAGACATGAAAGGATAGAGAAACGGGCACAAGAATGGCGCGAGAGCCTGGCTGGATCAAGGGCAGAGAATATCACTGAAATCACCGGCCCTGATTTGAACAGGGATGGATTGCTGCCCCCCTTGGATTCATCCAGGCTTTGGAGGGCGGATCTCTCGGCAGAGGATGGTGCAACTTATGGTTCAGATGTGCCGGATCAATCCGATCTCTCGGACCGGGAAGCCCGGGGTGCGGCCGAAGCTCTAGCCAGGGCCGGATCTGACAATCTAAAGCCCGAGCTGATAAAAGACATTGTCAATAAACTTGAAAGCAGCGATCCGGGAGAGCAACAAAAAGCTTTTAAAAAAATATTGGAAAACCCCGAAGCATATCTCCCGGAGCTGATTGATATTTTTCCCGGCAAGCTTCTTTTCAACGAACTGGTCGAAGACGAACCCGATGATCTGCGTTTTCACAGCATGGTACTTCGTTGTCTTGTTGACATTGGGCAGCCGGCTGTTAGCAAAATTCTCGATCTATTGGAACACGACGATTGGTTGAAACGTTTCTATGCAGTAAAATTTTTTTCCAGAGTCCTGGTGCCTGAAGCAATAAAAGCCCTGAGTGCGAGATTGGACGACTCGGATCCAAGGGTTTCCCACGAAGCCCAGATATGCCTGCGGTCGTACAAATCCTTCCCGAATTTCAAGCAATTCTTGGAAAAGATGAGAGAGAACCTGGGTTCAAGTGATGAGTTCACGGTTCTCAAGGCGGCAAGAATTCTTGCCGATAACTGGGACCGTGACGCAGTCCCGACAATGATCGAACTTCTAAAGAAGAAAAAGGTATCCGAGTCGGTTGCCGATGTGTTGAAACTGATCGCCATGGCGGACATCGGTACTAACTATAAAAAATGGAAGAAGTGGTGGAAGAAGCACAAGGACAAACCTGACATGGACTGGTTGATCGAGGGCCTGGAATCCGACGATGAAGAGGTCCGTTTTGCAGCCATAGAGAGGTTGCGGGACCAAACAGGCCGGGATTTCGATTATTTTGCCACAGATGACAAGCGATCCCGCAACAAGGCCATCAAGAAATGGCATGCCTGGCGGCAGAAACAGGGATGAAGCTGCAACAAGAAACCATGTTTCTTTTTTACGGAACTTTTTTATGAAAGCCAAGTTGGCCCTTGAAGACGGGCGGATATTCGAAGGCCGTTTTTTCGGAGCAAAGGGCATTGCCACAGGTGAAGTGGTTTTCAACACCTCTATGACCGGTTATCAAGAGGTTCTGACCGATCCGTCATATTACGGCCAAATGGTGGCAATGACATCGCCACACATTGGAAATTACGGAGTTAACCGCCAGGATCAGGAGTCGGCCAGACCATGGGTAAGGGCACTCATTGTCAGGGAGGCGGCCGAATTCACAACGAATTGGCGTTCCAGGATAGACCTGGACAGGTACTTGAAACAAAGGAGGATTATCGGAATAACAGGTATAGACACCAGGGCACTGACACGCCACATCCGGGACAAGGGTGCGATGCGTGGCGCAATAGTCCCTTTCGAGAATTCCGACTCCAGAGCAATCGAACTGGCTGCCTCGTCCCGGGCCATGAAAGGTGCGGACCTGGTTTCACAGGTGACATGTAAATCCGCTTACCGGTGGAGAAAAGGCTTTGAGACCGGCTGGTCGCCGTGGAAGGCCGGAAAGTACGGCAAGACAAGGAATAAGAATGAAAAGGCCTTCAAGGTGGTTGCATATGACTTTGGCGTGAAGATAAACATACTTCGTTCCCTGGCTCATTTTGGCTGCGAGTTGATAGTTGTACCCGCCGGTACGTCGTGGAAGCAGGTTCTATCCATGGAGCCTGACGGGGTCTTTTTCTCGAACGGTCCGGGTGATCCGGCGGCTGTCACTTATGGAATAATGAATGCGGAAAAACTAATCGCCAAAGTACCCCTTTTTGGAATATGCCTCGGTCACCAGATACTAAGCCTCGCCTTGGGCGCCAGGACCTTCAAGTTGAAATTCGGGCACAGGGGAGGAAACCAGCCGGTCAAACGCCTAAAGACCGGCACAATAGAAATTACAGCGCAAAACCATGGCTTCGCCGTTGATACAGACAGCCTTCCCGGATCGTGCTCGATTACACATGTTAACCTCAATGATGCCACGTGTGAAGGATTTGAGCATAGTAGTCTCCCCTTGTTCGCAGTGCAGTACCATCCCGAGGCAAGCCCCGGTCCGCATGATGCTGCATATCTTTTTGATAAATTCATGCAACTGATGAGGGATCATTCACACTGAGGTGACTCGATTGGACGGCTCGACACCAGCCGGCGGCAAGTGGGACAAGGCTTGGCTCTATGCCTTGCTTTTGGCAGGTTCTTCGCTTGCAATTTACGTCTACACCTTGTGTCCCACCGTGTACTGGAGGGATTCGGCCGAGTATGCCTGGGTAGGTCCAAGCGGCGGAATACTTCATTCTTCTGGTTATCCCATATACTCTATTCTGATTCGCCTATTGGCCAAGCTGCCTTTGCATGAGGTTGCCTGGCGGGTAAACCTTGCGAGCAGCTTGTCCGGTACGCTGGCTCTGTTGGTTTTCTTTTTCTTGTTAAAGAAACTTAAGGTCAACATGTTTGTCGCATTTGCCGTGGCTTTACACCTTGGCTTCACCAGGGAGTTTTGGGCGTATTCGACTACAGCCGAGGTCTATTCTCTACATGCTCTTTTCACTGTTTCAGCTTTGTACGTGGCGATACTGGCAGTACAATCCCCTATAGGCGAAAATAAGTATATTTGGCTGCTGGCCCTTGTGTGCGGTCTTTCTTTTTCAAACCATCTGACCACTTTTCTCTGGGCCCCGGGCTTGGCTGTATTGATTTGGCCGAAGATTAAAGAGCTGTTTCTTGCCAGATCCATTCCCGGTATCGGTCTTGCCTTGCTGGCTTTCTCTGCAGGATTTTTACCGTACGCCTACTTGTTGATAACGGCTTTGGGTCCCAATCCGTTCAACCAGGGAGATCCGAGCAACCTGTCCAGGCTCGTGGCCCACATGCTGGGCACGCAAGCCTGGGGCAGGTCTTTCCTATTCGACCATGCGACCATCTTTCGGCACATTTCCACCGACGCCGTTGACCTTTGGATCCGCGGAACACCACTGGGCCTGTTGGCCGGGATATTCGGTTTCATTGTAATGTGGAAGAAAGGCCGGAAGAGACTTACGCTCGGTCTCCTTGTGCTGATTACAAGTGTTCTGTCATTTGCGTCCATGTACGAGACATCCGACAGGGCATGGTGCCTGATTCCTGTAGATATTGCTCTTGCCTTGGCCGCAGCCTTTTTTCTTCAAGAAATGGTACAAAAGTTTTCCTGGAAATATTCGCACTCGCCTGTTTTTTCTATTGTTGCCATGGGCTTGGTATTCTTGTTTCCATTGACGACCCTGGGGTGGCGTATGGCCGCAGGCGAGGCAGGGACGCCGGGCCGCTGTTCATTACGGGACTACACCGAGGCGGTTCTGAGGGAAGCGCCGGTAAATTCCATGATAATGGTGAGGGATCTCAATGTCTATCACGGAATTCGATATGTCCAAAGATTCCTGGATGTGAGAAAAGACGTGATTCCCATTGCCGAATACCTGATACCATACCCTTGGTACATGAGGCAGATCAAGCAGGATCATCCCGAACTCGCCGGGCTCGATGATGCACTCAAGACGGCACTGGGCGGTGCAAGGGAATTGGCAAGGATGGATCCCCTTGGCCGCGGGGGCATTTACCTGGACCTGATCGAGGGAATAGAAAAAGTTCTGATAAGAGACAACCTTGATGACAGGGCGGTCTTATTCCTGCCTTACAACGACCGGGAGGTGCCCAAAGAACACTATGGTTTTCCTCTCGTATGGCAAGGCCTCACTTACAGGGTGAATCTCTCTGCCCGTAAGCCGCAAGCATCTACATCACTGGCTCAACTACCCGGACCGGACAAGTGCTTTGCCCCGGAACTCGTGGACGAACACGCCAGGTTGGTTGCAAGGCGTTTTGCCGCTGCATTCAACTTTCGGGGTGTTCTTCGGGCAAAGGCGGGTGATTTCGCAAGGGCCGAGGAGGACCTGAAGGAGTCATTGAAGTACGATCCCGGGTTTAAAAATCCATACTTGAATCTGGCCTTGCTCTTTTCCAGGACAGGCAGGAAAAACAATGCTTCAAACATATTGAACCTGTGTATGGACATCAAGGCCTGCACAGAGGAAGAGATCAAAAAAATCATTGATGAACAGGGGTTGTAGAAAATACGTATGCCATTAATTAGAGCCGTTCGGCAACGACTCTATTATATGTCTATTATATGCACGGTTTATTAATACGCCGGCGGCGCAAGAACAAAACAAGGCTATTTCCCCTTGCGTCGCATCTCCGCTATCTGGTCGGATATGAGTCCGAACAGGAAAACGAGCAAACCTGAAATCAGCAACAACAGATCAGCATCTGCAAGTCCTGCCGGGTTGGTTGCAAGGTGCCACGATGCAGAGGCAAACCCCATGACGAACAAGGCTCCTGATATGGGTAGGAACACCCTCAATGGATCAAAGAGCACTATCACACGCAATATCAATAGGAGCGTCTGTGACCCGTGGGTGATCTGGTTGACCGTGCTTTTTCCATTACGAGGTCTGGTATGAATATCCACCCAATTCACCTTGCGATTGTCCTTTATCATGGCAAGAGTACTGGTGGTGGAAAAAGAGAAGCCGTCTGAAAGCAGGTGCAGGTACCCGCCAATCACGTCCTTCTTCATGAGCCTCAAGCCCGAGTTGAGGTCCGGCAGCTTGGTACGGGCGAGATAGTTCGCCAAACCGTGGAGAAACCATTTTCCGGGCCTTCTTGAGAAAGGCTGGCCCGAGTTGCCGGCCCTGGCACCGATAACTATGTCGCTTTTACCTGCGGCAGCGATCAATTTCGATATTTCGGCCGGATCGTGCTGCCCGTCACCATCAAAAGTAAGGATATAATCGGTCTGGGCCTCCAATATGCCTGTCTTTATTGCAGCACCGTATCCCCTGTTGGTTGAATGTCTAATGATTTTTAGTCCAAGCTCGGACTTTAGTCCGGCCAGGATTGTGGCGGTCCTGTCGGTTGAACCGTCATCGACAACAATGATCGGCGATTCGGGCGTGACGGAGCGTAACTCCTTCAGGACCTGCTCTATGCCGTCTTCTTCGTTGAATACCGGCATTACAATCGAATAGTCGATATCGTTTTCCATCATGCCCGTGTTCCTCGTTTCCTGTATGAAAACTATCAGGAGTGCAACATCCGGTCAAACACGGCCGGCTCAAGGATCGACACTATTGGCCGCATGGTGAAAGTGAAAAACTCAAAGCAGGGTACGGGGTTGACCCCGGCCGCAAGGCAGATGGCGTCGGCCGGATAGCAGGAATTACCAGATCGGTTCACGTCTATCAAACTGGATGTGTTCGCGGCCATGCCCAATCACCTGCACGGTATGGTCATCGTGTCCCCGCCAATCCCGCCGAGATGGTCAAAATCATCGGAACGCACTCGTACCATTTGCCTTCCCGGATTTAATGTTTAATATGGCGGCACAAAATCGTTTTGTCACCAAGGGGAGTTTGTTGTGGAGGTAGGATAGATGCCGAGACGTAAGGACATCAGAAAAATCGTGGTGCTGGGTTCAGGGCCTATAATCATAGGCCAGGCTTGCGAATTCGATTACTCGGGCACCCAGGCAATCAAGGCCCTCAAGCAAGAGGGCTTCGAGGTAATCCTGGTCAACTCCAATCCGGCCACTATAATGACAGACCCAAAGCTTGCAGATCATACATACATCGAGCCTTTAACTCCAGATTTCGTGGCAAGGATCCTGGAAAAAGAAGGAGCAGACGCCTTGTTGCCTACCGTGGGCGGCCAGACAGGCATCAATGTTGCCGTAGCACTGGCGGAATCAGGAGTTCTGGACAAGTTTTCGGTAAAGCTTATCGGCGCTCCCCTGTCTGCTTTGAAACTGGCCGAAGACAGGAAGCTTTTTTCCAAGACCATGAAGGAGATCGGACTTGAAACGCCGCGGGGGCGATTCGTCCATTCCGTTGAGGAGGCCATGTCGGCCATAGAGGACATAGGTCTTCCGGCAATATTGAGGCCGGCCTTTACCCTGGGAGGCGAGGGAGGAGGCATCGCCCGTACAAAAAAGGAATACATAAGCAAAATCGAGAAAGGGCTGGATGCATCGCCGATAAGCCAGGTATTGGTGGAAGAGTCCATAGTAGGCTGGAAAGAATACGAGCTGGAGGTGATGGCGGATCACAAGGGTAATGCGGTCATTGTCTGCTCCATAGAAAATATAGACGCCATGGGAGTACATACCGGTGACTCGATAACCGTTGCGCCTGCCCAAACGCTTACAGACAAGGAATACCAGCGCATGCGTGATGCAGCCATCTCTGTACTCAAGGCGGTGGGTGTGAGTACAGGCGGAAGCAATGTTCAGTTCGCCATAAATCCCGACACGGGACGAATGGTGGTAATCGAGATGAATCCCAGGGTGTCGAGATCCAGTGCGCTTGCAAGTAAGGCGACCGGATTTCCAATCGCAAAGATAGCAGCGAAGTTGGCGGCAGGTTATACCCTGGACGAGATACCTAACGAGATCACGAGAAAAACCCCTGCATGTTTCGAGCCGATGCTGGACTATGTAGTTGTAAAGATCCCAAGATGGACATTTGAAAAGTTTCCCGCAACCGCTCCAATACTGGGCACCCAAATGCGCAGCGTGGGCGAGGTGATGGCCATAGGCAGGACCTTCAAGAATGCACTCCAGAAGGCCATGAGATCCCTTGAAACAGGAGCATTCGGCCTCGGCGGGGATGCGCAGGCAAAAGACATCGAGACAGCCAGGCTCATGGAACATCTCGAGGTGCCGAACTGGAAGAGAATCTTGTACGTGAGGTACGCCTTGCAGGCAGGTATGAGCGTTGATGAAATCTCGATGATTACAAAGATCGATCCCTGGTTCCTGGCTCAAATCGAGCAACTGGTAAACCTGGAGGGACGCATAAGGGCATTTACCCTGGAAGAACTTCCCGAAGGTCTGCTGAAAAGGGCCAAGAGGTGGGGATACTCGGACCAGCAGGTGGCCGAGCTTACCGGCTCCGGCGAAGACCACGTACGCGCAAAAAGAAAAAAGCTGCACATAGAGCCGACGTACCACCTGGTGGACACGTGCGCTGCAGAATTCGAATCGTACACGCCCTACATCTATTCTTCGTACGAGACAGAAGATGAAGGCGAACCTACTGGCCGAAAAAAAGCGATAATCCTGGGCAGCGGCCCGAATCGTATCGGCCAGGGAATAGAATTCGATGCCTGTTGTGTTCATGCAGTGCAGGGGTTATCCGAGATCGGTATCGAGACCATCATGGTCAATTGTAATCCTGAAACGGTCTCCACTGATTTCGATACTGCCGACAGGCTGTACTTCGAGCCGTTGACCCTGGAGGACATACTCAATATCGTGGAGCGTGAGAAGCCTGCCGGTGTGATTGTTCAATTCGGCGGGCAGACTCCGCTCAAGCTTGCAATGCCGCTGAAGCGGCTTGGCGTTCCTATCCTGGGCACTGATCCGGAGGCCATAGATCTTGCCGAGGACAGGGAACGTTTTGGAAAGCTGGTACGTGAACTGGGCTTGAAGCAGCCGCGTTTCAAGATCGCTTATGGCGCACGGCAAGCCGAGGAGGCTGCAAGGGAAATCGGCTTCCCGGTCTTGGTAAGGCCGAGTTATGTCCTGGGCGGCAGGGCAATGGCCGTAGTACATGAAGAGGAGCAACTTGCAAGGTTCATGAACGAGGCTGCCGAAGCCAGCGGAGAACATCCGATACTCATCGATCGATTCCTGGAAGATGCCTTCGAGGTAGACGTGGATGCTGTTTCAGACGGTGAAAGGGTGATAATCGGAGGCATCATGCAACACATCGAAGAGGCGGGTATACATTCGGGAGATTCGGCCTGTGTGATTCCGCCTTACCTTATTTCCATGGAAACCCAGGAAACAATGAAGAGGCAGACAAGGGCTCTCGGCCTGGCCCTGAAAACCAGGGGGTTGATGAACATACAATTTGCCATTAAGGATGACGAGGTGTACATTCTAGAGGTGAACCCAAGGGCGTCCAGAACCATTCCGTTTGTTTCAAAGGCAACGGGCTTGGCGCTTGCCAAGGTCGCGGCCAAGGTGGCTGCCGGTTACTCATTGAAGGAACTGGGAATAGTCGAGGAACCGAGTCCTGTGCTTACTTCTGTAAAGGTCCCGGTCTTTCCGTTCTCAAGGTTCCCTGACGATGATACCCTGCTTGGTCCGGAGATGAGGAGCACCGGAGAAGTCATGGGCATTGGTCGAAGTTTCGGCGAGGCATTCGCAAAGGCAAAGGAGGCTGAAGGCCAGGCATTGCCCATGGAAGGAACCGTATTCATCTCTGTCAATGACTCGGACAAACCCAATGTCCTGCCTATTGCAGGAGACCTGGCAAATCTGGGTTTTCGAATATTGGCCACTGCGGGAACAGCATTGTATCTCGAATCGCACGGCATTAGGTCAGAGAGAATATTCAAGGTAAACGAGGGCAAACCGGACATTGTGGATGAGATCGCGAAGGCCATGGTCAATCTCGTAATAAACACTCCGCTCGGAAAGAAGAGTTACTTCGACGAAAGGGCGATACGACGGGCGGCCGTAAGGCACAAGGTTCCCCTGATCACGACACTGTCCGGAGCCAGGGCCGCAGTGGACGGTATCATGGCTCAAAAGGACGGGCGTATCGGCATCTATGCATTACAGGATGTAAACAGGGGAAAAACGAGGGGAAAAAAGGAGATAAAGAGGAGATAAATCAAATGAAATCGATTCCTGCGCAAGACCTGACCAATGACTCCGGCAATATCCATGAGATTGCCCGGCTTTTGAAAAAAGGGGGGCTTGTTTGCTTCCCCTCCGGCGGATCCTACCGCCTCGGCGCTGACCTGACATCTTCAAAGGCGGTTTCCAGGTTGCTGCAATCCAAGCGCCGTATCGGAAAGGCTCCTTCCCTGGCGTTCATATCCAGTTATGACATGTTGAAACAGGTTGCCGCAGGAATTCCGGAAAAAGGCGCCAGGTTGGTCAAAAACTTTTGGCCGGGCGAACTTACCCTGCTGGTCGAACCAAGTCCAAACTTGCCGGCCAAAGTCGTGAAACAACTCACCATGGCGAACGGAAGGCTGGGGGTAAGGGTGCCTTGTGACAAGATAGCCCGTAGTATAGTAGAGAAACTGGGCAGACCATTGCTCGTATCCAGTGCAAATGTTGCAAGTAAAAAGGGAAGCGAGTCTGCAGCCCAGGTAATAAAAAATTTCATGGGTAAGATAGATATTTTTGTTAATGCCGGCGACCTTAAGAAGACCGGCTCATCAACCGTTGTGCGTTTGAAAAAAGACTCCTTCGAGATTACAAGACCCGGAATGATAGAAAAGGACGAACTGGAACAGGCATGGGGTGATTGAATATCGAATCCATATGGCCGTCCGGCGGTCACACCCACAACCTTCAGAAATCATTGCTTCATGGTTTTAGGGTCCGGGTCGTTTTGCCTTTCTCTCTGCGTCTCACCCTGAAGCAATGGCGTGAGCTCGATAATCTCCATGTCCTCGAGCAAACCGAGATTGCGCAGGAGTTCGAGGTTTTTCAACATGGCCGGGTCCACGTCCGCAGAATGGGAACAGGTCGTACCCTTCGAGGATACAGGACCTGCCTGCGAACCCGCCGCCGGTGAAGCAAGTGAAAGCAGGCACGCGAACACAAGGGTATTCATCGCGATCTCCTGCGCCTTAGTCTTTGAATTATTTCCCGCCGTTTTTCCGGAGAAAGCGATCTCCATCGCCTGAGCTTTTTCAGGAGCCTTTTTCTCCTTTCCGGCGGCATTCTCTTGATACGTCTCAAGACCCGGATGAGCCGGTTTCTTTCTATTGGCGAAAGGCGTTTGAATTTTTTGTAATTTTTTCGGATTCTTTCCTGTTCCGCTATCGGCATCGACTTGAATCTACGGTACATGGCCCTGATCCTGTCCTGCTCGGTCCGGGGCAGGGACTTGAACTTCTTGTACCTTTCAATCATCAGCTCTTGTCTTGCTGCGGGCAGAGTCTTGAACCTTTGCCAACGATCCTTGATTTCCTGTTTTTCTTTTGGAGATAAGGAATTCCAGGTACCTGCGGCATCTTTTGCAAGGACGTTCACCGGCACAAGCAAACAACCGAGTAAGACGGCTGCCGATGATATTCCTGTTACCAGTTTTTTCGTATTCATGTCGGTTGACCTCCTTGTTCTTGAGCACTTGCGGCCTGGATATCCTGGAGTGCGTCCAGGACCTCGATGACATCCAGGTTTTCGTACATGTCAAGGTCCCTTGACAACGAGATGTCGAGTTCCACCATGGATGGATGGCCCTGAATGCCCGAGTTTTGCATGAAGAAGAATATTGCTGCAGCCGCTGCAGCAGAAGCAAGGGTTGCTGCGATTAGTGGCTTGCGCAATGCTCCGAAGCGATTCCGTTTTTTTACGTCTCTTGTTTTTCCGGCCTTATTAATCTTTTTAAATAGTATTCGGTCGAATTGCGGTCCAGGCGGATCCGATCTGTAACTCGAGAGTAAACGGTTGAAAGCCGTTTCCTTTTCCGCCAAAGCCCGGCATGATTTGCATTTCGAGATGTGAGTCTCGATTTGCGTAAAGGTCTCTTCATCCAATCGTCCAAGCGACCAGTCTGCGAGTAATTGTTCGACCGACTTACAATCCATGATTGCACCTCATGAATCCAGGATGGAACCAAGTGTGTGCTTCAAGCTGTCTCTGGACCTTTTTATCAATGATTTCACAGCCTTTTCCGAAATTCCCAGGCTTTGGCCTATATCCTTGTGGGACATGTCGTGGAATGCGTGCATCAAAAGGGCTGCGGCTTGCCTCTGCGGCAACAGGGCCAGCCCCCTTTTCAATGCCTCGAGGGCTTCCAGGCCCGACTGCCGGTCTTCGGGGGACAGGGACTTTTGATCAGGCGGATCCATTGGGCGACAATCATCTGAATCGGGTCTGTCCATTGGAACGGTCATTATCCTGCGGGCCAGTCTCCTGCGTTCGTTGAGAGCGGTATTGGTCGCCACCTTGAACATGTAGCTCTTGAAGGTGGCGCCTGGTCTGGGCCTGAACTTACGGCTCTTGAAATAGAGTTTCAAAAAAACCTCCTGGGCCAGTTCCTCGGCCCGCTCCCTGTCTCCCAGGAATCTATGCAAGTAGCATACAATAGGCGTTCTCCATCTGCTCACCAATTCATTGAAGGCCTCCTGGTCGCCTCCTGAAAAGCGTTCCAGAAGCCTTGCATCTTTGTCCAACTCGCCTCCCTAGGTTTTTAAACACCCAATAAGCGATAAGGTTCCGCTCTTGCAGCGGATTTTCTCCTATTCTTGCACGGCTCGTGTCAAAAAAGGCAAGTACGAGTTGCAGGTTGCCGCAAACAAGGCTGTAGCGTGTAAACTATTCAGGAAGAGCATCTTGACCGAATTGACCAATAACGGCGCATAAGAGTCAGAGATTCCAATCCATGCCGAGCATGACCCTGAATACATTGGCCGGTTTCTCAAGGAACCGACCTTCCACCAGCAGGTCTGTTTCCAGGCCCAGCTCCAGTCCGGGAATTGGAGAATAGTGAAGCTCCACATCCAACTCGGTTCCATAATACCTTCCCCCTGTAATGGCCGACGGCCTGTGCGCTCCCAACGCAGCAGCTTTAACATCCAGATCCAGTTCTTCGAAAAATGATGCTTCAAGAGAAAGGCCGCCTGCCACAACCCCTTTGCCTGCAAGTCCCGCGGCAGTCGCTTGCCTTGTAAGGTAGGACTGGTTCAGCCCACCTTCGAAAAAAAGGTTTGTCCTGTAAACCCTGGCTGAAGGCGCGATGAACACGCCCAGGTTCTCGGTGCCTTTTGCAGAGAAAGCCCCGGTATCGCCGCTCATGAAAGTAAAGAAGGGCGTAATCCCGAGCCACTCGAACAACGGGAATTCAGCGGAGAAATCAAGGGCATATCCCGTCACCTTGGTCCGGGCCTTTACTGTAACCAATTTTGGTCCCCGGACAAGCTTTGGAAGATGGATCTCGATAGCGCCTGCGCCCATGACAAGGCTGTATCGAAGAACTCCGAATCCCAGTACCTGTTTGCCCGAGGCCCCGAGGTACAGCATGTCTCCTCTTGAGGGTTCCTGGTTGCCTTCAAGGTACATGACCGCTATATCTTTTAGGTAAGGGTGTTGGGCAAGGCCTACCATGGCCTGTTCTTCCAGCATGGGCTTCAACAAAGAGTTGAACTCCCCTCCACGGTCGCTGAAAACAGCTCCAAAAATCTCCACGGATTCGAACGGGGACGGCTCCAGCCTCAACAGGCTTGATACAAGCCATGATTTCTTTGAAGGAATTCTCATGTCACCTGATGTGCAGTTTCCTGTCTCGAAGTTGCACTCGTAACCCTGCTCGGTTCTGTATGGCATGAATGCGCCGTCGGGAAAAACAGCCCAGGATTCAAATGAGATGAGCATATCGCCCGTATCTGTCGGACCGATGACCATGGTCATGCCCAGACCGGCATTGTCGTAGATAAGGCCGTGTGCAAGTTCCAAATCCTGTTTACCCAAAGTAAGCTCGATTCCACTTCCACTGTGCAATCTTGCCTTGAGTTCCCTGAAGCCCCATTCCTCCCGCAGAATGTTCAAGGGCTTTCTACCCCCGAGCGTCAACTTCGAGTCCGAGTATGCAAGTTCTCCCGGTTCCCACCTGGCCAGGATTTCCAATGTGTCCGAAATATCGGCGTCCATGCTCAGGGATGGATATACGGAAAAATACGGGCTAAGCTCTGTCGTGGCGCCTCTGGAATCCGGGTATTGATACAGTCCTTGCCCTCCCCTGTCCAGACTTACCCTGGCTCCAAGGTACGCGTCGAAATCAAATCCAATTTCAGTTGCCGAAAGCCTGTGGGAATAAAAGCATGAACACAACAATGCAAGGCAAAAATATCTGGAAAAGCAAGCCATGGAATAAAGAGCCTAACCCAATATTGCCGTTTTTCAAGTTCTTTGTCACCCGGGCTTGGCGGAAACGCCTTTTGTTGTTGATACATGAAAATATTTGGCAAAAACTTCAACACAGTTTAGAGTTGTGGGCATGAAAAAACGCGAAAAACAGGATATTGACGAGCGGCGGGATTCTTATCGCCTTACTGTAAAGGACAACACGGCATTCATAGAGGGCCCATCCGGCGGCCCAGGACTTAAGTTGGAAGATTTGAGTGCAAGCGGCGGGGGCCTTCTTGTACAATCCGGCGCCACCTTTGCAGGAGACGAGGTAAGGGCCAGAGTTACACTCATAGATGAACCGCCATTCGAGGTTCGTCTCCGTCCGACCAGGATTTTCGATAAGGGTAATGTAACAAAACTCGGGGTCAGGCTCGAAGTCGACGGATTGGCGCCACTGCGGACCATGTCCCGCTACCTGACCGGGCTCTTCCTGGAACAGGAACACGCACTTGCAAGGCTGGTGGATCATCCTTCTCCGATTCGGGCCGAGGTCATGCGCCATTCCCTGCGCAAAGTTCTTCTCTATTACGGCATTGCCTGCCGCAGGAAAATGAAGGTTTTTATGGGTGACCTGGAACTCCCGTGTCAGGCCATGTTGAGAGGCATAGTCGTCAGGGCTGCAAGGGAATTGATGGCAATCGAATTAACAGGCGAACAAGAGGTGTTCGAGAACGGCAGGGATTACTTCATGGCCATGCCTGCTGCAAACTGCCTGTTGCTGTTCAATACGAGATTTTGGAAAAGGGAAGGGCCGGTTTTTCTCTTTACCCTTCCTGAAAAGCTTCAACGGACAGGGCTTAGAAGATCATTGCGTCTTCCTGTAGGCGAAAAGGGCCGGGTAAAGGTTTCTTTTCCACACCCCAGGCTTCAAGGACGCTTGGTAGTCCACGAAGCAAGGGAAATCAGCGGGGATGGGTTGGCATTTCCCATTGACCTGGACAAGGATATATTGTTCCCGGGTGAAAAAATATCAAACGTACGAATCGAGCACCCGATGGGCGTGTCGATCGGGGAAACAATGGTCCGCAGCATCGATCGTGACGAAAAAACATATTCGTGCGGCCTTGAGATATTGAATTTCCAAAACCAAGCCCAGGCAGAGACCTGGAAACGTTTCGTGTTTCAGGAATTGCATCCCGGCCTGAAACTCGGAGGTATCGAGGATGTGGATTCGGCATGGACGGCCCTCAAGGCATCTGGATACCTGGAAGAAGTTACGCAAGATCTTGTCCCATTATTGAAGAAAAGATTCATGGTTTCCTGGACCAGGCAATCGAACAACACGCCTGTTGCGAGGTACATGCTCTACTTTCACCAGGACGATCCGGGAGCCACCCTTGCAGCCAACCTTCTCTATCCAGGGACATGGATAGTCCACCACCTGGGTGTGGCCAAGGCTATCAGGAAGAAGAGCAGAAAGGACATGTTGGAGATTGCGAGGAAATTATATTCAGGCAATGCGTACCTGCTGGAACACCTTGCCGACTCCGAATTCTTCGTCATCTATGTAAACGCCGCAAAAGCTTGGAATGAAATGATGTACGGCAGGTTCCTGCGGCAATACAAGCAGCCCTTGGATTTCGTGTACGACGGGTACAAGGTATACAAGTGCATTACCGAAAAGTCGCTCCAGAAATCGGGAAAGTGGAGGAAGAGCATAAGCGTAAGGGAAGCAAACTTTGAGATGCTGGACCTGCTTAGTGAACACCTCAAATTGCAGCTTCCCGAGTTGGAGTACGACGCATTTTGCTATCACAGGGAACAAATAGACCTGAAAGACTTTTCAAGATGGTGCTTGGATCTCGGTTACGAGCGTTCAAGAAAAATTTTTGTCGCCCGGGAAAACGGTGATTTAAGGGCAGGCTTGATCGCGGAATGTGGAGACCAGGGACTCAATGTTTTCAGCCTTTTCAACCGGTGTTGGTTCGTGTACCCGGACGATGAGGCAAGGCATGATGAAGAGATAAAGGGCGCCCTGCTGGAACGGGCCGTCGCTTACTATACAAAGCAGGAAAAGAGCGAATTCATGCTCCTGGGATCCTTTGCAGGAGAACCTGACAATGTGCTCAAGAGCTTGGGGTTTAAATATGTTACGGATGTCATCCGCTGGCTGGCGAGAAGAGATATTCTGCCTTCCTACCTCGAGTATATCCAGGAATTTTTGGGGATGATGCATGGCTAGAGGGTTACTTGTTTCCTATGCGGGCTATCCTATTACCGTGTCATCCCTGTTTCCGGATAACGGCCTTGCAAGCCTTGCCGGTGTTCTTATTTCCGCCGGACATGAAGTAAAGGTACTGGACTACAACACCGTGGGCACGGCAAGGCGCCTGTACTCTCCAAGAAGAAGCGAAGAGCTGTCACGAATCTTGAAACAACTAAAGCAGGGCCCTTTGAGCCGGGTGACGGACAAAGTGGTGGAAATGAGCCTTGACCTGGATAAAAGTCTTGATCTGTTCGCAAAGGAACTGCTCGAAGATATTTCCAGGGAAGTACAATCACAGGGAAGCGATTTCGTGGGCTTCAAACTCTGGAGCGGTGACGGACTGATCGGATGCTCGAGTATAGCAGATGGGCTGAAAAGGAGGTTTCCCAACCTCAAGATTTACGGCGGGGGCCCGGCTGTACTCTACGCAAGGAAGGGTGTTTATGAACTTGGCGGCGCCTTCGATGCCCTTGTGGACGGCGAGGCTGAAGAATCGATACTATTGCTTGCGGCATTTGCCGAGGGAAAGGCCGATCTCAATGACGTTCCGAATCTCATACTGAAGGAAGACGGTACGATCAAACGCACACGGCGGGCCATGACCTTGGATTTAAACACCTTGCCATTACCCTGTTACGACCCGGACGTATATCCGAGCCTCGAGGGAGACCAGCAAATCAAGTTCTTTGTCCTGGACGAGAGTCGCGGGTGCCCGATGGGATGCGCTTTCTGCGTTCACAGGGATGCGAGCGGGAGCCGTTGGCGAATCAAATCCGGGAAAAGAGTAATCTCCGAAATTTCTGAAATAAAGGCAAAGACCCATACCGTCGGTTTTCGCCTGGGAGGTTCCTTTACACCTCCCAAGTTCTACAGGGACCTGCTAAGCGAATCCGAAGGAATGAGAGAAGGCCTGCATCTATGTTCGGTCACCCCGGGGCTATTTCCGAAAACACGGTCAAGGGCCTTTGCGACCTGGGTTTCGACTCCCTCTTCCTTGGAGTGGAATCCTTTTTCGAACCCGACTCTGCCAAACTGGGTAAGAGATTGAACCCACAGCAGGCGCGCCAGGCAATAACCGACTTGAAGGCCGCCGAAATAGTGCCTGTAATCTCTCTTATCGTGCCTGTTCCCGGACAAAGCAGCGAGGGTCTGAAAGTGAACAAGCAAGCCGCCATGGATCTTTGCAAAGACGGCCATGCCTGCGTGGTAACCCAGTTTCCGGGATTGATACCAAGAACATTGTGGTGGGAGGAGAGAGAGCAATTCGGCTTCGAATTACTCGTGGATCAGGAGCGTTACAACCATTTTCTGGCAACTTTGAAGATTCGCCATATCGTGCCGCCCCCTTTGTGGCAACCGGCTCCATATCTCCTGGACGGTCGCGGGTTCAAGGAATTTGCTGGTATGAATGCCGGATTCCAGAATGAACTCTCCGATGCCGGCGTGGTCATAAATGTACCCGACGAGATGGTCGCCCTGGCCAAGGTGCTGGATATGGAGCTTTCTTCCTTCAGGAACCTTATGCAACGCTTGTTTTTCGTCATGGATGCAGGTGAGCTTGAAAAATTCGTTGAAAAGACGAACAAAAGGTTGACTCAATAGAGATGGTACCGGCCGGAAGAGCAGTATTCAGTCTTAGTAATATCATAGCCGGGGCCATATTCATCTTGCTGTCCGGGGTCGTTCTAAAGAGGGGGAGTGAATCATCTCTTTTAAAAAGGTGGAGTATTTTCTGCCTTTTTGCAGGGCTGTTCGGGCTCTTTGTCGCAGTCGCGACCCTGACCGGGGATCCGGCCACAGGACTTTGGGCCAACAGGATTGGAATGACAAGTGCAGTCCTGGCGCTCTTCTTTTTCATGCGATTCACCTTTGTACTGGGCAATCCTGTTCTAGGCCAAAGGGCTCTCAATTACATTGGCCTTGTTTGGGCTGCAATACTGGTTCCCATGTTCATTTTCACGAACCAGTTGTTTAAAGGGGTGGAAATTTCGGCATTTTCAGCGAATTCACCGGTTCCGGGCAGGCTTATGCCTTTGTACCTGCTTTACCTGCTCTACACATGGGCGGTTTCGCTGACCATGGCAATCAGGGCGTACAAGCAGGAAAAAGGCGTAAAGAAAAGCCAGGCGGCGTACGTCTTGTTGGGCATCGGCATTGCTTTTTTTTCCACCACAGGCTCGGTATTTCCAATTGTTTTCAATACCAGAAGCCTTGTTGCAACCCTGCCCCACCTGTTCCTGCCTGTATTCCCGTTAATTATTACCTATGCAATCGTGAAACACCGTCTGTGGGAAATACGTACAGTAGTTCATAGAACCCTGGGCTGGGTGCTGGCATTGTCCATTTTCATGGCCCCGCTGTATGGAATACTTTGGCTCTATTCGTACATAGGAACCGGGATGAGCAGGTTTACGGTGGTATTGCTCCTTTCGACGACTTTCGTGGTCTTTTATGCGTACATTCGAACCGTGAAACCGAGGTTGGACCGGTTATTTTTAAGGCGAGCGTTCGACAGGCAAAGCCTGCTGGACGAATTCGAAAAAGATATGACCGTGCTGTCGGACAAAAAGCAGGTGGTAAAAAGGCTTGTCCACGTAATCTACCAAGGTGTAATGCCCGAGTGGACAAAAATCGAGTACCTGCCGGATTCCGGGGAAACTCTTGCGGTTGAGGTCAAGGGAACGATACCCGAACCGGCTTTGAACTCGCACGGTCCCGGCTCTGATTTGCTTGAGAAGGCCGGAAAAATGGGCATAGTGATTGAAAAAGGTCACATGGCGGCTGATCAAAGATTGGCGATTGTACGTGACGCGGCTGCAAGATTCCTTGAAGAAACAGGGAGCAGTGTTTTTTCGGTTCTTTTCCATGCAGGGCGTGTGTTGGGCTATATCACCTTGGGTGAAAAGAAGAACCTGCGGCCCTATTCCAAGGAAGATCTGGATTACCTGGAACTCTTGTCGAGCCGTGGCTCGATTGCATTATCCAATGCGGTGTTGTTTGGAACCGTGGACAGGCAGAGAAGAGACCTTGAAAAGTTGGCCAGGGAACTTGAAAGCCGTGTAAATGAAAGAACCAGGGATCTGTCCCAGGCCAATGAACGGTTAAGAGATCTGGACAAGCTGAAAAGCAGGTTTTTTGCAAACATCAGTCACGAGCTACGAACACCGTTGACATTAATCCTGGTCCCGGTGGAATCCATGCTGGAGGACGCATCCACAACCCTGGACGACACATTGAAAGAACAGTTGGAAGGTGTGCGTATGAGCGCCTTGAAGCTGCTCAAATTGATAGACGACTTATTGGACTTGAGCAGACTCGAAGAGGCAAGGCTGAAGCTTAAACTCGATCTGTTTGATGTCTGCGGTTTGGTTCGAAAAGTATCCGATTTTTCCAGGCCGTTGGCGTTACGTAAGAATATCGACTTATCCTGTGATGCAACAGGCGAAATCGTCATTGAAGCAGATGAGACCAAGTTGGAAAAAGTTTTCGTAAACCTCTTATCCAATGCCCTTAAATTCACAGAACCGGGCGGTTCGATTAAAGTAAGAGTGCAGGAAAAAGCCGAACATGGGGCAGTGCTTGTTGGGGTGGAAGATACTGGAATAGGAATACCGGACAATGAGATTGACCTGGTATTCAACAGGTTCCACCAGGTAGACGATTCAAGTACAAAGAGGCACTATGGAAGCGGTCTGGGCCTTGCATTGGTAAAGGAGTTGATTGAACTACACTGTGGAAACATTACGGTAGAGAGTGAACTCGGCAAGGGAAGCAGATTCGATGTAGAGCTGCCCTTGAGGGCCGATCAGGTTCCCCAGGAGAGTATCGAGAAAAGGGTGAGGCAAGAGCCCGTGGTTATGGCCAGGCGGGAGGCAGATAGTGAACTAAAAGAGTGGAGTGATGAGATACTGGCCAGGCCGGAATACCGGTTTCTGGATTTGAAGGAAGCAACAGAACGCAGGTTGGTCCCCAGGCAGGATGGAATCCAGCCCAAGGCCGCAAGATTACTGGTGGTAGACGACAATCCGCAAATTTTGAAATACCTGAACAATATTTTACGGGATCAGTACGATGTCTGGTCGGCCCAGGATGGAGAAAAGGCCCTCGAGTTACTGGTAAAGCATAGACACGATTTGGTCATTGCGGACATCATGATGCCGAAGATCAGCGGAATCGAACTTTGTCAAAGAATCAAGCGGGAACCAAAATTGCAGGATATTCCGGTAGTGTTGTTGACCGCCAGGCAGGAAACGGAACACAAGATACAAGGACACAAGGCAGGCGCGGATCTGTACATCGGCAAGCCCTTCAAGAAGAAGGAACTCTTGGCCGGCGTTGAAAATCTACTGAAAAACAGGTTTCGCCGAACCGAGGTGGCTGCAAGGAGGCGAGCCGCGTCACTGGAGACCCTGCTTTCGGGCATGGCTCATGAATTAAGGAATGCAGCTCACCAGTTGCAAAACGCTCACAGGGCGCTTGTAAGCCTCGTGCGACATATGGCTGATGATAAAGAATCCAGTGACATGACAAGGATGGAAAATGTGGCACAGAGGGCACTGACCAGGATAAATCAAGTAGTGACCAGCTTACAGCAATACAGCCAGGGCAAAATGCAGGGGAAATGGTCGAAAATCGACTGGGACAAGTTGGTTAAATCGAGTACCGACCTTATTTGCGGTTCATCTGATAAAAAAGTGAACCTCGTAGTGGATATCGGATCCAATGCCACGGTATTGGGACCGCGTGAGGAATTGCGGCAGACCGTGATAAACCTGGTTGAGAATTCTTTGCAAGCGGTTGAAGAAGGCGGCGAGATTTTAGTTTCGACAAGAGCGGAATCCGGCCGGGCTGTCTTGTTGGTCCAAGACAACGGCCCTGGAATACCCGAGGAGAACCGGGAAAGAGTTTTTGATCTCTTCTTTACAACCAAGGAACCGGGCAAGGGCATGGGGATTGGATTGTCTTTGTGTAAAAGGATAGTACAGGATTTGGGTGGAGACATTGATTTGGAGAGTTCACAAGGCGCAGGAACCAAGATACGTGTCGTTTTGCCGATTGCCTCCTAGACCTTGTTGTTCCAGAGTCAAGGCAAACCCGGTGTTTCCTTGGCAGATAACCAAGGGCTTGTATGTTAAGACTTATTGGGGTAAGAGCTATATAAGTAAACCGTGATATATAGACCAGGGAGACACGGATTATGAAACGCAGCATCTTGTTAGTAGACGACGAGAGAGACAGCCTGGATCCCATCGCAATGCTGTTGGAAAATGAATACAATGTGCTGTTAGCCGAGACCGGAGAAGCTGCACTGTCATTGCTCGAAAAAGAAAATATCGAACTGGTGGTGGCGGACCAGCGTATGCCCGGAATGACCGGCGTCGAACTTTTGACCAGGGTAAAAGAATTATATCCGGAGATAGTCCGGCTTATTCTTTCCGCCTATGCGGATTTTGAAGCAATGTTGAAGGCCATCAACGAGGGAAGAGTCTACCGTTACATTATCAAGCCCTGGGATATAGACGACATGAAGCTTACCATAAAACAGGCCTTGGAATGGAAAGATCTTCGCGCGAGTAAAGGCAAGCTGGCCGCCGACCTGGCTGATACGAACAAGGATTTACTCAAGAAGACGAGGCAACTGGAAGAGGCCCAGGAAGAACTTATTAAACGAGAAAAGCTTGCAGCAGTAGGCAGGTTTGCTGCAGAGATGGCCCACGAGATGAACAACCATCTGGTTGTCCTTCTGGGAATGAACAATATGCTGACAAGAACCAGGGAAAACGAGATTCAAGACTTAAAGGCCCTGGAGAGACAGGTTCAAACCCTGGGAGGAATGGCCACACATATCAGAGATTTTGCCAGGGGTGCTTCACTGCCTTTCATGCCGTCGAGGATATCACCTGCCGGGCCGGTGGAAGAAGTGCTTCGAGTATGCAGATACCATCCATCCTTCAGGGATATCGAAATTGAGTTCGAGAAGGGTGAACTGAAGAGCTGGTTACTTGATTCTCAACAGGTAAATCATCTTCTGCTGAACCTCCTCAAGAATGCAGCCCAGGCCAGCGAGGCCGGGTCCAAGATAATAGTAAGGATAGAGATAACCGGAGACACCCTGGAGTACAGAATTATCGATCACGGAGTAGGTATCCCTGACAAGGCGGCGGAAAAGTTGTTTGAACCTTTCTATTCCACAAAGGATCAAGAGGGAACCGGTTTGGGCTTGAGTATTTGCAAACAGGTAATGAATGCACATGGTGGAACTTTGACTTTCGAAGACACCCCGGGCGGTGGGGCCACCTTTATTGCGAAGTTTCCGCAAAAGCCGTGATTAACGTCTGGTGAGGAAGCAGGAGGCGTACGATGAAGATTTCCACCAGGGCAAGGTACGCACTTCGCATGATTTTGGACATTGGATTGCATTCGAAGAAAGGTTCCCCTGTAAAACTGGAAAACGTGGCGGAACGTACCGATATTTCGAGACGGTACCTGGACCAGATCGTTCTTCCACTCAAGAATGCAGGTTTGATAAGGGGAATCAAGGGCCCCGGGGGCGGTTATGTACTTGGAAAATCTCCAAGAGAAATAAGCCTGGCTTCCATACTCAAGGCAGAGATTGGTCCAATTGCATTGGTGGACTGCGTGCTGGACGAGGATGTTTGCGACAAGAACAAGGATTGCCCCGCCAGACTGGTTTACAGGTTATTGAGCCTTTTGATTGAAGTAACTTTGAAAGACCTGTCCCTGGCAACCTTGATGAACGAAAAAAGCCTGAAGCGAATCGAGAGTAGGGTGGACTCGTTGTCCAGGACTTTGGAAAGTTAGATTCGTATAGTCACTTGCGGGCCATTCTTTCGAGGATCATGTCCGCTCCCTTGACTGATTGACGATACCACTTGCGTCTCAAAACCGCCTTTTCCTGCTCGGTAAGGTCACCGTTTTTCCCGAGCAACCTGGCTCTCTCCATTGTTGCATGGTACAGGGCCAGGCCTGCAGCGACGGAAACATTCAATGATTCTACGAAACCAAGCATGGGAACAACGAAAACTCCGTCAGCCATTGCATAGGCCTTCTTCGACACGCCGTTCTTCTCATTTCCCAGCACCATGGCTGTTCGGCGTTTAAAAGAAAATTCCCTGATGCTCTTTGCTTTTGGTCCAAGCGAGCTGACCAGGATGGAAAAATCCTGCTCTTTCAGTTCGGATAAGCATGAAACAATGGAGTCCTGTATTCTGATATCGATCCATTTATCCGCGGCCCTGGTAATCTTCCTGGACAAACCTGTTTTGCCGTCCTTTTCCGGGATGATGAACACTCTTTGGATTCCAAAAGCCTCGGCGGTCCTGATCACCGCCGCAATGTTGTGTGGATCGTGCAATTCCTCGAATACCATGGTTAAATTGTATGTCCTTTTGGAAAGTACCTCCTCGATACGTGCCTTGCGGCGCTCTGACAGGAACCTGGATAGTAGCCCTATATCATCCATAGCATTGGGCGTTTAGCCTAAAGTCAGGGTATTATCAAGTCTGAAAACATGAGGCACATCCAAAGTAAAAGGCATGATTGAGGACCCCGGAATCTCAATTAGCCCGGTCGAGCCGGAATAGAGGTTGGTATTTGTCATGGCCGGCTACTATTATTGATCCATTGATCGAGGGTTTGGAGGGCTGCATGAAAACCTTGCTAAAGTCGGATTCTTCAACCTATGTCCCTGGACAATCCATTGGTTTCGCGGTGAGCCCCGGGGCCGCTGCACAAGTGCAGGTAGCCGATGGTAAAGGAATACTCAAGCGCACCGGATTCGACGGCACATGGGCGAAATTCATCCTTACACCACATTCACCATTGGTTAGGATTTTCGCCAAGGCTGCGGGATTCGAGGCGTCCGAGTTGGTCGTCAGGGCGGTTGCGGACTTTTCGGTCATGCCCAATTCGTTGTTCGAGTCGCTTGCCATTGCCCAAAATCTCGAGACTATGCCTTGTGCGTTTCCAAACCGCCTTGGCCCCAGGGCCAGGAAATGCATCGATCTGTCAGGGAAATGGGCAATATCCCCTGACCCGGATGACAAAGGTGAAAGCCTTGGTTTTCATTCCATGGATATTGATGACTCTTCCTGGAAAAGGCTAAATGTGCCCGGTAACTACGGCCGTCAGGATCCTGCATTAAAAAATGTGTTCTATCCCGTGTGGTACAGGCGCCGCTTCACAATGGATAAACTCGACCCGAATCAAAGGGCCTACCTTTTGTTTCACGGAATCGATTATTTCGCAAAGGTCTATTTGAATTCGAACACGCTGGACAATGCCGGTGAACACGAAGGATATTTCAATCCGTTCAGCTTTGATGTCACCAACAAGTTGAGACCCGGAGAAAACGTTTTGTCAGTAAGGGTACAGAACCCATGGGACTATGCCATGGAATCCGCTCAAAAGCACGGATACCTTCCGGCTTGTGAAAAGATTTGGATAAAGGGCATCCTGAATTATCACGATACAAGGCCCGGCTCTATAAACCTTGGAGCAAAAGAAGCCCAGTCGCTTGGGACCGGTGGTATCGTGCAGCCGGTCGAGATGATAATTACCGGGGAGGTTTCGATCGAGTGGTTACGAATCAGACCCCTTGTCGCTGATGATTTTTCAAAGGGCAAACTTGTAATCGGCGCCTATCTTTTCAATCATACGATGAAAACAATGGATGTGACATTGGCCATCCGGTTGTCCGGTGTCGGCTTCGAGCATTTTTCCCAAAAGGCATTAAGACTTTCCGTACCTCCCGGACCTTGGTCTGCGAATGTGGTACTGGAGGTGCCAAGCCCCAGGCTATGGTGGCCGGCAAGCCATCCGGAGCTCGGGAAACCTTCACTATATAAACTGCAAGTCGAGGTTCATGGTCATGATCGAATCATGGATCAAGCAAGCGAGAAAATAGGCTTTCGCAAAATCGAGCTGAAGAAACATGGCAGGGCCATGGTGTGGAAGGTTAACGGCAAGAGAATGTTCATTAGAGGCGCGAATTTGATTCCCACAATATACATCGCAGAATCAGGCCATTCACTGCATCAAAGATTGTTGCAGTCGGTAATTGAATCCAACCTGGACGGCATTATTGTTCTGGATCATCTCCAGCCCAGGTCCTTCTACAGGCTTTGCGACGAAATGGGCATACTCGTGTTTCAGGAATTCACGCTGGTATGGGAATACTCGGTAGCAAATCATAAGCGGGCATGCGGCGATCCCGGCTTGACGAATAATATGAGCGTGATGAAACGCATGCTGGCCGAGGCATTATTGCTCTATGAAAGCCATCCGAGCATTCTGTGGTGGTCTTTGCATGACGAGCCGTTTTTCACTTTCAATGTGCCCTTGGATACCGGCAGGAAAGTTCCGGATATCATATTCGATAGTACAGACCAAATGCCTATACTCATGGATGGGACGGGTAACAAAGAGCTCGATCAGGAGCTGTACGAGACTGCCGTATCAATCGAGCGTAGCAGGCCGATTCAGAAGACTGGAAACGAGGGTACTGAATCGACGGTCTACTATGGCTGGTATAATGGATCGTATACGGATATCTTTGGCGCAAAATTTCCATTGCCGATAGAGTACGGGGCCCAGGCTGTTCCATTCAAGGCAGAAGAATTCATTTTGGAACACGGTGCAAAAATGTGGCCCGTTACTAACGATGATGCGGCAAGGGCTTGGATGTACAGGTGTCTTCAACTGCCTTACCTATCGGCAAGAATTGGAAGAACATCCGACTATTCATGTTTTGGCGACTGGGCTTTTGCATCACAGATGTATCAGGCGTTAGTCCTGAAATACAACATAGAGTACTTGCGTGCCAGGCGCTATGCGCCCACCGGGAGTTCGCATTATTTCCTCTTGAACAGTTATTGGCCATCGGTAACATGGGCCACAATGGACGATGACGGCCGCTCCATGCCCGGCTACAGGTGGGCCGCCACGGCCAACCAGCCTATCCTGGCCTTTGTGCCCCACAGGCATGCGGTAATGAATCCCAAAGTCGCCGATGATATTCCAGTGCTCCTGATAAATGATTTACACCGCGAAATAAAGGATGCACTCTTGATTTATACAGTCAAAGAAAAAAGTTCAGGGTTTTTATTAAGATCCGATCCCTCTTCCTTTGCAGAAGGCTTCAAGGACTTATTCTGGAATCCAAAGTCTCTGAAAAATGAGATAATCGTCCTTGGAGGCGGCTTCGAAGACAGGCGACAAGTCTTCAAGGGGAAATTGGAATTGGATATAGAGCCTGATTCAATAAGGCAGGTGTGCCGGTTGAACATGAGAAACGGGAAAAGCGATCTGCAATCTCCTATGTATGTTCATATCGATTTGGATGTACTGGATGCAGCGGGAAACCTGCTTTCTCATAATTGGCATGATTTTTTGATTATAAATGATGAAAATGAATTTCTTCACAATGAGCCCGGCATTTCTCCGATACCAAGATTCGATCTTGATATCGAATCTACGCCTGGAGGTGAAATAGAGCTTCAGAGGCGATTTGGCGCTCCAATATCCCGTGCAGCCTCGCCCGGTGAAAACAGCCTGGTTCATTTTTCCGGTTTGGAGCCTGGAGTATATGCAGTCAAGACTCCCGATGTCTCCTGGGAAGTTACTGTGGACCGGTCAAAAAAGATAATTATGCCGGCGAGTAAATCGAAATAAAAACCGGCTGCCCGGTTTATTCGTGAACAAACCACAGGCTTTAAATCTGCTACGATCAATGAGGCATGCTATTTTATCCGGCTGGGGCACTTAAGCAGTTATTTTTTCTTCTTTGCGACCTTCTTCTTTGCTACTTTCTTCTTTGCCGGTTTCTTCTTCGCGACCTTCTTCTTTGCGACTTTCTTCTTTGCTACTTTCTTCTTTGCCGGTTTCTTCTTCGCGACCTTCTTCTTTGCTACTTTCTTCTTTGCGACCTTCTTCTTTGCGACTTTCTTCTTTGCTACTTTCTTCTTTGCCGGTTTCTTCTTTGCGACCTTCTTTGCGACCTTCTTCTTTGCCGGTTTCTTCTTTGCGACCTTCTTCTTCGCCGCCTTCTTCACGGTCTTCTTTTTCTTTGCAGTTGCCATGGTTAACACCTCCCAAATAAAACTACAATCACAGGTTAAGTATGCTTAGTATATATGTCAACAACAAAGGGATTAAATTTAATAAAATTTAATAAAATTATATGATAAAATACCTATTTATCGAGGATGTTTTATACCAATAATCCTAAAAAACATATAAATTGAACACTAAATCTCCAGTACTATTGAATGATAGTTTTTTTGCCCATAAAAGACAGGCCGGGACAAGTTGTTCAATCTGGTTGAGGCAAGCGATCTGGACTTGAAGCGACGGCGACCCCAGTTATAAGAAGTTATCGAAAGACCGAAGTGCCATGAACGCCAGGCTCGGCAGAAATAAAAATAATAAAGAAAATGTATTTTCTTAATAAGCCAAACCAGAGGTTGAAATGCCATCGAGGAATACTATCTGATATTAAAATGGTAAAATAAAATAGGGATTAGGATAATATCCAATCATTAAAAAATTAACTTTGTGGTCATGCCCTGTCAAGCGTAGCCACTGATACATTTTTTGCTCCGTTTTTTAAAAGCACCCGGGCACATTCCGAACTTGTAGCACCGGTTGTGAAAACATCATCCACCAGCAATATATCTTCCGGCACAACGGCAGAAGCAGCAAATGCATTCTTGACGTTGCGGGAGCGTTCGGTCCCGGTAAGGCCGGTCTGGTGTTTCGTATCAATGATCCTATCGAGCAGGCCCGGACGATAATCGAGTGACAGGCTTACAGCCAAAGGCTTGGCGAGCACGGCGGATTGATTGAATCCACGCTTTCTTAACCTATTGATATGTAAAGGCACGGGAATGACCGTTGTGGATCTTGAAACAAGATTGCTACTTATGAGTTCCTCGGACATTTCTTTTGAGAAAAGGTCGGCCAATCTTACTCCGGCAAACAGCTCGTTACCGTATTTCATCCGATTTATTGCATGGGCCATGGCCCCGCCATGCTCGAATATCGAAATTATCCGGGTTAGATGTGAAGCGACGGGAACAATGGAATAGGGATTGCACCTTGATAGTGATTCATTGCATATCGGACAGAAAATATCAGAAGTAGAGTGAAGCTGGACACCACATGAAAGGCAGACGGGCGGATATAGGAGATCGAAAAAAAAAGAAAGACCGTCTCTCAGGAAAACAATGGATGTATTTTTCATTTTAATACTCAAACATGGTGGTAAGGCAAACCCCTGACGATGGTCATGCCCCTGTATATTTGTTCGAGCAAGACAATCCTTGCAAGCTGATGTGGAAAGGTCAACTTGGAAAGTGAGATGATTTTTGTTGCTCGATCCAGCACCTCTCTTGAAAGTCCGAAGGCGCCGCCAATCACGAATACAATCGGTTTTCCATTTTGGAGAAGTTCATTCAGCAATTTTGAGAATTCCATGCTGTTCAAATAGGCGCCCTTTTCGTCCATGGCCAGCAGGGTCGTTTCCCGGGCAAGGCCTGATAGAAGCCGTTTTCCTTCTTGTTCGACTGCTTTAGATGGATTCGGCAGAGAAGATTTTTTTACCTCCCTGACAGTTGTCGGTAGTAGACGGTTCAACCTTGAAAGGTATACCCTTGAAGCATCGCGTATCCAGTCAGGTCGAGCCCTTCCGACAGTGAGCAGACTCACGTGCACGATTCACTCCGCCTGGGAAAGATCAAGCCGCGGAGCATCCAGCCAAAGATCTTCCAGGTTATAGAATCTCCTTTCCGGCTCATGGAATACATGCACAACCAACGGACCGAAATCCAGGAGAACCCAAAGACCTGCAGCCATGCCTTCAACGCCAATCGGCTTGATTTTGATTTTCGAAAATTCGGACCTTATTGCTTCTGCAATCGCCTTGACCTGCCTGTCAGAACGCGCGCTCAAGATTATTACAAGGTCGGTATAGTCACTCAGGCCAGTCACCTGAATGGTTACCGGATCATCAGCGCCCTTTTCAAGGCCTGCCTTCAAAGCGAGCCGGCCGAAGGTCATGACTTGTTTGTCCAGGACCATTCCGGATTTATTCAATTTTCTCCTCCCCTGCCATGTTGCTTATCGAGGTGGCGGGCGGATTTGTCAACAAGGCCGTTCAGCCTGTCATGGACTATTTTCTTTCGCCTGGCTGGAGGCTTGGTTTCATCAGGCAAGTTCATGGGGTGCGGCTTTCCGATTTCATCGATACGGGCTTTTGTATGGATAAGAACAACCCTGGTTCCCCCGGCTTTGTCTTTATTTTCATCTTTGTCCATTGCGGGAACTATTTCATATTGTCCGTCGAAATCAGCCTCGAGGCATACCTTGGTTTTCCTGTCTATCACCATGGAGCCCTTGGCTGATAGGTAACGCTTGATATTTTTTCTCATCTTCTTGGTGAGTTTTTTTAGCCTCCAGGCTTCCTTTTCATCGTCAGAAGACGTCAGGGGTGGAATCTGGCCCAGCGTGGAAACCGTTTCCTGGTTATTCGCCTTGTCGTCCAGGACCAGCTTTAGTCGAACGGCATCCCGGTTTGCATAGGTTGTGTCTTCACTGTCTATTATCTTGAGATGTCCCTTGAACATTTTAAATGCAACAGTCCATGCACTATAGACGTCTTTCCTGAACCTTTTTTCGAATCCGTTCGCCCGTTCGAGGGTCCATGGCCCTGAAAAGGTACGCTGCGCAGTCAGGCCGTTCACGAATATGAGATCCCTGGACCTATGGTGGTTATTTTCAGCATGCACGGAAAATGACCCTTTCCGGCTGACCAGGATTTCACCCTTTTCTCTCAGGGTCAGCGTTCGTTTGCCCAAGGATGCTTCGTATCTGGTTGTTGCGACAAACCTGTACGTGCCGAGCCTCTTGCTTACCTCGGAAGGGCTCAGTGAAACAATGGAGTCTAACAATACCGGATGCGAAGTAATACTATCGAGATCTATTTTTTTGAGAGCCGTTTCTCTTTGTTCTTCCTTTGCTGTTTTTTTTGAATCGTCAGGTTTCGACCTGGAACAAGCCAAGGGAACAAGCAAGAGGGTTCCGAAAATCAGCATCGAATATAGTGACCTCGGTATGCTCATAATTCCTCCCGATTACCTGAAGCAATTGCAGCGGTAATTCCTATCTTGAAATGTCCTTCCCCCGACAGTCTGTCGATTCGTTTCGCTACCTGCTTTTCCATTTCAGCCAGGACCTTCTTGTCCCTTACTGTTTCGAGTATAAAAGGTTTAAAGTACCACAGATATATAGGGCATGTCAGAAATTCATCTCCTTTGTCATAATCCAATGAAAATTTCATCTGTTTGATTTCGACATGCTTTGCTCCAGCCATGACCAGGTAATAATCCATTTCCCCGGAATATGGCAAACGGTCGGGGACACTGGACAGACGGCTCTTAAATACTTCGTCCTCCATACGCCTGGCCGAAAGGGTCAATGCCTGTATCAACTCAAGCAGGGAATGCCTTGCGGCAAAAGAGATTCTGAATTGTCCTCCGGGCTTTGTCACTCTCAATATCTCCCTGATAAGAGAACGATGTTTCTTCATGTCGAAGATTCCCATATTGGCCACCACGAGATCGAAACTTGCATCTGGAAATCCAAGTTTTTCAATATTTTCTTTTTTGAAGAAGACCTTGCTTCCAACCGTATCTCCAATGCGAGCGGCCGCCATTTCCACTGCATCACGGCTTGGATCGACAGCAAGAATTTTGGATGTTTTTTCTTCGAATCGTTGAAGCAGTTCGGTTACCTCTTGACCCATGCCGGACAAGACGTTCAATACCGACAGATTGTCGGCAAGAGAAAGTTCATCAAACAGAAGAGAATCGAAATTTACAGTCCAGCGAGGCAGGACCCTCTCTTCGAATTCCCGTATCCTTGCCTCAAGGTCTTTCAAATCTTCTCCCGGGTATTACTTTTTTTTGATTCTTCCGGCTTTTGTTTCCTCGCAGTTTTCCGGGGTGTTTTTTTCTTGTTTTTTTTAGGGGCCTTTTTGTTGGTATTGGCCTTTTGGATCTTCTTCGAAGACGTTTTCATCTTATTCTCAGACTTCGAAGGTGTTTTCATCTTACTTTCAGGCTTGGCCTTTTTTTTGGCTTTGCCTTTTGGTGTTTTCTTTGAAGGCGTTTTCACCTTGCCCCTGGGTTTTGCCGTTTTTTTGGCAGTAGTACTGGAACGCGGCCTTTTGGATATTTTAATCTCTTTTTCAGTTTGCTGAGGGCCGGCACCCGGCGATAGCGCACTACTTCCTTCAGAAGTCTTCACGTCGTCGATACCTTCCTTTGCCTTTGCTCCGCCGATTGCCTCCTCTTTGAGCTTTGCTTCCTTTTCTTTCAATTCCTTGGCCTTTTCGAGGAGCCTTCGCTCAACCTCCTTGTATTCGGCCACTGTCATAGTGCTTTCTCTTCTCTTTTTCTCCTGTTCATCCTGCAGGGGTTTCAGTACGATCTGCTGGTAATGCTGCTTGCAGTATCCATCCTTGAACGCATTGCGCCAGCACCCGGGTTGTTTACATTTCAAAGGTGGAGCCAAAGGCCGGTCGCCTGTGTACGCCGGCTTGTGTAATACGGAAACAGGATGGGTGTGGCCCAAAACAACTTCGTCAGCCTTCTTATGAGATTCTTTAGGCGCATGATGCGTAACTATTGCAGTTTCGCCTCTCTTTTCCTCTAATCGTTTGGGCTTGGAATGTGGTGCCCTGTTCCCATCATACCTAGACGTCAAGGCGGAAATATCTCTCCTTAACCTTTCGATTTCGCGGGAGATCCTGCGCTCGTGTTCAGTCAAGCGAGGCGCTATGGCATCGAACAAGGCATCACCTAATACCGAAATCAACCCTTCCAACCACTTGCGACTCGAATCCTTCATTAGGTCCTCCTATTTCAGCCATTTGATCCGGCGGGAAAGGAAATAACCTCTACCAGATCTCTTTTACCTGTAAGCAACATGACCAACCTGTCTATACCCAGGGCTGCTCCGGCAGCATTGGGCATGTTCGAGAGTTCATCCAGAAAATCCTCATCGATCGGGTAATCCGGCCCCCCCTCGTTTCTTCTTTCCTCGATCCATTTTTCGAAACGCCTGCGTTGTTCCACGGGATCGTTCAATTCGGAAAATGCGTTGGCCAATTCTATACCGCCTATGTAGAGTTCGAACCTGTCGGCTATTCCCGGGTCTGTGGCCAGGAGCTTGGCGTAAGAGGCCTGGCTTGCAGGAAAGCCGTCGAGAAAGACCATTCTGTCCAAAGGCAGAGATGGCTCCACTACCTCCAGCATGAGTTTTGAAAACACCTGGTCGAAAGTCCACTGTATTCCGTCGAAGTCAATACCCCGGGGTTTGGCGGCCTCCATGAGGTCTTCTGCGGTCGAGTGTGACCTCCAGTCTATGCCCAGCTCTTCTTCCAGTATTTCTCCAATGCTGATGGTAAGGGGCCTTGCGGAAAAATCCAGGGAGATATCGTCCACTTGTATTTTCATATCCCTTGCCGTAATACCGGCTGCGGCCCTAATAAGTGCAGTCATTTCTTCCTTAAGTTCATTGGTTCCAAGGCCTGTACCATAAAATTCCAGCAAGGTGAATTCCGGCTGGTGGAACATGGAGCGGGGCTCATCCCTGAAAACTTTGGACAGTTCATAAAGCCTGGGGAATCCCCTTGAGAGCAGTCTTTTTGCTGCATGTTCCGGAGATGTCCTAAGATATCCCACCGGATTTCCGCGGGCATCCAATACCTGGAAACAACGCAAGTGAGGGTCTTGCCCCGGTGCCTGTACAATACAAGGCGTCTCAACCTCAAGGTACCCCCGGTCGTCGAGAAATCTCCTCAATGCAGCGACTATCCTGGCTCGTTTTGCCAGGTTCGCAATCTGATCATTGTGTTTTACGCTCAACTCGATTGTCTCTTTACTCCACTGTCCCGTGGTATCTGTACAATGCAATTCGCTAGCATGGCATATCTTGCCTGCGCGGGCAATCAAAAGTGAAAGAAAACTATGATTCAAAAAAAAGAGGAAGAGAATCGATTATCCGGCGCAAGTATGTCAACGCACTCCCCTGCTCTGTGTTCCTTGGAAGAAATCCAGGGTATTTTCATATCAAGCAACCTGCGGTATGCACCTATTGCCGCAAGACAATGACCGAGTGCATTCGGGTGGCCCTTGTCTCTTGGATCCATTCTCAAACTTCCAACAGGATATCGTGTAAACAGGTGATACAGCTCCACGGCTTGAACATGCTCGCGCTTCACCAACAAAGACAATCTCCTGTGGTCGCGGTTTGTTTCAGGCGTACTGTAACCTTCATCGTCCAGCCTGGGGAAGATAAGCGCCAACAAGGGAATATTCATGTCTTCGGCAAGATGCTTGATTTTTTTCATAGCTGCTTCCGCTCTCGATCCGTCCGGATCGAGCAAGCCGTATTTTGGCTCCATCATTGATGCGCCCCCCCTGTTCACGACGCGCCACATGGCGCTGTGCCCGAGCAGCCACTGATTCGCGCCGTGCCCCAGGTCGAAGACAACCGCCTGTTCGCGATGTTGAAACTCTATTTCGAACCTATCCCGGTATTTATGTATGACCTGATGTACCGAGAGATCGTTCAAGCACAGGCCGAGTATAATGGCATCGGGCTTGATTTTTTTTGCCCGGCGTTTAAGGAAAGCCGCATATTGGACCAGGTTGTACCCGGAAAAACCCGCATTCCACGATTCGATTCTCTGCCCGTCGGGGTTGTCCAACAGCCGCTCCAATACCAACGGCCATGTCTGGAGCAATGGAACATTTCCGGCCATGGAACCACCCATGGTAATACTGTCACCGACACAAAGTATGCGCTTGAGCCCGCCTGGTTTGACGATCCTTCTTTCAAGGTCCCGCAGGCCGAGGGAATTTGTGCAAAGGCCGTTCAAACAACGCCCCGGAACGAATTCGTACACCAGGTCGCCCGGCACAGGACGCGTTAGTTCATAGTTTGCATTGCCTCTTGGAAAAATCAGAACTTGCGATATTCGCCGATCCTCTGCCAGTCTGCATACAAGCTCGCCAAGAACCAATGCGGCGAAAACTCCCAGGAAAAAAGCAAGGCAATTTCGCCGCATACCGCTAGATTTTTTGCCTTTCCTGAATGACCTTGAGTGTGCATTTAAAGAAATCCAATACACAAGGTGTTTGAAGACTATAGTACACCATGTTCTTGTCCCGTCTGTCGTTGACGATTCCATTGGCGCGAAGTATTGCAAGGTGCTTGGATACAGTGGACTGGTCCGAGCCCACCAATCTTGTCAGTTCACCCACAGAGCATTCTCCTTTGCCGAGGCGGTCGATGATTACGAGCCTGGACTCGTTGGCGATTGCCTTGAGCACGGCAGCCTTTCTCTTGAAAACTTCCCGTTTCTTGACCGCCATTTGACCCCCTTTGTCATGTATGGTCCCAAAAGGTTATGCAAGAATATTCGTTAATGGTCATACTGTCAATGTTCCTTAACAAAATCTTTTTGCATCGTGCTTCAGTTTCTCGCTCTAACTACGACCTTGTTCCTGCCCTTTCTCTTGGCTTCATAGAGGGCCTGGTCTGCACGCCTTATCAGGCTTTTTTCATCGTCACTCTTTCTCAGGGTGGCGACCCCGGCACTGATGGTAACCTCAACCGGCCCGGCTGTAGTATGTACTGGTGACGAGCATAGGCCGGCCCTGATTCTCTCCGCCACTCTTACTCCCTGCCTGGAATTGGTATCAGGAAACACCGCCAGGAATTCCTCACCGCCCACCCTTGCCAGGATATCAGAGCTCCGGCTCGCCATGCGCATGCGGTCGGACACTGCGCAAAGCACCTGATCACCTGCTTCATGACCAAAGGTGTCGTTTACCCTCTTGAAGTGATCGATGTCGAGCATGGCTGCGGACAGGGGTCTACCCGAACGCCTGGCTCTGTGAATCTCGGCCGGCAGCCTGGTATCGATGTGCCTCCGGTTGTGCAGCAACGTCAACGGATCGCTCTCGTTGAGCCGCCTCAACCTGGCTATCTCAAGGTGTGGAACCGAGAGTTGTCCGATTAACAGGAGAATGTCCAAATCGAGCCGGCTGTATCGCTTATCGTCGTTCCTGGCTACACTCAACACGCCTATGCATTTGTCCGCAGATACGAGTGGGGCGGCCATGAGCCCGGTAGGGGTCCAGCGTTGCCCCTTCCTGTGAACGAATCGGGGGTCGCTCCTTGCATTATTGATGTAGGCCGGAGAGTTGTGAACCACGACCCAGCCAATAAACCCCTCACCGACCTTGAATGCCGGAGCACCCCTGGAATGCACTGACGGGCCGAACCTTGCGCTTGTAAGCAGCCTTGTCCCGGTATCATCAAGGAGCCTCAATGTGCCCTGGATGGACCGGGTCAGTTGCACGCCTGTCTTGACTACATGATGCAAGGCCTGTTCCAGCCTCTTTTCATCCATCAACTTGTCGCCCATAGCAACCAGAAGGTGAGTGGTCTTGGACAGGCTTCGCCTTTTTGGCGGAAATTGTGACCCATGTTCGGACCTGTCGGTTTTTCTCCTCTTCATCAAGATTAAAGAATACTACTGATTGAGCCTTGCGTAAATAATAGGATACATGGCTTAAGAATTGCTTATGGGTGCTTCATGATGAGAGGGGTGAAACGCGGGCTGTCCAGACTGCTGCGGAATAGTCTTTCATAAAAGAAGCTTGGTAGTTCACAACAAAGACATTTTGTGTTGACACCCGTATACTCCTTTGTTACGGGTGACCACGGCAATTTGGAGGCTGGATGAAATTTTCCAGAAAAATCCTCAAGGCCCTATATTTTCTCGCCGCGCTTTATGTCTTTTTTCTTTGCATCGAGTTGATGGGTGATTCATTCAAGTTGCTTGGAAAAGATTTTGCGAGGCACCTTCTGACAATCACCGGCAATCCTATCCTGGGTCTGATGATCGGACTGCTGGCAACGAGTGTAATGCAGAGTTCGTCCAGCACCACGTCCATTGTGGTGGGTATGGTTGCAGCCGGGACCCTGGGCATTCGGTCCGCCATTCCGATTGTCATGGGAGCCAATATCGGGACAACAGTTACAAACGCCCTTGTATCCATGGGCCATATCCGGAGAAAAAAAGAATTCGAATTGTCTTTTTCCGGCGCTATTGTGCACGACATTTTCAACCTCCTGACGGTAATTCTCTTTCTCCCCCTGGAGGTGTTTTTTCATCCCATCGAGAAGACGTCGAGATTTGTTTCTTCCATGCTCATCGGCGTAAAGGCCACGACCTTTCACAGCCCTATCAAGATAATAATAAAACCTGTTTCGCACTACATACAACACCTGGGCATGGAGATGATCCAAACCAAGACCGTGCTTGCCACGGTACTGTTCATACTGGCCGTGATTCTACTGATCTTCTCTTTGTCCAGGATGGTAAAGATCATGCGCGGCGCACTGGCCCGGCGTATGGAAGTCCTGATAGACAAGTACCTTTTCACGGGAACGAGCCGGGCCCTGCTCATCGGCCTCATTCTGACATCCATAGTGCAGTCGAGTTCGGTTACGACCAGTTTGATAGTTCCATTGCTTGGCGTGGGCATACTCAAGATCGAAGCTGCGTTTCCTTACATGGTGGGCGCCAATATCGGAACGACCGTAACAGCGATCCTCGCATCCATTGCCACCGGCCAGACCTCGGCTGTTACCATCGCCTTGTGCCATTTATTCTTCAACCTGTTCGGCACTACTGTTTTTCTGCCGCTTAAAAGCTTGCCCATATTCCTTGCGAAGAAACTCGGCAGGGCGGTTTCCAAGCGAAGGTGGGTGGCCCTTGTGTACGTGCTCTTAATTTTCTTTGTCATTCCAGGTATACTTATAGCGTTTTTCTAAGGAGGCGAGGTTCCATGCTTACCAACATATTGAACATACTCCGGAAACAAGACGTGATGAAGGAAGTGGAATCCAAGATCAAGGAGATGCTGGATCTCAGTCACAGCCTATATGTTGCCAGCTCGGGAGCCTTGCTGGAAAGGTACCCGGTCGATTTCGACCTCTATGCAAAGGACAGAAAGATTAATCTCCTCGTAGTGGAAGTCAGGCGCAAGGTGGTGGAGCACCTTTCCATATCCGAGCCTCACATGGTGGGTGGAGAGTTGGTGTACCTCAAGGTTATAACAGACATAGAGCGAATAGGAGACTACTCAAAAAATATCCTGGATTTGTCCAAGCTTTTGACCAAACCTCTCCCTGATACGAGGTACTTAAGGAAATTCAGGGAGCTCTATCCCATGGTTGACGAGTTCTTTCCAATGGCGGAAAAGGCGTTGTTTCAAGACGACCAGGAGGCTGCAAACCAGGTCCTGGAGGACCACATGGTAGTGAATGAAACCTGCGAGGGGATAACCGCCGAACTGCTTCGTGACGCCCAGGTCTGCGGCGAAGAAGGAATAGCCCTTGCATTGACTGCCAGGTACTTCAAGCGGGTCAGCAGCCACCTCAAGAATGTCGCCAGCTCTGCCGTGAATCCATACTCCCAGATAGGTTACTTCAAACGGCCCGAAGTACCTGAAGACAACAAGTAGTGGTCCCGTCCAGTAGATTGGGCCAATAATGTATTCAGTATTCGCATAGTATAGACACGGACACGAGCACCTATCAGGCAACGCATTGCCGTATTTTGTCAACCATCTTTGCCTTTGCCTTTTTTCTTTATTTTTCCCGGCCCGTGGTCTTTGTCCTTCTCTTGCTGAACAGGCTTGACGCTTTTGTTTACCTCTTTGTTTACCTCTTTGTTTACCTCTTTGTTTACCTCTTTGTTTACCTCTTTGTTTACCTCTTTGTTTGCCTTGTCGGACGGAGCGTCTTTTTCCGGACTTGTGCCCTCTTTTCCTTTTACAAAAGACTCGCTCTTTCCCTCTGTCCCACGGGTCAAGCCCGGAACCTTTTCTTTATTTTTTTTTATCCTATCGTTCTGTACTGCTGAATCCGCTGTTTTATCCTTGTTTTTAGTAACCATTCCTTCGGGTACATGCCCGGTCTTTTCTCCTTCACTGCCTGTACTTGATGTCTTCCTGCCATAATTGCCCGAGGCTTGCTCCAAGGCTTTCCGGTCTTTTTGCGGGGCCTGTTTACTCGAGCCAGCATGCTTTCCACCTTTCCTGTTCACGGTCCCTTTTTCCTTGCCCGTTCGCCTTATGTTCTTTTTCGGTTTTTTCGGCAAAACCCTGCCGGATCCCCTTATATCGCTCCTGGATTGAACTTTTTTCTTCTTTGCTTGCTTCGAGAAGTCCTTTCCCGTTTTCTGTTTCCCTGTTACCTTTCCATGGCCGGTTCCGGGCATGTCGCACGGTAAAACTTCGATCAAAGCCAGCCTCTTTCGCCATGGGTCTACAAAGACAGATACAGGAGGTTGATCGCAACCAACTTTGTACAGGTTCCTGCGCCTTGGTTCGAGCCTAATGCTCTTGAACGTTCTACGACCGTCTCCACTTATCAGAGCCAGGTCCAACGGTCCCTGTAAAACCGCTCCTGAACGGCCTTGATTGACATCCATTGATATTCCATAACGCTCGTGGCACCAGGTTATCTTCAACTTTGGAATGCCCTTGGACAGGACATAAGTCTTGAAGAGCCAATCAAGGGATTCTTTTCGATCTTTCAAATACCTGGAAGCAAAATCTTTGAGATCTTTGTTGGACAAGGCCTTGCCCTTGTAATTCGCCCCCAATCCCTTGAGAAAACTTTTGAACCCTTCAGTGCCAAGGCTGCCCCTCAACATGTGAGCCACCCACATTCCCTTTAGGAGCCAATAGTTTTCATCATTTCCACCATCTCTGTTTTTTTTCGGCTCACTTGCAGTTCCAGGTTCATCCTGGCCGGGAATCAGGGCCCTTTGTACCCGTTCCATGGCCTTGTCGAGAGTATGCCGTCCGATTCTTCCGGCTTCGACCATTACTGAAAGATAGGAAGCCAGGCCGTCGAACAACCACATTCCGGACATGTACCTCGGCCCAATGCTGACCCCAAGCCACTGCTTTGCCACAGGCAATAACATGGCAGGGCCTCCGGCAATCAAATCCTTGCCCAGAAGCAACAGGCCTGCGCCATCCATTGCGCCCGGCAATCCTGTCTGTACGATGTTCAATCCATCTTGAGGCAAGTCACCGAGCAGGTTTTCGAGGGAAACCAGATCTTCGCGAACCCGCTTGAGCAATGCCCTGGATAATGCCTCATGACCCTTGAAAACATAAGCGGTCAAAGAGGGCACGCCACGGATTCTCTTTTCATTTTCGTCCCCGCTATACTCAATCTTTTCATATTTTCCCACAGCCATACCGAAAGCATACGTTGGAACGTCGTAACCCGTACGCCATGTAAACCTTTTCCTGCCTTCACCAAGGTTCTCCACCTTTTCCAGTTTTCCAATGGATATAGCCGTGAAGCCAGGAGGGACCGTAATCCTGATTGTGAACTTAGCCCTGTCATCAGGCTCATCTTTACAAGGAAACAAATGCCTGGTCCACCCCATCCTGCCGCCTGCCACCAGATATGGATTCCCTTTTTCATCGCGTCCCAGGAACAAGGCCTTTCGGCTCACGCCCCGAAACAGGATGGTCGTAGTGAAGGTTCCTCCCTCCCATACCGGTGTTTCCAAAAAGAGCTTGAGCCTTCCTCCGAAAACATGGAAGTGTATTTTTTTCCTTTCAAACCGTGCCGAAGTGACATTCAGCTCTTCCAGATCAAAGGCCAGCGTATCTATCTTGCCTGTACGGGCCTGCCATTTTATGGTAGCCTTGCCATCAAGAGCCCCTGTTACGGGATTTACATCCAAATCAATCTTGTACTCTTTTACATCGGCCCTGGCCTGCGCAAGAGACGGCCAAGGAACAGACAACAGCACAAAGCAGATAATACCCGGCACAAATGACTGCAAGAGGATGTCACTCCTCTCCAATATGATAAATCATTATCTTTCTCGAAGCCATGACACGCTTGTACGTGGCCTCTCCCTTCAACTTTTCGAGAAGTTTTTCAAGGCTTTCCTCAAATGCATTCTTGAAATCCTCCGAATCTCGCTTGGAATGAACCGAGTATTTCAGTGTCCCTTCTGTCTCTGTCTCTGTTTTTACCGAAGTACAAATACTCTTGAGCAATCCATACAGGCCGCGTTGGAGCTTTCTTCCATCCGGACCCTGGAAATCCCCGGTCAGAGCCACTTCGTAGGGTTGTCCCTCTTCCACATATTCCTTCCACTTCTTGATCACATCCTGTATGACTTTTGCGACCGCATCGGATAATGATTCAATGACGCATTTCTCCTCCACTCCCGCGGTTTTTGGGTAGGTACGTGAGAAAGCAGTGTGTGCGCCAAGCAAGGCCGCGGTTGTGGTTTCATATGCCTTTACCGTAGCTGTTCCCTTTACTCCCTCACCCTTTTCATCCAAGATCACCTCGTACTTCACATACACATCGGCTCCTATGACCGCAGCCAGGGCCGCAGCCTCATCATCATCTGCACCGGCTATTCCCGCCGCTTCTGTCTGAAGCTCGGACAGGTTTTGTTCAGCCTCGGCATCCTTGATTTCGAATCCTTCGCTTGTAAGGTATGAGTTCACATGGTTTCTTGCAGCGTTCATCCATTTCGCCTTGCGTATGGATTTTTCGGGCCAAACCATGAGCACCGGCTTCCCCACTTCAGCGGCAAGCTGTTTCATCTCTCTCACAACACCCCAGTTAACAAGGTCTTCCTGTATGTTCTTCCTGGATACATCTATCCGAATCTGGACTACTGTCTTACTCCTGTCAGGGGATTTTTTCTTTGACAGCACGACCTCCGGCCCCACCATATACCTTTTAAACCCCTTGAAAAATTTCTCTTCAAGCTGGGCGAAAAGCTGCTTTTCTTCCTGGGTGGACAGCAGGGAAAGCGCTACCTGGTAAGCTGCGGCTTTCTTTGCATCCACAATCGCATCAATGTAATTTCCCGCTTCGCCGATCCCTTTCATACGGACCGTGTCCGGGCTGATATCTTCAATATAAACAGCGCTCCTCGAATTCGGAAGAACCGACACCTTTTTCTGGCCCCCTCCACAACTGACAGCCAATATCATAAGCACTACCCCTGGATTCCATAGGGTCATACTCTTTCGCATGTTTATACCTCCCTTTCCGGTTGCACTCTTAAAGAACTATAAAATTCTATCACTACATTCATTCCACTTTGTGCTAGAATGTATAGGAAATTCCGGCATGAGCGGTCGGCCCTGACAGGGCATAAGCAGGAATACCGGGTGCAGTCGAGCCCACCAAGCGTGCGCCACCCCTGAATATTAGGCTGAAATCCGGAGTGATGAATATCTCGATTACCAACTGACCCGCCACGCCGCCACAATGGTTGTTGTCATCATCGAAACTTACGTCTATGTCCTTGGTCCCGTCGCCATTGCTGTCGTAACTGCCGCCAAGGCGTCCGTACATGCCATATACCTCGAAACCCAGTGCCAGCCTGTGTATATAGTACTTCCACAAAAATCCAAGGCCGATGAATCCGGCGTACATATCGGAATAGATATCTCCCTCGAGGTGCAATGTCTGGTAAAACTCGGAAATGTGCAAATACTCGGCCAGGTCCCATTCTCCGACAAGGTGAAGAGCCAGGCCCATACCAAAGGTTCCTGCGCCGAACATGGCGTTCTTTGCCGATACATTACTGTCGTCAACATAGAGCGAGGCTACGCCCGCAGCCAGGATTACGTTGTATCCCACCTGGGGATACTCCATAAGCAATTCACCTCCCTCGAAACTCCAATCATTCCTGCTGTAGATGGTTTGGGCCCAAGAGTTTTCCGGCGGTTTTTTCTTGTTGTCGCCGATATCCCTTACCTTCACGTAACCTACTTCGTGCTTCTTTCCTGTTGTATCGAACTCCATTACATAGAACCCTATGTCCTTCCAGAGCCCCTCGCGCTTGCCAAGCGGAAAAAATACCCCGTTGAAACTCGAAGACTGGACAGCAGCCTTTAGCTTGAAGGCCGGTATTGAACGTTCCTGCTTTTGCAATTCCTTTGCAAGGAACAGAAAATTTATGCCGTTGAAGGCCCTTGCCTTGGTCGACTCGGCCGGTTCCGTATATTCGTAACTCCTCTGTTTCACCCTGCCTTTATTAATGGTCACAAGTACTCTGACGGGTCTTTCCGCATCGTTTTCCCTGAAAGTCGATGCAGTTGCTATTTTTGTGTAACCCTTACCCTGTTTCTTGAGCTCGACATGGAAAAAATCAGCATCAACTTTCAGGTCCACCTTCCAAAATTCTCTTGTAACCGGCACATACACCTCGACCATCGGAGAAGGACATGACTGCTTCTTACCGAGCTTGGCCGCCATGCCTAACGTAACGGCTCCTGCGTTTGGAGAAAGACAAAAGCGCCAAGTTTCGGAAAGCGTGCTCTTTTGAAAGTTCAACCTGGGAACTCTTATTTGGTAGAAATAGGCTGAATTCGCGATTCTCTCAACGTCACTCAATGTGACGTTGATCTCCTTGAACCTTTCTGAAAATTCTCCCTCGGCCTTTGCACGGTCGAGCTTTTTCTGTTCGACATAGTTCCTGATAGCCTGGACAAAATCCGCAATTGTAAAACTGCCCGAAAGATTGACATGGTTGTAATCGAACCTTTTCATCTCCAGTTGAGGCCTCAAAAATCGTTCAATCCTGTTCAAGTACCTCTTGTCGGCCTTTCCAAAGATACCGAGGTAGGTTATAGATTTTCTCTTGTAAGAAGCTTGGCTTTCATCCTTTTTCTCAAGGGATTCCTTGTCTGCTGCAGTTGTGCCGGCACCGTATATGCAAACAATCAACCATACCAGCAACCGGAATGTCCTCATATCGCCCTCCCAAAAACCAAGAGGCTTCGAACAGGCCGATCCCGTCAGACCGGCGGCCTTTTTCTGTTTCTAGTACACCAGGGTGAGTCCTTTGTAAAGCATGATAGCCTTGGAGCAGGCGCCGACAGCCGGCGGGATGCGGACAACGGCTCTATCGAACCGCTCCGGATCTTAAAGGAGGCCTGTTCAATCTAAGATCGACTCCCAGGACCAATACTTCCCACCATACTTTTGCGATCTTCTTTAATGACAACATCTTCGAGGTTCCGCCAAGCCTAGCATGCACGCCGATGGGCCGGAAATCGACATCTACACCGGACTTCACGGCTCTTACAGGCAGTTCCAGGTTCAGCATGAAGCTGTCGCTCTTCGGGCCGAGACTTGAGAAAAGACTCTTATTGCAGACAAACAGCCCGTCCATGGCCTGGCTGGTTCCAAGGGCGAGTCTCATGTAGAACCGTAGGCCCTTGCTCAAGAACATCCTGAAACCGGAATCCACCTCGCGCCTCCTCTCAAAGTAACCGACCGCCATGGCATGGCCTTTCAATATTGACGGAAGTAACCGGGCTACTTCCCGGACAGTCACCTGCCCGTCGGCCGGAATGCCTGTAACAAGGTCCAAGCCGCTATGGGCGACCCCGGTTTTCAAGGCAGCGCCCACTCCCTTGTTGCGTTCATGTTGCAAACATATTACTTCAGGATGCTTCCTTATTATTTCCCGGGTGATTTCAGATGTCCGATCCGTGCTGCCGTCGTCAACAATAATGAGCTCGAAACGTGATACGAGATGACCGGTAATTTCTGAAAGGTCCCTGATTGCAGCCAATCCTGACTTTTCAATGCAATATTCTTCATTGTAAGCGTACATTATTACAGAGATGCCGGGAAGGCGTCCCGTGAGGGTCGGCGCCTTTTCCTGACCTCCTGGTTCGGCCTGTTCAGCCATGTCCTCTTTTGCCCACTATCTTGGCCGGAATACCTGCAATTACCGTGTCATCAGGAAAAACGCCCTTTACGACAGCCCCTGCCCCCACTCTTACGCGCTTGCCTATCACTGCTCCCGGAAGGATGATGGCTCCTGCGCCGATATCGGCTCCATCACCGATTGAAACCTCACCGAAGACAAGGTCCGCGCCTATTACCGGTTCACCTGGCGCGGGTTCACCGTGTTCGCTGGTTATTATCTTCACTCCCGGGCCTATGCCAACGGCCTCGCCGACAATAACGCCTCCTGCCGAGTGAATAAAACACTGCTGGCCGATCCACGTGCCGGCGCCGATTTTCATAAGTCCCTTGAAATAACCCTTCAAGATCGTGTTGTGGCCGATGTATACCCTGTCACAGAGTTCTATGTTTTCGGGATGAAAAACCATGACACCTGGCTCTATTACGACATCTTTCCCAAGGTGTCTGAAATCGTCCGGGTCGAAATCCCCGCTTCCATGACTTTTAGGCGCCTTCCTCAACGACCTCCTCCGCCATGTGAAGCCAAAAGCCCCTTAAGATAACCGGCGGTCATTTCAATACCCTCATCCAGGCCTACTTTTGCCTCGAAACCGAGCAGGTCTCTTGCCTTGCTGACGTCCGGGACCCTCAACTCGATATCCGCGTGGTCCCAGGTAACGAATTTAATTTTCGAAGATGACCCAAGTACCCGCACAACAGTGTTGGCAAGCCCGTATATAGTCGTGACCGCCCGCTGATTTCCGATGTTGAAGGTTTCGCCCACGGCCTTCGGATGTTCCAGGGCCATGAGCAATCCCCTGATCATGTCATCTATGTAACACCATGCCCTTATCTGCGTGCCGTTGCCGTGAATGTCGAGATCTCTTCCTTGTATAGCCTGCTTTATGAATATTGATAAGGCGCCTTCCCCGATCTGGCCCGGGCCATATACATTGAAAGGCCTCAACACGACCACAGGCATTTTCCGTTCTTTGAAATAGGCAAGGGCGAGGTGTTCCGACGCAAGCTTGGACACGGCATATGTCCACCTAGCCTCGCCCACGGTTCCGATGACCGCCTTGTCCTGCTCGCCCGACATAAATGCATGTGAGCCGAATACCTCGCTTGTCGAAAATATGACTACCCTCTCGATATCCCGGAGGCCGTCCATGTCTGTTAAGGAGAGAAAGAGATTACCTGTTCCCGTAAGATTGACCTGCATGGTCTTGACCGGTTTCCTGATTACCGTGTCTATACCGGCGATTGCCGCACAGTGAATAATGTGCGTGGGCCTTACCCTTGCTATCGCCTTTCTTAATGACTCTCTGTCAAGCACATCTCCCACTATCAATTCCAGATGGTCATGACCGGCGAATTCACGGTCCTTGAGGGAATCGCGATCCAAGTTGTCGTAGATCCAGACATGGTTCGAGTCCAGGAGCCTGCCTGCAACCGTTGAGCCTATAAACCCTGCTCCGCCGGTTATGAAAATTCGTTTGTTTTCTATCATGAACATGAAAATACGCCAGTACAAAGGGATTGTAAACCGATTGTTGAGTTTGAATCATTTCGAAACACTTGGAATATTCGTGCGTACTGTGGTAACCCTCGCATGGATGCGAAGCGAGACGAAGACCAAAGTCGAAAGAGGAGTATGATTATGGTTTCAAAAGTATTACTCGAGAGCAACCTGCCCGGTTTCAATCTCCTGTCAAGAGGCAAGGTCAGGGACATGTACGATCTCGGCGAAAACCTGCTCCTTTTAGCCACGGACAGGATATCGGCCTTTGATGTCATACTTCCGCAGGGTATCCCCCAAAAGGGACGGGTATTGACTCAAATCTCGAGGTTCTGGTTCGAAAAGACATCCGGCATAATCGATAACCACCTTGTAGAGGCGGATTTTGAAAAATTTCCAGACGCTCTTAAAAAACATCCCGAGATTGAGGGAAGAAGCCTTATTGTAAAAAAAGCAACGCCGTTGCCTGTGGAGTGTGTTGTCAGGGGCTATCTCTCCGGTTCAGCGTACAAAAGTTACCGGGCCGGCGGCATGGTGTGCGGCATACCGCTTCCTTCCGGAATGGTGGAATCCCAGAAACTTGAAATGCCTATTTTCACGCCTTCCACAAAGGCGGAGCAAGGAGAGCACGACGAGAACATCTCTTTTGAGCAAGTGGTTGAATTGGTGGGAAATGAAAGGGCTGCTACACTTCGGGATACATCCCTTGCAATATACGAGATGGCGTGCGAAATAGCGGAGAAACTGGGGATCATCATTGCCGACACCAAGTTTGAATTCGGATTGCTGGGAGATAAGCTGATACTGATCGACGAGGTTCTTACACCCGATTCTTCCCGTTTTTGGCCGATGGATGGCTACATCCCGGGCAGGCCGCAGCCTTCTTTCGACAAGCAGTTTGTGCGGGATTACCTGTTGAGCCTGAATTGGAACAAGAAGCCCCCGGCGCCCGATCTGCCCGGTGATATCGTGGAAAAGACCTCGAAAAAATATCTACAGGCTATGAAACTGTTTTCGCTATGAAAAAGCTGTTGATCATCATCTCCGTGTTGATAGGCGCCGGCGTTACTGCCGGGGGGATTTGGGGATACCATTTCCTGAAAAGCGGATTGCCGGCACTCAATGGTTTTCTGGAAGTGGATGATGTCACGGCACCCGTGCAGATCTACAGGAACATGCATGGAGTGCCGCAAATATGGGCGCAAAATGAAAGAGACCTGTATTTTGCCACAGGCTATGTAATGGCACAGGACAGGCTTTTTCAAATGGATCTCATGAGAAGGGCGGCACTGGGAGAGTTGTCCGAGATCATCGGCGAACCCGGACTTGAACAGGACGAGGAGAGCAGGATAATCGGTTTTGCCAGGGATGCCCGAAAACTTGCAACCAAGCTGGATAAGAAGACCCGTATGATACTTCAATCCTTCAGCCAAGGCATTAATGCATGCATGGAGACGATGAAAACCTTGCCCGTAGAGTTCAGGCTCATCGGTTACAAGCCCGAGCCCTGGCAGCCATGGCACTCCATAGCAGTTGCAAGGCTGGTGGGTTGGACACTTGGAATGAGAGCAGGCCTGGAAGTTGTCTCCCTCTACGCCCGGGCAAGGCTCGGCGACAAAATCGCGGCGAGGCTGTTTCCGGCAAGGCTACCCTCCGACGCCATGCGCCTTGCGGACGGAGATCGAGATTCCCCTTTAAGACCCTTGATGCCGCTTCCGCCGATGCCTGGTGACTTGCGCAAGGCCCTGGCCAAGGCAGGACCGCCCAAGCGGCTCGAAGCGGCAATAGCAGCAATAGGCTCCAATAGCTGGGCTGTTTCGGGAATCCTTGCAAAGCACTCGAGACCTATTCTGGCAAACGATCCTCACCTGGCACTGACACAGCCGTCCTTTTGGTACCTGTTGCACCAGCATACGCCGCATGATCTGAATGTTGTGGGAGGCGCAATTCCAGGCACGCCTACAATATTGATCGGCAGAAATGACCATATAGCCTGGGGCCTGACCAACGTGGGCGCGGACTTTCAGGATTTTTTCCTTGAAAAATTGTCGTCCACGGGCCCGGGTGTTCCTAGCGCCCTTGATCCGGACAACACGTGGCATGTTGTAAAGGAGCATGATGAGCAGATAACCATCAAGACCGAAAAAGGAACGAAAAAAGAGACACTAAAGGTCTTGTCCACCAAAAGAGGTGTGCTCGTATCCGGCTTGTTGCCCGATTCGGTAAAGGGTTACGGCCTTGCCTTGTCCTGGCCAGGTCGAGAGGAAACAAATGAACTCTTGGCTCTTTACAATGTAAACAAAGCCGCCGACTTCAACGAGTTTGAAAAGGCCCTGGAGGTCTTCGGTGTTGCGCCGCAAAATTTCCTGTACGCGGACAAGAGCAAGATAGGCTTTGTCGAGGCCGGGTGGATTCCCAAGAGAGTGGGATTCGACGGAAGGGGACCTGCGCCCGCATTCCTGCCGGGTTACAAATGGAATGGGCGAATACCATTTTCTCTACTTCCAAAGGGAATCGAGCCGGTGACAAATGTTCTGGCAATAGCCAATCAACAGCCCGTGGGTGATAGGTACTTGTTCGACATCACGACATCGGCCGATCCGCCTATACGGGCAAAGAGGATACAGGACATCCTGTCCAACGAGAAAAAGGTCTCAAGCGAGTTTATGCAGGAAATGCAGGTGAACGCAAAGTCACCCGCGGCATTGAAAATGGCTGCAAGATTCATTGCTGCTGCAAAGACGATTGCCTCACCATCTGAAGCGGAAACAAGGGCACTCGAACTCCTCGAATCCTGGGACGGCACTTTCTCGCCTGAAAGCGAAGCCGCCCTTGTGTTTTCTGCTGTTTATGACAACGCTCTTCGCGCCATGTTCGAGGACGAACTCGGTCCGCTGTACAATTCGTACAGGGCTCACGTGTTTCTTATCATGCAGGTATTTGAAAAGGAACTGTCGGATCCGGACTCGGTCCTTGTAGATGATCGGAGAACCAAGGACAAGAAGGAAACAGCGCGCGAGATACTGAAGAGAGCCTTCAGGCAGGGTGTTTCGAAACTTGTAAAACGAACCGGCGGACCTGACAGTGATTGGTCATATTCCAGGTTTCATGTCTTTGAGAGAAAACATCCCCTGGCTGCAGGCGGCTGGATCTTGAGAAAGATATTCTCCAGGGGACCCGACCCGGTGCCGGGCTCGCCTTGGTGCATCGACGCGACATCCGCAGGACTCCATCCATTCAGGGCGATACGGGCCGGTCCATCCATGCGCATCATTACAGATTTTGCTGACGAGCCTCCATGTGTCCACGTGGCCATTACCGGCGGAGAGAGCGGCCACGTGTTGAGTCCGTACTATGATGACCAAACCAGGCTTTGGCTCTCGGGCGAACTCATGACACTACCCATGAATCTCGATGATGTCCGGTCTTCCTCCAGCCACAGGCTTGTGCTGTCTCCCAAAAAAGGCGGGCTTGCAAGAAACCGGTGAATAGCACTATCTCCGTCCCCGCCCATGTTGATTTATGCGTGCCATGCCTTAATTTGGCCCCTGTAAAATTTCGGGCAACCACAGGGAGTTGCCCCTATATGGTATGGGGACGCTTCAAGACATGATTTTTGCATCCAGGGGGATTCCCTTGAACTTGCCTTTTTCATCTCTTTCAAGCAAGGCAAAGGCTGTATTGGGATCGTGCGTGAAGAACAGCTTGGCTCCCTGCTCCAGCACTTGAGAGAAGATATTTTGCTTTTCATTCACCAAAAGCTCGGGATACCGATCGTAACCCATGGTTATCGGCAAGTGAACCCATGGCAGGCCCGGCGCCAGGTCACCGACAAAGAGAACAGTATCATTTTGCGTTCTCACCTTTGTAAGCATCAGGCCTGGAGTGTGCCCGTCGGAGAAGAAGAATTCAAAGTCATCGTCAAGATATGAAGCATGGTTCGAGTCGACCAGATCGAGCCTGCCCGATGATTCGAGAAGTCCCGGCAACTCCGGGATAAAACTGGCCCTGTCCCTTGTATGGGGATTTGAGGCTCTTTTGAAAGCCTCCCTGCTCAAAAGGAACCTTGCCCTTGGAAATGCAAGGGCCGGCTCTTTTCCCTCTTCATAGGGCAGGAGCAGACCGCCGGCATGATCGAAATGGAGATGGCTCAATATAACCGCGTCGATTTCCTCTGCACGGACTCCGGCCTTTTCCAGGTTGTCCAGCAGGACATGTCCATCACCCCTGACTCCGTACCGGTCACGAAGTTTCCCGGGGAAAAAGTAACCTATTCCTGTTTCACAAAGTATCTTTTTGCCTGACTCGTGCTCGATGAGCATAGCCCTGCACGCAAGGTCAATACGGTTCAACTCGTCCGGAGGGCTCCACCTCTCCCAAAGCGCCTTTGGACAGTTGCCGTACATGGAGCCTCCATCAAGTTTTTGCATGTTGCCTTCGATTGCCTTCAGCGTTGTAGTCATCTTCAACTCCGTTCAACTTCAGCTTTTGTTTCCTTCAAGGCGATAATCGATAATTCCCTCTATCAGGCGCTCGGCAAAATCAATGGATTGCATCAGTCTGTTCATGTCCAGGTTTTCTGGTGAATCCGTTGGCAAGTGGTAGTACCTGGGCGAACCCAAGTCCTCTTGCACACATGTAAGGCATACTCCGTCGTAACCACGGGCCAGGACCGCCGCGATGTCGGATCCGCCTACCGGGGGCTGGAAGGGCTCGACTTTCTCAATACCGTCTTTTTCGCCGAGTCGCGAGATAGTATCACGCAGCCATGACGGCACAGGGGTAGGCACCACCTCGCCTTCTGGGTGCAGGTAGTAAAGTTTGCCGTTAGTCAAGCAATCCAGGGCCACGAATACCGTGTCTTTTCTGCTCCAGGTTCCCTCCATGTCCCTGACCAGTGAATCACAGCCTCCGAGGCTCGCCTCTTCGCAACCTGTAGCGGTAAAGATGATTTCAACATTTTCCGGTTTTTTTCCTGCAAACCGTTCAGCCAGCACAGGCAAGGCTGCTACACCGCTCAGGTCGTCGTTTGCACCGGGAACAATTTTGTTTCTGGCCAACAAGTCGAGATTGAGAGCAAAGGTGATCAGGGCGGGAAGATTTAAAAAGTACTCCAAGGGACGCAAGGGCAGGGTCAATGGTCCGAATAAAATACGCAATGCATCGAAACCTGCCAGGGAAAGCTGGGTCCAGGTAGCCAGGGCAAGCCCGCGGTGTAAAAACGCCATACTCTGCGAATCAGCGGAGTTCATTAGTTTAACCACACTCTCTTTGAACATCAGGCCTGTAAAAGCTGCGTCCACATGGGCCAGGACCACTATGCGAAGCACAGCCGGACCCTTGGCCGGAAGTATTCCCATGATATTCCTGGATTGCTTGAAAGGAAAAATTTTTCGCAGCAAGTAAGCTTTCCTGGTCGATTCGAGCAGGTAAGACAATCCTACCGAGGCATGTATCGCCATGGCCAATGCCGGCAGAATTCCTGAAATCATTGTAGCGGAACTGCCGAGCCCGAAATGTAAGGCAAGGTTCGCGTACAGGTTGTCATTGAAGCGAAACTTGTGTTCCCTGATTTGCAGGCTCAATTTTCGAAATTCTTCTTCGACGATCTGTGATGCCTTCAACTCGTCCGGACTGGTGGGTTGCCTCCGTGGGGCTTCATGTACAATCCTGGTTATTAGGTCCAGAACATATTTTTCCTCGTTAAAGGCTGCTTTCTTTCTCATCGGCATCTCCCGCCATCACTCCGGAACCCCAAGTTGCTTCGAATATACTTCTCATTTGAAAGCAAAGGAAATTAATTTTCTGTACCGGGTTTTATCACGACCTGAATCAACAGGATCCAAAACCCTTTCCAACAATATTTTTCGTATCCCGCCGGCTCTCGAAGCACCTCAATGCGTTGTTCCTCCTCGAACTACCTGGAGTATTCCTTGTCGTCGCGCCCCGCCAAACGCTCCGATTCCCCGACCATATAGCTAAATACTGATAAAAACTATCGGCAACGACCCCGTAGTCTAATCAATTTTTCTCCGTGCGTTTCTTCTTCTCAAAAAGCAGGACTATGCCCCACATGAGCGCGGCAATCCACGCCGCGTCCATGCCTCCGGTTGCAGAACATCCGGACGATTTGGTTGATGCCTTCGATCCGTTGTTATTGGGATTGTCATTTTCTTCCTTGTCCGGTTTCAAGGGATAAGGATCATCCTGATCCGGAATTCCGTCATTGTCATCGTCGGAATCTTCGGCATTGTTAATACCGTCATTGTCCGTATCTCTCGAGTAATCTTCTCCATTTGGTCCCTTGTCCTTGGAATCCTCGATACCGTCGTTGTCATCGTCGGAATCTTGAGCGTCCGGGAACCCGTCGTTGTCAGTATCTTGCGAGTAATCTTCTCCATTTGGTCCCTTGTCCTTGGAATCCTCGATACCGTCGTTGTCGTCATCCGCATCCTTGTCATCATCTATTCCATCATTGTCGTGGTCCCTGGACAGGTCTTCGCCGTTTTTACCCTTATCAAGGCCGTCCGGGATACCGTCGTTGTCATCATCCGGATCATAGGGATCATCTATTCCGTCGTTGTCATGATCCCTTGAACAGTCTTTTTCATGGCACTTATCTTCTTCGTTTGGTATCCCGTCTCCATCCACGTCCGGGTCCTGGTCGTCAGGAGTGCCGTCGTTGTCCAAATCTCCATAAGCGCATTGACCGTTCTTGCAGGCCTCGCCCCTGGGACAACTGGCCTCGTTACAGGGATCCTGTATACATTCGCCTGCATTGCATGTCATGCCTGACGGACAGGATACAAGGTCACAGGGGTCATTTTCTTTTGGATAGCATTTACCAGAGTAACAGATTTCTTTGTCAGGATCACAAGCTGCACATGGATCCTGAATACACTCACCATCAACGCAAATCATGCCTTCTTCGCAATCTATTCCGGCACACGAGTCGAAGCACTGGCCGTGCCTGCAGAATTGACCCTCCGGGCAGGTTACGCTGTAGCAGGGATTGGGTTGACATGAGCCATCCAGGCATACCAGGCCTTGTTTGCAGCCTGTCAGGCCGCAATCAGTTGTAACGCAATTGCCGAGAACGCATTTGTACCCGGGGTCACAAACAGTTACATCACACGAATCGAAACAGCGTCCGTTCGAGCACTTCCTGTCTTTTCCGCAGTCCTGGTCGGTCTTGCACTTGGGCGGTACACAATAGCCGTTCTCGCAAATCAGGCCGTTGGCGCATTCACCGAAAGAACAAGGTTTGGTGCAACGACACGCAAAGCACTCGCTGCCCTCGCCGCAAAGATCCCCGTCATCTACTTTTCCGTTGCAGTCATTGTCCGCGCAGTCGCATACCTCGCGGCTCGGGCCGACATCTCCCAGACAATCACCAAAATGTCCCGACTCGTCGCATATCTGGATTCCGGCTTGGCAAGCGCCTTCATCTTCGCCGCACGCCCTGGTATCACCAGGCAGGCAATCGCACCCTTCATCGACTTGCCCGTCGCAATTATTGTCCAGGGTATCACAAATTTCTTCTGTAGGACCGATGGCGCCTTCGCATGGTCCCCATTGTCCCTGGGCATTGCATGTCTGGGTGCCGGACTCACATTCTCCTTCGTCCGTGCCGCACTCCCTCGTAGATCCTTCGATACATCCGCACCCTTCGTCTATTGTTCCGTCACAATTGTTGTCCAGGCCGTCACAAATTTCTTCCTGCGGCTTGGGAGCATCGCAGTTCACCCAAGTACCGTTGTCGCAAACCTCTGTCCCTTCGCCGCATGCAGTGGCGCAGGTTCTCGTAAGGTTTTCGTCGATGGTTCCGTTGCAGTCGTCGTCTTTTCCATTGCATTCTTCCGGTTTTGGCTGTTGTGCCGTGCATCCAACCCATGCACCCATCTGGCAGTGTTCCGTGCCGCTGCCGCAAATGGTGCTGCAATTCCTGGTGAGCCCGTCGTCGATTTGACCGTTGCAGTTGTCGTCCTTGCCGTTGCACTGTTCAGGCGATGGCTTTTGTGCAGTACATCCCACCCACTTTCCATTGTCACAGTGCTCGGTTCCGCTCCCGCAAGCAGTCGTGCAGGACCTGGTGAGCCCGTCGTCGATCAGGCCGTTGCCGTCGTTGTCTATACCATCACACTGTTCGGGATCGATCTCGTGTTGCAGCTCTCCACCGCCTATTTCGTACACATTGCTCGATCCGCTTGCGATCCAGATGTGGTTGTTCGGACCGTAACCAAGGCCTTCCACATCATGTGCGGAAGAATACCTGAACTGCTTGTAAGGATTATTTGCCGAATCGATGGGATCGCCCGATTTCGGATCCAGCCTGTACTGGTAGATCAAGTCTGAAGTCATGTCAGACACGAAAAGGGAATCCCCGATTACCTCCATGCCGTCATGGTGACTGCCGGCAAGGTTCGGGCACGTGAACTTGGATACCCAGCTCGAACCATTCCACTTGTATATGGTACGGTTTCTGCCGCCGGCCCACCATTCCTTGGTCACCGGATTGTATGCAAGGCTCTCGGTTGAGCTGGAAGCGCGTGAAACTACCTTTCCGAGATACTGCCAGTTGAAGTTCCATCTATGGATGCCGGAGTCGTTCGAGCCATAGTAGATACCGGTGTCGGACATGTAGAATGCGCAATGGTGGTTCGGAGAAACCCCGTCGTTCGTCATCCTGTGGGATGAAACCAGAGTGAATGTCCTCGGCGCCATGGGACCCGGATCATCCGGATTGTTGGGATGCCTGTCCGGATCACCGGTTGTCTTAACCTGGTATATCCAGCCGGATGAACTGTCGGCAAAGATGACGTACTGGGCGCCCGCCGGTCCCATGAGCCCCTTGGAATCGACCCATCCGTTTGCGCCTGTTACGCTGCCGCCGACCTCCGGCGGATCCCAGTCAGCGTATACCACGTAGTCGTCGGCTCTTACCGCAGTCCCTCCAAGGAACGCAAAACTGCAAATAGCAAGAGCAGACAGGAGTGCCTTGTTACTATAATCCATGTTATCACTCCACCGCCTGGCCCTAAAACTCCAGGCAAGTTAGTAGCTACCTTTATATTAATAATAACAAATTGTTTTTAAAAAGTGAACCATAGTGATATTACCGGACTAAAACGGATTGATAATGGCTAATTGTGGTATCTTACGAAGGTGTCTACAGCACTGCTGTCAATGCTGCATAGAAGGCCGATGACTTCACCAGGTGTTCTATAGGGCATGCCTCGTTCGGAGAGTGAGAAAGCGACTCCTGTCCGGGCCCAAGGCCTAAGCAAGGTATGTCGTGTCTACCTGCAATCGAAACCCCGTTCGTGCTGAACGTCCACCTGCCCACCTTCGGTTTTTTACCGAGAGCGAGTTCATAAGCTGCACGTGCTTTTAAAAGCCATGGTGAGTCCTCTTCAAGCACCCATGATGGAAAATACTTTTCAGTAGGATATTCCAGGCCTGTATAGGCCTGTTCCTTATATCTTGGAATGGATATCTCGACGTCATCCTTGTATCCGGACTGTTCGGCTGCTGTTAATATTTGCTTTAATGCAATTTCCCTTGTTTCTCCCTTTGTGAGCCTCCTGTCCAGGTGCAACCATGCCATGTCCGGAACCGCGCACAGGGACGGAGAAGATGATTTGAACTCGCTTACGACCACCGTCCCCTTTCCGAGAAAGGGATCATCCGCAAGTTCATTGTTCAAATCCTCTATCTTCAGTGCGATACGTGAAGCCTTGTAAACTGCATTGTCACCCAGGCCGGGCATTGCCCCATGGCTGGATTTACCCTTGACTCCGACACGGATTTCCATTCTGCCTCTCTGGCCGCGATAGATGTTCAGGTCGGTGGGTTCGGTCAGTACTACAAGATCCGGCTTCAGTCCCTGCTCATTGATCAAGTAGTCCCAGCATAGGCCGTCGCAGTCCTCTTCCATGACAGTGCCTGTGAAATAAATGGTCTTGTTTTTTGCAAGGCCCATCTTCTTGATGATATCGGCTGCACTCAGCATGGACGCCATTCCGCCCTTTTGATCGACCGTGCCCCGTCCCCATATCTTCTTGTCCTTGATTACAGGTTCGAAAGGGTTTGTGCTCCACTGGGCTGGATCTCCGCTGTCCACCGTGTCGATGTGTGCATCAAATGCTATCTTGGATTCGCCGTTCCCTATTCGTCCCACGACACTTCCAAGGCCATCCACCATAATTTCGTCGAAACCAATTCGTTCCATTTCCCTGACTATCACCCCGATTACATCCTTTTCCCGGCGGGACAGGGACTTGGCGCGAACCAGGTCGGCGAGTATTCGTGTTGTATCCTTTTCGAGAGCATCAGCCATTGACACGATATTCGATGCAAGGGCGTTTTGAACGATTACCGTCTTTTTCGCCATAATTTCATCCTTTTTTCAACTTGGCGCGTCCCGCGCGCCTTTGTACCTCGGAATCAAGGTCCCCCTGATATCGTCGAGTCTTTCGATACCATGTTCATGGAGCAAGTTACTCAAGTCTTTTAAAACCCTGGAAATGTGTTTTGGACCGTTCCGGATCAAGGCTGTGCACATTTGTACCGCAGATGCGCCGGACATGAAGAATTCCAGAATATCCGATGCATTGGTTATTCCGCCGCATGCAACGACCGGAATGTCCACTGCCTTGGAAATGTCGTAGACCGCCCTCATCGCAATCGGTTTGATTGCCGGGCCCGAGAGCCATGCATAGGGAGAATCGGTTCCCAGTCTACTGGCACCCTTGGCAACGTCTACGGAGATTACTGGGCCGACCGAATTGATGGCGGTTATGGCAGAGGCCCCGCCCTTTTCCGCGGCCAATGCGGATGCTACGATGTCGGTGGAATGGGCCGAAAGCTTCACAAACACGGGATGGTCGGTCAGTGTTGAAGCAAGTCTCACTGCATCGAGCAATGAAGAGGCATCGCTTCCCACGTAATGCGTAGATATCTCGAAGGCATCCACCATGCCGTCCAGTTCGGGGATCACTATTGACAAGTCCTTTGGCGTATATCCGACAGAGGCGACCAGAGGTATCCGTCGCTCCGAAAGGCCTGGCAGTATGTTGTTTTTCCATTCTTCCAGGCTCTTTGTAGACCATTTTTCGGTATTGAAAAACAAGTCTTTTTCAAAGGCCATGACCGGCCTTGTCTTTGGCGCGGCTGAAGTCGAAATAGTCTTTGTGACAAGGCAACCTGCCCGGTTGTCCTCGAGTTTTTTCAATTTCATCAACGAATCCCCGGGAGGGCCGCTTCCGGGCATCAAAGGATTTTTCAGCGTGAGGCCGGCGACCTCGACTCCCAGCTTTGGAATCATGTATCAGTCTCCTCCATGTTTCAAAACCTTGGGCCAAATGCGTTTCGCATGCTCACGTGCTTCCTTGAGTACCGATGCCTCGTCTACGGAAGTAATCCTGCCGTTCGCCAATATAGCTCTGCCGTTTGAATAGACCCAATCAGCCCTTGGATTTTGTGCCATTCCAAACAAGACATGTCCGAACCAGTTTTCCTGATTGATCGGAGTGAAAGGCCTGTAATCGAATATTACGAAATCAGCGGGTTCACCCTCCTTTATTACTCCCATTTTCCTTCCGAACAAGGATGACAGAAAAGATGAAGGATTGTCCAGCAACATGGCGCGAACCAGGCCGGCGCTATCCATATCCGGGTCCCTTGCATCCCTTGCGGCCCGGCTGAGCAGAAAAGCCGCCCTGGCCGACGTGAGCATGGACGAACCCATTCCGTCGGTTCCGAGCACAACGGATTCTGCGGAAAAGTCCTGGATGGAAGGATAACCTACACCATTGTTCATGTTCGATTCGGGACAATGGGCGATCTTGACGCCATAGTCGGCCATGACCTGCATGTCCTGTTCGGAAAGGTGGATGCAATGAGCCGCAATAGAATTGGAATTCAACAAGCCGAAATTCGAGAGCCTCTGGATTGGGCCGGCATATCCTTTATTTTTTGCATCATCGAGGTCCAGTTGATGTTCTCCTGCATGAAAGTGAATCGGCAGGTCACCCGGTTTCCGGGCAGCTATTTTTTTGAGTGTCCTGTCGGACAATGTGAAACCGGCATGCAGTCCCATCATGGCGCGAATGTTGTGATTGTTTACATGTGCCTTGGCAAAGGTCAGACTTTCTTCAAGTTCCTGTTCAAGGACATGGTCGCCGTTCCTGTCCGAGAGTTCCAGGCAGAGTACGCTCTTTATGCCTGTTTCTTCGAATGCATTTTCGATTTGTCTCAGGCTTCCCCTTGCGGAAAAGGGAGAAGAGTGGTGATCGACGACCAGGGTACAGCCGGCATGTATTGCTTCTACCGCTGTCACCAGTGCCGAAACATAGATATCTTCCAGATCGAGTTTCGAATCGAATTTCCACCACAGATCTTTCAGTATGGTTTTCAAGTCACCAGGGGGCACAAGGAGCGGCATACCTCTTGCCAGCGCGGAATAGCTGTGATGATGCGAGTTGACGAGTCCGGGCAGGGCGAAACCATAGGGCTCGTGGATCTGATCGGCAACCGGGGCATATTCCCTACGAAAGGCTTCTGCATCTACAGAATCGTCCCTTGGTGAAAATATTCGTTCCAGCTTTCCATCCCGTATGAAAATTTCGCAAGGCGAAATGAAACGGCCGGCCCCGTCGTACAGGGCCTGGACACGTATTGTTCTGAAGTCAGGCACGAGTTACCTCCGGTTCGTCTCCCGGCCGGCCTTCGGGCGGCCTCCTATGATTTCGATGTTCTTGTTCCTAATCTCTTCGGCTGCAGCCAGCACTGATTCCACAATCGGCTGATAACCGGTACACCTGCATAGGTTGCCTTTCAATGCCTTTTTCACTTCATCAGGGCCGGGAGCCGGATTTTTCAACAGCAATGCCAGTGAAGACATGATCATTCCAGGCGTGCAGAAGCCGCATTGAACCGCGCCATGCTCCAGGAATGCCTTTTGAAGCGGGTGCATGTCTTTTTCGCCCGCAAGTCCCTCGATTGTGAGAATTCGCTTGTTCGCAACCTTACGCACAGGGGTGATACAGGATCTTACTGCCCTTGTGCCGGCCAGAACAGTGCATGCGCCGCAAAGTCCCCTTCCGCAACCATCCTTGGCGCCTGTCAGGAAAAGATTTTCTCTCAAGAATGACAGGAGACTCTTGTCCAGGTCTTCATCATTCACCTGTACCTTGGTCATATTCACATCGAGAATCACTTGTAGTCGCCTCCCGCAATGGCCTGTCTGATGCGCTCGGGGGTTATCGGAAGTTTTACTACTCTCGCTCCGACAGCCCTTGCAATCGCGTTCGCAATGGCCGGTGCGGTTATTTCGCATGTCGGTTCACCTAGGGATTTGGCTCCGAACGGGCCGGCCTTGTCGGGATTTTCGATAAATTCGACATCTATTACCGGGGCATCCGTGGTCCTGGGAATCTTGTAGCGGTCGAAATTGTAACTCTTCAATCGACCTTGTTCGTGAACAGCATCTTCCATCAATGCATAACCGAGCCCCATGACAACCCCGCCCGTCACCTGGCCCTTGGCTCCCTGCGGATAGATGACCTTACCGAGGTCGTGTACTGCGGTTACGCGTTCTACCCTTACTTTTTGGCCCCTGACGTCGACGCGGACATCCGCCACCTGGCAGCCGTATACCCAAGTAAAATACGCATCCCCCTTCCCGGTTTTCCCATCCCAGGACGTGGGCGGCGCAGACCAGTGTCCCACTTCGGACAAGCCGACTTTCATCTTGTCGCATACACCCGCCAGTTCCTCGAAGGTTGCATTGCCTGCATCGAAACGTTGGGCGGCCTTGTCCATTTGAGCCCTTATTTTCAGCGCGGCATCGAGGACCGCGTTCCCTCCTGCTATGGTGCCGCGGGAAGCCACGGTAGGCCCTCCGTCAGGACACATGTGGGTGCCTGCAGGATGCACCCTCACCCGGTCAAGATTGCATCCAAGGGCTTCTGCCGCAATCAGGGCCATTGCCGTATTCAGTCCCTGGCCGTTTTCCGCAACACCCACTGCAAGGTCGACACTACCGTCCGGACTTACCGTAACCACGGCATAACACTGGTCGGCTCCTTCTGCTCCAAGGGACACTCCCCGGTAGCTGCAAGCAATGCCGAGCGCCCTGTCCGAGCCTGTATTCGGTCCCGGCCACCCTGACTTTCGGGCGGCCCGCTCAAGGACCTGTGTAAGGGAGACCACGTGTCCACCAAGTACCTGTCCGGTCGGTGTTACATCTCCTTGCCTGTATACGTTATTCAGTCTCATGCGAACAGGATCGATTTTTAATTTGCTTGCGAGTTCGTCAACCGCGCTCTCGACTGCAAAACACACCTGGGGCGAACCGAAACCACGCATTGCGCCGGTGTAAGTGTTGTTCGTGTAAACCGCCAGCATATCGGCCCATACACTGTCGAACCTGTATGGACCGGCAGCCTGGACAGCCGATCGCCAGGTTACGAACGGCGACATGGAGGCATACGCACCAGCATCTGCAATGATCTCGGCCTGCAGAAATGTGAACGTACCGTCCTTCCTGGCTCCCAGCCTGTAGTGCATCTTGTAGGGATGCCTTTTGTACGATTCAAGGAAGCTTTCTTCACGGGTCAGAACCAGTTTCACAGGCCTGCCTGTCTTTGCAGCCAGCATGGCTGCCCGGGCCGCTACCAGGGAGGCATTGTCGTCCTTTCCCCCGAATCCACCGCCAATCGGCGGCTGGATTATGGTTACCTCGTTCAAGTCAAGCCCCAGGGCCTGGGCCACCGCCCTCCTTGCCGAGTACGGATGTTGTGTCGAAAGATAGACGGTTACGCCATTTTCTTGATCAGGGACGGCCCATGCAGCCTCTGGTTCCAGGTATGAATGTTCGATGAAAGGTGTTTCGAACAAGAGATCCACAACCTCGTCGGAATCAGACTCGCTTTTTTGTACATCACCTGTGCTCGTATGGTGCCGGACCACTGTATTATCATTGACTCCGAGCAGAGGCGCTTCACCTGCAAGTGATTCGGACGGATCGAAAATAGCGGGTAAGGGCTCGTATTCGATTCTAACCGCTTGGGCGGCGTTTCGGGCCAGCTCCAATGTCTCGGCTGCAACCGCAACCACGGCATCACCCAGGTAACGAACCCTGTCATTTGCCAAGAAAGGCATGTCCTGTATTACGTTACCCCACTTGTTCGAGTGAAAGTCATTACCCGTGATCACTGCGGCAACGCCGTTCATTTGCAAGGCAGGTGCGATGTCTATACCTTTTATCCTGGCATGGGCGTGCTCTGAATGCCGAATCGCCGCATAGAGGCAATTTGGAAAATGCAGGTCAGCCGTAAACTTTGCCTTTCCAGTGACCTTGGCTGCTCCATCCTTTCTAATGTGATGTCTTCCTATTACTTTATACATTTTTTAGCTTCATACATTTTTTAGTTTAAAATCACCATTTTCTACCAATGCTCTATACGCTTTCCCTGGCCGGAACGGCTCTTGAAGATCAACGATAACCGGCCGGGGCCCGAATATTGAATATTACTCTATACCTGACTTGGTGACGAATCAAGGATCCCGGTCAATCCTGAATTCCACAACAAACCCAACCCCACCCAACCCCACCCAGGTTGATTTTCGGGGCATCTTAAATATGCCGTCATTTCATGGAGTTTCGCATCAGCTAAAATCCTATTAGCGTACAAACACCGGTCAACCGCACCATACTCAACCCAAACAAAACAACAATCCACACGTTGGATCCTTGTACCAGGACAGATCTTTCACCTGAAACAGCCCCTTGAGAACCCGGCCGCCACTCATATCATGCACGGTCCCGATTTTTCGCTCCTTATATCCTATTGATATTACAGCCATATCCGACCCCGGCAAAACCAACCACGGGAGGGAGGAGCAACCGGAGGGAGGAGCAACCCGGGAGGGAGGGACGGATCGGGAGGGAGGGATCTTCTAGAGATCTTGATACTGTCAACAGATAAACCGGGGCCTGTTATTCAAGATATCTTGACACGTGTCTTGCTCATCGGATACCAGTCCAATATGAATCATTATTCCGAAGATATCGTCAACAGGAATACAAGGAGGTTGTTCATGCAAAAGGTAAAGTCGGCTCTGGTGGTATCCATCTTGTTCCTGGCGATTCCATGCCAGTCGAGGGAACTTGCAGTGCTTCAGCCCGGTGCGCCCGCAACTGCAGAGGAAGCAATGCCGTACTTGAAAAGTTTTTGCGGCTATCTCCAGGGCAAACTGGGGGGCAAGGCTCTTGACCCGGTTTTCATTTCCGATCCTGAAAAGGCGGCAGGGTATCTTTCGAAACATTCACCTGCATACGCAATGATCTCAATAGGAATATATCTTTCAAACGCCAAAACTTACCACATGAAACCCCTGGCACAAATCGTGGTCCACGATAAAAAGAGCAGTCCCTATTATATTATGGCAAAAAAAGGCACTTTTACGAATCTCGAAGACTTGAAAGGCAAAACACTGGCCGGCAACATCTTTTTCGAGCCGGAAATATTTTTCAAACTTGCATTAAAAGGCAGGTTCAAGTCCGGGGATTTCAAGATCAAGTCCACTACCAGGACATTGAGATTCATCAGGAAGGCAGCCCGGGGGAAAATCGATGCAGTAGTAATCAATGAGCGGGCCTATGACAGCCTCGGCGATATCAAGCTGCCTGCCGAGTTATCGGTTATAGCAAAGACACTACCTGTTCCCAACCCGGTTTTCGTGGGGTTTGAAAACAGGGATTCTGTGAAAGACGAAGCTGCTATGCTCAAAGCTCTGCTCCAATTATGCGATGATGAAAAAGGCAAAAAGATATGCAAAAATTTCGGTTTTGACAGGCTCGATGCCGTGTCGGCCAAGGATTTGCCCAAACCCTGGTGATGAACGAATCAACCTCGACCTTGGAACTACGTTGATCCGCATCGACAATATTCGTCGCTATCCGCCAAGGGAACCTTTCGACCCATTGAGCAATTCACCCGGAGATGATGATGGACATATTGCCCGCACATTGATGCGACCCATCATGCGAATGCTGGTGAATGGGGCTTTACGGCTTTTCGATTTTCCGGGCTTTAAAAAACTGTTCCCGCCGAAGTTGCCGAGGGTCGTGCAAGTCAGCGTACCTATTCCGGGGCTTCCATCAACCCTGGATAAGACCAGGTTGGTCCATTTGAGTGATATTCACTATTGCCGGGAACTCGGTCCGGGCTTCCTTCAACAAGCAATCACCAGGACCATGAGCCTTTCACCTGGATTCATAGCCATAACCGGCGACATGTTGCATCGCGACATGGAACCAATCCAGGAGCTGGGACAAGTCTTGTCGAAAATCGCGAAACGCATCGATACATACGCAGTTCTCGGCAATCACGATCTCCAGGTTGATCCTCTTTGTTCGAGACTACCCCGGGTTCTAAAACAGGCTGGCATAAAATTGCTTATAAATGAATCCGTTGGTGTAAAGATAAACGGATCCCGACTTTACATCGTTGGAATCGATGACCTTTGGGAGGGAGATGCGGATATTCAAAAGGCGCTTGGATGTGTTCCAAAAGGCTCTCCTTACATTTTGCTGTCGCACAACCCTGATATAGTGGACATGCTTGAGACCGTGGAAAACAAACCTTTGCTCGTATTGTCCGGGCACACCCACGGCGGCCAGATTTCCCTGCCGGTTCTGGGACCACCCATGGTTCCGTCGATTGCCGGAAAACGTAGATGTCATGGACTGATAAGGGAAAAGCATACGTGGTTGCACATTACGAGCGGCATTGGAATGGTCGAGCCACTGGTTAGGTTTCGGGTAGATCCGGAGATATCGCTGCTGACACTCGAAAAGGCGGTCGTGTCACCACATCAACAGGCAGGATAACCAGATCTATTTAACAGCCAAGTGTTGTTTTTCTACCCGCATGAACAAGATGTGCCAGACAGTTAGCCTTTTTTACCGGTCAAAAACAAAGAAAAATGGAGAATAAATGAGAATATATATAAAAACAATAGCAAATTAACAATAATATATTGATATGCACTGATATTCTATAATATTCTGCAATGGGATGAATTTGACATTGGCCCGAAATGTGCATATATAATTTAGCAGATGGGAGAGGTGAGTGCTAATGGTTAACTTGGGGTTTAAAAAAGAGCGGTTGGAAAAAGGCAAGGGGGTGATGTAATGAGCAAGGCACTTGTATTAAGGGCTGGCGAATTGGATACGTACGTCGAACAAATCAACAGGATTCCCATGTTGACTCGTGAAGAAGAAAGAGAGCTGGCAATAAAGTATTTCGACTACAATGACCTGAAGGCGGCTCAGAAACTGGTTGCAGCCAATTTGAGATTCGTGGTTAAGATTGCACATGAGTTCACCAGGTACGGTGCGCCGTTGGCGGATCTTGTACAGGAAGGCAACATGGGACTCATGCTGGCGGTTAAGAGGTTCAACCCACACAAAGGGTACAGGCTCATCTCGTACGCCGTATGGTGGATCAAGGCCATGATCCGGTCATTCGTCATGAAAACATGGAGCATGGTGAAGATAGGGACTACCAGGGCTCAGAGGAAATTGTTTTTCAAACTCTTGCCTGCGAGTAGGGAACTGGATGCAGGCAGGGACGAGCCCATGGAACACGGAGATAAAATTGCAGCCTTGGCCGAAAAGCTTGGCATCAAGGACAAAGATATTTTCGAGATGGAACTCAAGATGAGTGCAAGGGATTTTTCCCTGGATGCAAAGATGTTGAAAGAGGACAAGTCTGCTACGTACTTGGATATGTTGACAGATGATAATCCCTCTCCTGAAGATAAGTTTGCAACCGAAGAGAAGAACAGGATTGTGAAACAACATGTGGATTCTGCACTGGCAAGGTTACCGGAAAGAGAGAGGATGGTGGTTCAAAGGCGGGTATTGAGCGACGAACCACCCAGCTTGGCCAGCTTGGCCAAGGAAATGGGTATTTCAAGAGAGAGAGTGAGGCAAATCGAGGCAAGCGGCCTGAAAAAAATCAAGGCCTACCTCTCTGCAGGGACTGCTGCAAAGGATTTGCTGGCTGCCTGATACGAAGTCGGTTCTGGTTATCCTTGCTATTCGCCATCTCCCGGGCAAGAGGTGAGCTCAGCGAGATGGTACAAGAGAGCGTGGACTAATAGAAAAGGCCAACCGGAAAAAACTATCGGCAACGGCTCGAAAATGAGAATGATTCGTCTTGGCATGCTTAGTGCTAGTTTAACTTGCCGGAAATAGTTCCACCGGCTGAACAAGGGCTTCAGGTTCTTTTAAAGCCGGTAACCTCGTTCTTTGAACCTCCCTTAATTCCTACCGGCTTCCCCCCAAGCGACTCGGCCCGGGTCGGACTTTGGGGGGAGGCTATTCTGCCTGTTTCACTCTGTTGTTTGCTATAATAGGATTTCCTGGATATTGTGTTTGGAGACCATGATGCATTGTTTCAAATCGAAATGAGACAGTTAAGCCATAATTGAGATCGAGACAGTGATACATGTGCCGACACCAAGATGGGCATACACGGAAAACGATGCGGTTGCGCCTGTGCCCGAGACAACATATTTTATTGCAAAGGGCCTGTGTCATAAAAGGAGAACCTTTGACTGTCATTAAGAAGAAACGCAAATACGGCAGGCTGTCCCGCGGCTACTCCCGAACAAATCGTAACCAGGCTGGAATGGGCTGGTTTGAAAAAGGAATTATTAAAAAGGATCACGGATGCGGATTGAATATCGTCCTGGTTTATCCGGGCACTTACAGAACAGGTGCTTCGAACCTCGGTTTACAGGTATTATATAGAATCATCAACGGGAGGTCGGGTTCCCTTGCAGAGAGATGTTTCATATCATCCAAGGGAACCCCGAAGAGCGTGGAGTCTGCCCGGCCCCTGTCTGATTTCGATGTGATCGCCTTCACCATTCCATTCGAAGAAGGCGCGTGGAATGTGGCCAGGGCTCTTATCAGGGCAGGCTTGTCACCCAGACCTGAAGACAGGAGGAAACACGATCCTCTTGTTGTAGCCGGAGGCATGGCTCCGACCATGAACCCTGAACCGTACCTGTCCATGGTCGATGCAGTGGGATTGGGCGACGCCGAAGTCCTGGTTCCAAGAGCATTGGACAATCTGGAGATTGAACCAAAGGCCTCGCTGGAACAAAAGATCGAGGCAATCAGAAAGGTGGATGGATGGCTCACTTTCGACGCTACCCCCGATTTTTCGGTGACGAGACAATTCCTGTTTCAATTGACCGGGGGAGGGCAGCCCGCAGCCACTACTGTTCTTTGCCCGGATGCGGAACTTGGCTCCATGGCGCTCATCGAGGTGGCCAGGGGTTGCGTCAGGGGTTGCAGGTTCTGTGCTTCCGGCTATGTTTGCAGGCCTCCACGGTTTTGGCCCCTGGATGACATGGAACGGGAAATAGCCAGGCTTTCCGATCTTGCAGGCAAGGTCGGCCTTGTCGCATCGGACTTGTCCGACCATCCCGAGCTTGAAGAAATTATCGACATGGTGGAAAAAAACGGCGCCAAGGCCTCACCTTCGAGCCTGCGGGCGGACAAGGTGTCATTGGAATTGCTAGATAAGCTTTCGAAACATGGGCTTCGCACGCTGACCATGGCCCCGGAGGTCGGGCGAGAAGATCTGCGCCGGGCTATAAACAAGGACATGGAAGACCAAGTGCTTGTCGATGCCGGTTACATGGCAGGCAAGACCGGGATACCGAATCTTAAATTGTATTTTATATTGGGGTTACCAGGGCAGGAAGATGACGATATCCATGCCATGGTCCATATAGTGGAAAAAATCAGCAAGGCAAGAGAAAGGGGAGCTGCCCGTTCCAAAGGTTCCACGGGAATGACCCATGTTTCACTCTCCCTGTTTGTACCAAAGCCGGGAACGCCACTCCAGTGGTCAGGCATGAAAGATCCTGCAACCCTTAACATGTACCTGAAGCAGGCAAAGAAGTCATTGAGCAAGATAGGCGGTGTTCGGGTCAATGCGGAATCCTTGAAATCCGTATACCGGCAAGCCTTGTTGTCACGCGGATCCCGCGAGGTAGGAAACGCCCTGGTGCAGTCGGTGGAGTCGGGTATCGACATCGATTCCATATTGAATTCCCTGGGCCTGGATCCGAACTGGATAGCCTTTGCAGAGAGGTCCGGGGCTGCTGATCTGCCATGGGACAGGGTGGGCCATGGGACAGGGACAGAGGTGCTGTTAAGGGAACGGGACCTATTGCGGCAGGGAAAGCCGTCTGCGAATTGTACACCGGGGAAAAATTGCCACCGGTGTGATATCGGTAGGCAAAAAATCTGTCCCGGTTGAATACAGAGTTCTTAGCCTTGACAAGCAAGGCTATTGGGCTATGTATCGATAAAAGACCCTTGAGAGGAGCCGTGTACACGCCATGACTTCAATGGGGAAAAAAGAGGGGACCGCCCAGGTCATCCTGGTGGGTGATGAGCTTTTGGCAGGAGAAGTTAGAGACAAGAACGGCTATTTCCTGGCATCTTCCCTCAAGGCCCTTGGTTACAAGGTGACAGCAATACATGTGGTGCCCGACAACCTCGAAGCCATTGCGAATAGCTTGAAACTTGCACAAAGGAACTGCGAAGTCACGATCGTATCCGGAGGACTGGGCCCGACATCGGACGACAGGACGGCAGAGGCTGCGGCCATGGCGTTTTCGGTTGACCTTGAGTTGCACCAGGGTTGGCTCAGACAGCTCGAAACTTTTCTGAAAGATCTTGGTATGCGCCTGGGAGATGCAAATAAGAAACAGGCCCTGCTTCCAAGGGGAGCGGCAATCTTGAACAACAGGAAAGGAACCGCGCCTGGTTTTGTGATGGAAGGCATGGATAACAAGCTGCTATATTTCCTGCCAGGAGTCCCTTCAGAATTAAGTGACATGTTCGAGCAAGAGGTTGCTCCGGACCTTGCATCACGGGCCGGCCTGAAAGTCCAAACAAAGATTGTCGACGTATTCGGCTTGCCCGAGGCTGTTCTTTATGAAAGGCTCGATGGACTGGAAAAGGCGATTCCTTCGATCAGTCTCGGATTTCTTCCGGAATTTCCCGTAATCCACGTCAAGGTCGTGGCCAGGACCGGACAGGGGGGAGATGTCCGCGCAGACTCTGAAAAGGCTCTGGCTGCCATCGAGAAAAAACTTGGCGATCACATTTGTGGCCGGGATATGAAGCCTTTTGCGACATCCCTGGTTAACTTGTTGAAAGAGCGGGGCAAAACTCTCGCCTTGGCCGAATCCTGCACCGGCGGGAGGGCTGCATCCCTGGTTACAGAGGTGCCTGGAGCATCCAGCGTGTTCAAGGGCTGTGTTGTGGCTTACCACAACGAAGCGAAACAAGGATTACTTAATGTGCCTTTGGAGGTGCTTGAAATACATGGTGCGGTTAGCGCCGAGACTGCTTCGGCCATGGCAGAAGGGGTAAAACATGTTCTCGGCGCGGACATCGGACTGGCCGTAACCGGCATTGCCGGCCCGTCAGGAGGCACGCCCGATAAGCCGGTGGGTCTAATATGGTTCTCAATGTCAGGGCCATGGGGTATAGATACGTATAACAAGGTTTTGAAGGGCCCAAGACACTGGATTCAGTCTTTGGCAGGCCATGTGGTACTCGATAGGCTTAGAAAGAGGCTTCTATGAATAATATTGCAGATAATGCCAATATCATCAGGGCATTTATTGCATTGCCTCTGTCCGGATCGGCTCGCAAGAAATTGGGCTCTCTCTCTCTTGAATTGACAAAGGCTCTTAAAGAAGCGGGCGCAAAATTCAGGCCTGTCAAACCTGAATCGATGCACATGACTTTGAAGTTCCTGGGTGACATGGAGATGGTTTCCGTGCCTTTGTTGGTAAAGACAATTGCAGAATCAGTAAAGGATTTTGCCCCGTTCAGGTTCAGGTTGGAGGATTTGGGGTTTTTCGGTTCCCCCCACCGTCCCCGGATATTGTTTATGGATACCCGGCAAGGTAAGTCCCGCTTACGGGAATTGGCAGGCCTGATCGAGCAGGCATGTGAAGCACATGGCTTTGAGAGGGAGGAAAGGCCGTTCAAGGCTCACTTGACACTTGCAAGGTTCAAGAAGGGGCCGAGGCAAGGACTGGACGTGATGCTCGAAAATTTCCGGGAAGGCAGGCAAGGCATATTGCAGACAGCAGACAGAATAGTACTTTACAAGAGCGACTTGACACCAACAGGCCCCATATATGATGAACTCGATGTAATGACGCTGGCCGGAGTTTGATTCGGACAAGGTTTCGGAGGAGTTAAATGGCAAGCAAGACAGACAAGGCTTCACCCGTGCGCGAAAGGAACGGTAATGACAAGGATCGTGCCTTGAAGGCGGCGGTCCAGGCAATCGAGAGGCAGTTCGGCAAAGGCTCAATTATGAAGTTGGGCGATCAGCAGTCACTCGCCGGTCAGATAAAAATAATACCGACCGGTAGTATCGGCCTCGATATAGCCTTGGGGATAGGCGGAATCCCGCGCGGAAGGGTTGTTGAAGTGTTCGGCCCGGAATCCTCGGGAAAGACCACGTTGGCCTTGCACGTCATAGCCGAGGCGCAAAAGACCGGGGGAATTGCCGCCTTTATTGACGCAGAGCATGCACTCGACGTCAAATATGCATCCAAACTCGGTGTCAATGTCGACGAGCTACTGGTTTCTCAGCCAGACACGGGCGAGCAGGCTCTGGAAATAGCGGATTTACTCGTACGGTCCGGCGCTGTGGACGTGGTTGTGGTGGACTCTGTTGCAGCCCTTGTCCCAAAGGCTGAAATCGAAGGGGAAATGGGTGATGCCCATGTCGGGCTGCAGGCAAGGCTCATGTCCCAGGCATTGCGAAAGCTTACCGGATCGATTTCAAGGTCAAAAACATGCGTATTGTTTATCAACCAGATTCGGATGAAAATCGGAGTCATGTTCGGCAATCCGGAAACAACTACAGGCGGCAATGCCTTGAAATTCTATTCTTCTGTAAGGCTGGATATCAGGCGTATCGGGGCAATAAAGCAGGGCCAGGAGGTAATGGGAAACAGAACCAGGGTAAAGGTCGTCAAGAATAAACTGGCACCACCCTTCAGGGAGGTTGAATTCGACATTCTTTACGGCAAGGGAATATCCAAAGCCGGGGACTTGCTGGACAGGGCGGTCGAGGCGGGACTTATAGAAAAAAGCGGTTCGTGGTATTCTATGGGAGACCAGAGGATTGGACAGGGAAGGGAATCGGCCAGGGCCTTTATCGAAGAGAATGGTGAGATAATGCAGAACCTGGAACACAGTCTGTTGGAAGCGCATGGGCTCTTGCGCCGAGAGGATGCAGCCGAGGGGCAAACAGGGGAGCAAAATGGAACTCAATGAAATCTTGAAAGTAGCACTGGTCGGAGGCGCATCGGATATTCACCTTAAGGCCGGCCTTCCTCCAATGTTTCGAATAGATGGCTCGCTGTTACCCCTCAAAGACACCAAGAGGATGCCGCCGGAAGAGGTTGCACGCATGTGCCTGGGAATCATGAACGATTTTCAGCGCGAGAGGTTCAAGGTTCAAAATGAGATCGACATGGCATACGGGGTCCCCGGCCTGGGCAGATTCAGGGTAAACGTGTTCACCCAGCGTGGTTCGGTCGGAGCTGTGTTCAGGGTCATACCCCACAAGATAAGAACACTCGATAGCTTGAATCTCCCAAAAATCCTGGAAAAAATTGCAATGGAGCCAAGAGGGCTCATACTGGTTACGGGAACCACTGGATCAGGAAAATCAACGACCCTGGCCTCCATGATCGATCACATAAATTCCATGCGTACTTGCCACATAATTACCATAGAAGACCCGATAGAGTTTCTAATACGCGATAAGAGGTCCATAATTAACCAGCGTGAGGTGGGCGTTGATACGATGTCCTTTGCCCAGGCCCTGAAAAGCGCTTTGAGACAAGATCCTGATGTTATCCTGGTCGGTGAAATGAGAGATTTCGAAACTATCGAGACCGCTCTGCTGGCTGCTGAAACCGGGCATCTTGTCATGAGCACATTACATACGGTGGATGCCACGGAGACAGTGCAGAGGATCATCGCCGTATTCCCCCCCCATCAACAAAAACAGGTGAGGCTCCAGCTTTCGGCAGTGCTCAAGTCGGTCGTGAGTCAAAGGCTTGTTGCCAGATCCGACGGCCGGGGAAGGGTGCCGGCTGTGGAGATAATGATATCAACAGGAAGGATAAAGGAGTTGATCGAGGACAAGGACCGAACAAAGGAGATTCACGACGCTATTGCTGACGGACATATCCATTATGGAATGCAAACATTCGACCAGTCGCTCATGGCATTATTGAAGGCCGGTTACATCAGCTACCAGGAGTCATTGAGGCAGTGCACAAACCCGGATGATTTCGCACTCCGTTATTCGGGAATAGCCGCCACTTCCGATTCTACCTGGGATGAATTCGAAAACCAGAATGTCAGAGATGATGACCCGACTACGATAAGGTAGAGTCATTCGGTCTTCCAACACTAAACTCTAACCACTGTGATAACCGAATTAAAATGTCAAAAATGCCAGCGGCGTTGCCCCCGGAATTGTTGGTAACAATGGTATTGGTGCCATGGACACATACCGCATCATAAGGACATCGCCCTTAATTCAATCGTCCCCAATTGAATCAATTAAAACCAATCCCCCAAAAAAGCCACAACCGGGAGAATGTAAATGCTCACAATACGGCCCCCTCACCCGCTCTGCGGGAGAGGGTGATTTTGGGGGTGAGGGCGGTGGAAAGCCAACCTGGTCCTGGTGAAAAAAAATACAAATTATTAGGATTGAATCTCGTAGGGGCGGTTCGCGAACCTCCCCTACTTCATGAAATGACAGCATATTTTAGGTGCCCTGAAAATCAACCTGGGTGGGGAGAGAGAGGGCCTGGGTGGGGAGAGGCCGGGCCTAGGGCCGGGGGAGAGGGCCACTGATATTCTATTTAACTGGAGAATAAGCGCACCTGAAGCCTGTCGTGGCGTTTGCTGTCGTAATGGGTTTCTCCTGCCTGTCGTACACATGTATGCTGTCGGCCATGTCATCCCATGAGCCGCCTCTCAATACGCCGAGTTCCTGGTTTTCCGGATTGATTGCCCATTCAGCTGCGTTTCCCGCCATGTTGAGCAGATCATAAGGTGAATGACCGCTCTCGAGTACCGGCTCGGGTGTAGCGCCACTGGTTACCTCGGGAGATGTGTCCTTGCACAGCCTGCCATCCACCATGTTATTGCAAGTGCCTTTGGGATATGTATCCTTGCAGGAGATATCCTTGCAGTTGGCCTGGCCGGATGGATCTTCATCGCCCCAAGGATAGATTCTCTTACCTGCTTGTCCCTTTCCCCGGGCCGCGGCTTCCCATTCAAGTTCTGTCGGAAGTCTTTTTCCAGCCCATGCACAAAATGATTCCGCCTGGGCCCTGCTTATGCAAATTACCGGGTGTTGCCCCAAGTCTGCATCAAAATAGGGAGCCTCTGTGTTCCAATCGCGGTAAGGCGGTGTCTTGGGGTAGTCAGGAGTGCAATCCGGAAGCAAAGATGCTGTCTTGCCCTTTTCCTCGAAGAATTTCTTGTACCTCAGGTTTGTGACTTCAAAGCGGTCGATGAATACTGCTTCATTAAGATTCATTGGTTTTGGATCTTGGCCGATGTAGTAGGTGCCGGCCTCGATTTTGCACATCTCGGTGGTTCTGCCTGCTTCCTTATCTCCGATGAAGTATCCACAAGAAACTGAAGAAGATTCATGGCAAATGCCGTTCAAACATTCGTCGGCGGGAGCCTGGCAGGAGGATGCCGCATTGTTGTCATCAGGTGTTCCGTTGCAATCGTTGTCCTTGCCGTCACAGATTTCTTTAACGGGAAGCACTGCTCCTTTGCACTCGCCCCACGTACCGCCCGTGCAGGTCTGCACCCCATAACTGCATTCGCCGAGATCGGTCTGGCCGCACTGCTTCTTATCTCCTTCCTTGCACTTTTGCCGCACCTCGCATGTTTTTGTTTCCTGGTTGCAAACAAGGCCGGATGCACACAACAGATGCTTGTTGCATGGCTCACCCTTGTCGCCGGGCATGTTTATGCAGCCGGATGAGCCAAAAAACATAACAACCGGGATCACCGGCAGGATCGAACGGATTGACCCCATTGGAATCCTCCTAGAAGTCCATTACCAAGTTCAAGGAAAAACCGAGTCCGGGCATGGGAGAAACGAGCAGCATGGCTTTCTTTTCATCAACTTTCCCAGGCTCTCTCTTGCCTTTTGTCCCCTTCATCGAATCGAGTACGAACAAAACCACCGATGTTGCAAGCAAGGCCCCGCCGACTGCGTAACCGGTGATTGCAACCTTGTTCCATGTCTCGCCCTTGGCCCTGTAGTCATCCATGTCCGACTGCTTGTCTGCATCGTCCGCCTTGTTGCGATTGGATACGGCAAGCCCCGTGCCTGCGCCTCCAAGGGCTGCCATCAGTAAACCACCTGCCAGGGCTGACCATTTCCAGGGTGCGAGATTCGCCGGTTTTCCGGCTTGCTCCAGGGGCGGGAGTTCGGCCTTGAGGCCCACGAGTCTCTTGGCCGCCACCTCCATGCCGGCAAGTATGCGTTTTTCGTTCTGCACGGTGATACTTTGCCGGTTGGAAACAGAGCCGTCCTTTGTATCAATGAGGCTTACAGTGGCCAGGTATGCGCCGCCCACCTTTCCGACATTGGAATAAATCAGAAACCTGGCTCCCATGGCTGCGCCGATTTCAGCCATGCATGACACGTCATCACAGCCTGCAAGTTGTTTTTGCTGTTCCTGGTCCAGCATGGCGACCATGTCCTCGGAACTGACCAGCCTGTACTTACCTGTGTTGCTTATCACCGAGCCCACCAGGTTTGTCAGGGCAACCGGATCCACTGTCTTTGTATTTCCTACACCGGTCACTTTTGTCTTCAAGACCAGGAGCCTGGGTTTTTCCCTGGAGGCTTGGCCCGGTAGTTCTGTCTTATCAGGTGCTTTGGCGTGCAATGTCAATGGAAGTAGAATGGGTATCAGCAGGCTCATGGAAAAGAGTATGACATTGCCGAGCAGGATCTTCATTAGATTACCCCCGAGCATGGTTATTCGATCTCGAACTTCTTAACGATTATTATATGTATAATCTCAAACCGAGATAGGCAAGGAATCTTGAGGCCAATTTTTTAAGCCGAAGAGGCTGAGCACCAATAAGATTTGGATTGTTTGACATCTTCCGTGTGTATTTGGTACCCAATCATTCTTCAATGTACGACGCAGCGGATGCGCCGATTTCGGAGGGATTTCAACATGAGCATGTCGGCAAAGGAGATAAGACGTTCTTTTTTGAAATATTTCGAAGACCATGGACACACGGTGGTCAGGGCTTCATCCCTGGTCCCACACGGTGATCCCACATTGATGTTCACCAACGCCGGCATGAACCAGTTCAAGGATGTCTTTACCGGCAAGGATGTCAGGCCCTACAAGAGGGCGACCTCGGCCCAAAAATGCATGAGGGTTTCAGGCAAACACAACGACCTGGAAAATGTGGGCAGAACTCCGAGGCACCACACGTTTTTCGAGATGCTGGGCAATTTTTCCTTTGGAGACTATTTCAAGAAAGAAGCGATAAGGTTCGGATGGGAATGGCTGACATCCAAGGAAAAAGGCCTGGGCCTGGACCCGTCCAGGCTATGGGTCACTACGTTCGCTCCTGAAAATGGAGAGCCTTTCCCTGCTGATGAAGACGCTGACAGGATTTGGCTTGAAGACATGGGAATGGCAAGTGAACGTCTACGCCATTACGGTATGAAAGAGAACTTCTGGTCAATGGGCGAGACCGGCCCATGCGGCCCTTGTTCGGAGATACACCTGGATCACGGAGGGCCGTGCAGACTCGGGAAACCTGAAAGCGAGTGCGGCCCCGCATGTGACTGCGGAAGGTTCGTGGAGCTGTGGAACCTGGTGTTCATGCAGTTCAACATCGACTCGAAGGGTGCCGAGCCAAGGGCCTTGCCCGCTCCCTGCGTTGACACGGGCGCCGGGCTGGAGAGATGCACCGCCGCAGTGCAGGGCGTGGAATCAAACTATGACACGGATCTTTTTGCCGGATTGATTCTTGAAGCCGAGCGTATTTCCGGAAGAAAACTCGGCGATGATCCCTTGATGGATGTTTCAATGAGGGTGATAGCAGACCATGCAAGGGCAACCGCCTTTCTTGTGGCCGACGGTGTTCAGCCAGCGAATGAAGGACGTGGGTACGTGTTGCGGAGAATCATGAGAAGGGCCATTCGTCATGGGCACAAGTTGGGCATAGATGAACTCTTCCTGTACAGGGTGGCATTGAAGGTAGTGGAGGAGATGGGCGGGGATTACCCTGAACTGGTGGAGCAAAAGGGCTTTATCGAGGAAGTGGCCAAGGGAGAGGAAAGGGTGTTCAGACAGACCCTTGTCCGGGGGATCAGGATATTCAATCAAGGGATCGACAACTTGGCACAAGGTGAGAAAACAATACCGGGTGAATTGGTTTTCACATTGAAGGATACGTATGGATTTCCGGAAGATCTTACAAGAATCATGGCTGATGAAAGAGGGTTCGAAGTGGATGAACATGGCTTCGAGAAGCTGCTCGGTCAGCAGCGGGCCATGGCCGGCACCGATGGCATCGGCGAGGATTCTGTTTCGGAGATGTACCATGCAGTGCACAAAGAGCATGGAGACACCGAGTTCCTCGGTTACGAACAACAGGCATGCGGGGCCTCGGTCCTGGCTGTGCTCGAGTCAACGGGCAAGGCCGAGCACAGATCGGTGCAGGGTGCGGGGCAGGGGGCGGAAGTTGAGTTAGTCCTTGATAAAACCGTGTTCTACGGCGAGTCAGGCGGACAAGTGGGTGATACAGGCACTATATTTTCAGAAAAGGGCCTCAAAATCAACGTGCTGGACACCAAGAGGCCGGTGCACGGTCTGTTCGTGCACTACTGCAGGGTCGAAAAGGGCACGGTTTCTGTTGGTGACGGCGTGAGTCTCGAGATTGACACGAGCAGGAGATGGGCCATACGAAGGCACCACAGTGCGACTCATTTATTGCACAGGGCATTGAGGGAAGTGCTGGGAGAACATGTAAGGCAGAAGGGCTCGGTAGTCGATCCTGAACGCCTGCGTTTTGATTATGCACAATACAGCCCTCCTGCGAGGGAGCAACTCGACCATGTGGAACTATTGGTCAACAGGTACATTATGGAAAACTCACAAGTGGATACGGAGATCCTGCCATTTGACGAGGCAAAGGCAAGGGGTGCCATTGCCTTGTTCGAGGAAAAGTACGGTGATGTAGTCAGGCTGGTTCGAATGGGAGGGTCCCGGGAGTTATGCGGAGGGACCCACGTTTCAAGGACCGGCGATATTGGCTGCTTCACGATAACCTCGGAGGCGGCGGTGGCATCAGGCGTACGCAGAATAGAGGCGCTTGCCGGAGAGCCGGCGGTCAGGCGCAACCAGGAGAGGGCTGATGCCTTGAGGGATGCTGCATACAAGCTCAAGACGGATCCATCCAACCTGGGACAAGCCGTAACCAGGCTGAAACAGGAGAGACGTTTCATGGAGAAGGAGGTGGAGAGGCTGGAGCGTAAGCTGGCTGCCATTTCATCGGTCATGGCAGTACACAAGATTGGGGAGGCCGGAGGAATAAAGTACCTGGCGGTCAGGTCAGAGGCAAGGGATCCCAAGAGCCTTCGTGAATATGGTGACAAGTTGCGCGACAAGATAGGGTCCGGCTTGATCGTAACAGGCAGTACTGACGGACAAAGGGTGTTTCTACTTGCAATGGCAACAAGGGATGTGGCTGGAGAAAAGGTTCATGCCGGAGAAATAATTCGCGAACTGTGCAAGATCGTTGGCGGTAAGGGAGGCGGAAGGCCGGATATGGCCCAAGGAGGGGGGAGCGATCCGTCCAAGTTGGACCGGGCTCTTTCCGAGGTAGGCAAGCTGATCGAATCAAAAACAAAGACATGAAGCATTGAACATATGGACCATGGAGCCGTTACAGAACTTATCTCCATGGCATGGGTATTTCCTTTTCAGTGAGCAGCGAAAAGACTGTTGCAGCCAGCCAGGAGAGCAAAAAACCGGCGATAGCCGCCGTTGTTGCGGGCAACATCAACATGGAGATGATTCGGCCTGCATGGTAAAGCAACAGACCGGCGTTTTTCAGAGAACCGAGTCGCGGCGCCATGGCTGCAAGGTTCAAGGCGAAAACGAGCAAAAAGAGGGCGGCTGCGCCGGACAGGCCACTCTTGATATCACTTACGCTTGGCCCCATGTGGGATGCGGTGCAAAAGACAACGTACAGACACAACCAGGTCCAGCCGGACGATAAATCGATGCCGGATGCAATACCCGGCAAGCTTACCGTCCAGAACATGGCATCAGTGAAGGAAGCGTCTTGCAAAAGCAGATGAAGCAGATCAGGAACAACGAGCTTGAAACACAGCCAGATGATTGCACTTCCCAGCAGCAAGGGCCCGAACCCGATGAATAGGTTGCCGAGGACAGCTACTGGGTTTTTGGGATTGTAAGAGTGTTTTACAAAACCAAGTGTCTTTTGTGAGCCTGATACCGAAAACAATTGGACTTCGTCAATCCTGTGCATGAACGGTACGCAGAAAAACATGTGACCGAATTCGTGCACAGGAACGCCGAGCCACCCGGTTGAGATGATTGTGAACCACCTTCCAAAGGTCCTGGATTGAATGTTGTACGAAGCTGTTTCAACCAGGTGAATCAAGAGGCCCATTAATGCGGGCAACAACAACAGGGCTGAAAGATCTTTCAGGGTTGTTTCGAATGCATTGAGCAGTGACTGGAGCATGGCAGACTCTTGGCACGGGGTTCAAAGTCCCGCGCTCCTGTCCAGAAAATCGACTATCCGCCGCGCGATATCCGGTTCCCTGCCCCGGAGGAAATGATCGCCTCCCTGTATCCGCTGCAGCTCGGCTCCGGCATACTCCGCTAGCATGGTCACGTCCTCGAGCGGACCGAACTGGTCCATGTCACCTGCAAGGAGGAGCATAGGCCCCAAAAATCCTTGCAAGCCTCTCATGTCGAACATGGATACCGGAGGCGCCACGCAGACCACGGCCCAAGGAGAGCACGTGTTGGTACCGGCCGGCTCGGATTCTACAGCCATCGACTCTATCGCCAGCGAGGCTACATAGGCCCCGAACGAGTATCCCACGAGCGCCGTACGGTCCAACTTTGGAGCCCTTGACTCGAGCAAGGCCAGGGCGGCCTGTACATCGGCCACCTCATCTGCCCCGCCGGTATGGATGCCACTGCTCTCGCCCGCACCCCTGAAATCGAATGTCAGTGCCGGAAAGCCGGAGTCCGCAAGACCTTCGGCGATGCCGGTGGTGACATTGTTGTGTCTGTCGCCGCCATAAACCGGATGAGGATGTAAAATCACCGCTCCCAGGTTGTGGGGATCCTCGGGAAAGTATAAATCTCCCACCAGGTTGACTTTACCAATATGAAACTCGACTTTTTCAACCTTGAACTTCAACCGGGCCTCCCTGGATTCTTTGACATGGCCGTTGAAAAGCCTTCAACCCCATGCCTGCAGCATTTCCCTTACACGCTGAACGAGTTTCTCCCTGGCCACGGTTACTTGTGCGGGCTGCCCTTTGCGCCACTCCTCGCGGTCCTGGATTTTGGAACTTAGTTCCCTGCCCATTTTAAGGTCCTTGAGAGTCACCTCATCCCTGGAGAATTCGTCACTGCCTGCAATGACCGCAACAGGTGCCCTGCGGCGGTCTGCATACTTCATCTGCTTCTTGATCCCGCCCTTGGATGGATACACCTCCGCCCTTATTCCTGCGGAGCGTAGCTGTGAGGCCATGAGCGCATAATCGGGAAGCCTGGAAGGCTCCATAACGGTTACGACCACCGGACCAGGCGTTGTTTCCCGTGCTCCGGCCCCGCTGTACTCAAGGGCCGCCATCAGTCTGTCCACGCCCACCGATGCTCCGGTGGCGGGTATCCTCTCCCCAAGGAAACGCTCTACCAACCCGTCGTACCTTCCGCCGCCGCCGACCGAGCCGAAACGTCTCGGTTTGCCAGTCTTCTTATCCTGGATGTCAAAGGTCAGTTCTGCCTCGTATACAGGTCCGGTGTAATACGACATACCTCGAACAACCGTGGGATCCAACACGACCCGGTCATGCCCGAAACCTGTAGCCGTCAGGATACGGTCGATCTCCCTGATTTCCTCTATCCCCTCGGCCGCCATGGGGCTTTGGCCCAGCATCTCCTGGAGCGAAGTCAGCATCTTGCACCTGGGGCCATCGCTATCGCGCCCCAACTCCAGGAAACCAACCAACCGGTTGATGGTTACTGGGTCCAGCCCGGCGCCCTCTGTATAGTCGCCGGACTGGTCCATCCTGCCTTTGCCCAGCAGCTCTACAACTCCGTCTATGCCGAGTTGGTCCAGCTTGTCCATTGCACGCATGACAACCAGGGACTGCTCAACCGGCTTTTGGTTGACCATGATGGTCTTACCGCCGGTCTCGGGAAGGCCCAGTGACTCGAGGAGGCCCTGTAACAGCTTACGGTTGTTGATACGTATCCTGTAATCGCCCCTGGAGATACCCAGTGCCTCAAGCGCATCTGCCAGAATACTGCACGCCTCGGCGTCGGCAGCCATTGTACCTGCACCCACGGTGTCGAAGTCGACTTGGTAGAACTCCCTTAACCTGCCTGGCTTGAGCCTTTTTTCGTATCTATAAACCGGTCCGATTTGGTAACGCCGGTACGGTGTGCCAAGCACCTGACGATTCATGGAAAATACTCTTGCAAGGGGTGCAGTCAGGTCATAGCGCATGGCAATCCACGAGTCGTCGTCCGGATCTTTGAGGGCATATATGCCTTCTTGGGGAGTGTCGGTATCAGGTAAAAATTTACCAAGAACATCCACAGGCTCAAGGGCAGGTGTTTCGAGCGGCGTAAATCCGTACAATTCGTAAACTTCCTGTATTCTTCGGATCATCCTGTTACGCTGTTCCAGGGATGTCTCGAACAAATCCCGAAAACCTCTTACAAGTCTTGGTTGCACCAATCCCGGGTGTTTTATCTTTGTGCCCTTTCTTTTACTTTTTCTATCGTTACCCATGTCTTTCTCCGGTTGAATCCCGTAATTAGATCCGGATACCTCTTTTTTCAATGAGAGAATACCGGATACAAGGAAAGAATGGTACTGCCGGGGGGATTCGAACCCTCGGCCTCCTGATCCACAGTCAGGCGCTCTAAACCAGCTGAGCTACGGCAGCACACATGAAGCCGCTTCGTACCATAGGGAAAACATGGTGTCAAGGTTGGGACCTGTTTTGTGAACCGATTGCCGGTTTACTCAATCTTGCGAAAGATACACCTCCATGTGGAAAAATCCAGATTGTGGCGTCTTGTTTCGCCTTCTTCCTGGCCCAAGAGAGCCAGGAATCGATTTCATTGAACACCATTGCCAGTCCAAGTTTCCTGCCATACCCGGCATCAAGGTGCTTGCTGTACAGACCTATGTGATTGCGTCTCAACATATTCAGCCCGAAATTCGTCACGAACACCTCCTCTTCAGGTTCTCCTCGTTTGATTCTTTGTACCAGCTTGATGATTCTATGCTTGCCGATTACCTTGACAAGACTTCTGAGAAACGGATAGGGCAATGTAATCCTTGGTATTGGTATTTCACCAAGACCATGCTTGCAAAAGACGGTGCCTAACAATACCCCGCCGGGTTTTGAGGCATAGAGGGAATTGCCGATACACTTTATCGACTGTCGAAGATCACTGTCTCCCGGAAAGGAATTGGCCAAGACAATGTCTGCCGGTTGAGGTATTTCGACCATGCTGATTTTTTGTACCAATTCCTGTGCCTTTCTATGCGCCTCCAACGGATGGCCGCAAAAGAAGGCCGTTGGCCTGCCATTATAGTTGAAAACCGTGTTTATGATAAAATACTTATTACCGGGCAACAAGGCGCCCTCTTCCAGATCTTGGCGCATCGGACTGTCTTCTGCCGTGGCTCCAACAAAGTCGAATCTATCGGGCTCGACGCCCTGGAGGTGGTTTGCGGCGATCGTGTCGGCTCCGGCACATCCGGGAATCACCATTTTCAGTCCTCCGCCGTATCCAAGCAGCAGGTGGGGTTCTACGGCGCCTACAAGTAATACCAAATCTGATTCGACAAGCCGTCGATTCAACTTGATTGGTGTGCCCCGGCTTGTTCGACCGAAGTCAACAAGATTGGATGGATCGTATGCATCATGACATGTCCATTCATAGAGATCCAATATACGGGTACCCAGTTTTTGTTTTGCTTCCTCCGGGGTTGTTCTTCTATGTACGCCATTTGCCAGAAGAAACGAGATATTCGCATCATTGCAGTTTGCTTTTTCCAACTCTTCCAGGATGACAGGCAAGAATTCCGCCACAGGAGTCGGTCGCGTATGATCGTCTACTACTATTGTTACCTTTGCAGTGGACAGGTTTCGGTCGGCAAGCCTGGTTGTAGCAATTGGTTGCGACAATGCCTTGCGGCATGCTTCAAACAAGTCCGGGGGTTCAGGTATGACGGCCGGTTCCAATTCGCCCAGAACAGTCCAGCTTTCGGGCAGGGAGAATTCGAGAATGGAGCCACCCCAAGGAAAAGCTACAGTGTGCCCATGATAGTATTTTTCCGACATCTTAGCCTCCTCGTTTGATATGGATATTACATATGTAAGTATCGATCGACACAATACATTTATTTTCCCCTTTTTCTTTTTCTTCCCGACCCAGGTTGTGGAGGGGGAGGTTTGGAAACATTTGTGATTACAAGGGGAATCATGCGGGCCGGGTGGCATGCGACGCCCAAGGGA